>NZ_JBQEPK010000017.1:0-124757 GCF_052045615.1 Methylobacterium sp. 22177 | reverse complement strand
CGGTTCGGGATGTCGATGGCGATCCGGTCGCCGTCGCGCACGAGGCCGATCAGGCCGCCCTCGGCCGCCTCGGGGGAGACGTGCCCGATGGACAGGCCCGACGACCCGCCGGAGAACCGCCCGTCGGTGACGAGGGCGCACGCCTTACCCAGCCCCTTCGATTTGAGGTAGCTCGTCGGGTAGAGCATCTCCTGCATGCCGGGGCCCCCCCGCGGTCCCTCGTAGCGGATCAGCACGACCTCGCCGGCCGTGACCTTGCCGTTGAGGATGCCGTCGACGGCCGCGTCCTGGCTCTCGAACACGCGGGCGGTGCCCGTGAAGGTCAGAATCGAGGCGTCGACGCCCGCGGTCTTCACGATACAGCCCTGCTCGGCGAGGTTGCCGTAGAGCACGGCGAGGCCGCCATCCTGCGAATAGGCGTGTGCCGCGTCGCGGATGACGCCGCCCTCGCGGTCGAGATCGAGCGCGTCGAACCGGGATTCCTGACTGAACGCCACCTGGGTCGGCACGCCGCCCGGCGCCGCTTGGTAGAAGGTCTTCACCGAGGCGGCCGGTTCGCCGCGCACGTCCCAGCGGGCGAGCGCGGCGCCGAGCGTCCCGGCCGAGACGTTGCCGACGCCGGTATCGATCAGGCCGGCCCGGTCGAGCTCGCCCAGGATGCCCATGATCCCGCCGGCGCGATGCACGTCCTCCATGTGGACGTTGGCCACTGCCGGGGCGACCTTGCACAGCACCGGAACCCGCCGCGACAGCCGGTCGATATCGGCCATGGTGAAGGGCACCTCGCCCTCGTGGGCGGCGGCCAGCAGGTGCAGCACCGTGTTGGTCGACCCGCCCATGGCGATGTCGAGGGTCATGGCGTTCTCGAACGCCCGGAAGCTCGCGACCGCGCGCGGCAGCACGCCGGCGTCGTCCTGCTCGTAGTGGCGGCGGGCCAGATCGACGATCAGGTGGCCGGCCTCGACAAAGAGGCGCTTGCGGTCGGCGTGGGTGGCGAGCACCGAGCCGTTGCCCGGCAGCGCCAGCCCGAGGGCCTCGGTGAGGCAGTTCATCGAGTTCGCCGTGAACATGCCCGAGCACGAGCCGCAGGTCGGGCAAGCCGAGCGCTCGATGACGGCGACATCCTCGTCGGAGATCCGGTCGTCGGCGGCGGCGATCATCGCGTCGACGAGGTCGACCTTCTTGGCGATGCCCGGCAGCTGGACCTTGCCGGCCTCCATCGGGCCGCCGGAGACGAACACGGTCGGGATGTTGAGGCGCAAAGTCGCCATCAGCATGCCGGGGGTGATCTTGTCGCAGTTCGAGATGCACACCATCGCGTCGGCGCAGTGCGCGTTGACCATGTACTCGACGGAATCGGCGATCAATTCGCGGGACGGCAGCGAGTACAGCATCCCGTCGTGGCCCATCGCGATGCCGTCATCGACCGCGATGGTGTTGAACTCCTTGGCGACGCCGCCGGCCGCCTCGATCTCCCGCGCGACGAGCTGGCCGAGATCCTTGAGGTGGACGTGGCCCGGCACGAACTGCGTGAAGGAGTTCACCACGGCGATGATCGGCTTGCCGAAGTCCGAGTCCTTCATGCCGGTGGCGCGCCAGAGGCCGCGGGCGCCGGCCATGTTGCGGCCGTGGGTGGTGGTGCGTGAGCGATAGGCGGGCATCGAGAGCTTCGACCAGTTCAAAGGTGAGCGGCTTCTGCGCCCGCGCCCGCGCATCCGCAAGCGTCGCGGAGGGGCTGGCACCCGTGGCATGCTTCTGGCGGATGGCAGGGCGGAGGGGCGACTCGCGATGACACAGGTGGATTTCCTCCGGCGGGCCATCGCGCAGGGTCAGGGCCGCGTCGACGCCGACCTCGTCCTGAAGGGCGGCCGCTTCCTCGACCTCGTCACGGGCGACCTCGTCGCCTCCGACATCGCGATCTGCGGCGACCGGATCGTCGGGACCTTCGGGCAGTACCGCGGCGCCCGGGAGATCGACGTGTCCGGCAAGGTCGTGGTGCCGGGCTTCATCGACACCCACTTCCACGTCGAATCGTCGCTGATGCCGCCGCAGGAATATGAGCGGTGCGTCCTGCCGCACGGCGTCACCACCGGGATCTGCGACCCGCACGAGATGGCCAACGTGCTCGGCACCGACGCCTTCACGTGGTTCCTGAGATCCGCCGAGACCCTGGCGATGGACCTGCGCGTGCAGCTCTCCTCCTGCGTCCCCGCAACCGACCACCTGGAGACCTCCGGCGCGCGGATCGAGGCGCAGGATCTCGCCCCCTTCGCGGCCCATCCGAGGGTGATCGGCCTCGCCGAGTTCATGAACTTCCCGGGCGTGCTGGCGGCGGATCCGGGCGTGCTGGACAAGCTCGCCGCCTTCCAAGGGCGGCACATCGATGGGCACGCGCCGCTCCTGCGCGGCCTCGGGCTCAACGGCTACATCGCCGCCGGCATCCGCACCGAGCACGAGGCAACCTCGCCCGACGAGGCCCGCGAGAAGCTCTCGAAGGGCATGACCGTGCTGATCCGGGAGGGCTCGGTCTGCAAGGACCTGCACGCCCTCGCGCCGATCCTGACCGAGCGGACGGCGCCGTTCCTGGCCTTCTGCACCGATGACCGGAATCCCCTCGACATCGCCGAGGAGGGCCATCTCGACTTCGTCGTCCGCACGGCCATCGCCCTCGGCGTGCCGCCGCTGGCCGCCTACCGCGCGGCGTCCTGGTCGGCGGCCCGCGCCTTCGGGCTGCACGACCGGGGCCTCGTCGCGCCCGGCCAGCGCGCCGATCTCGTGGTCCTCGACGATCTCGCCGCCTGCGCGGTGTCGCGGGTGCTCAGCGCGGGGCGCCCGGTCGACGCAGCGCTCTTCGACGCGCGCGCGCCGGTCGAGCCGATCGGTCGCCGGAGCGTGCGGGCGCGGCGCGTGACGGCGGCGGACTTTGCCGCGCCGGGCTCCGGTCCGTCGACGCCGGTGATCGGGGTGGTGCCCGGCAAGATCATCACTCTGCGCCACGACCTCACCTTGCCCTATTCCGGCGGCGAGCGCCGGATCGACCTGGGTCAGGACGTCATCAAGGTCGCCGTCGTCGAGCGCCACGGCCGCACGGCACCGGGCGGGCGCGGCATCGGCGTCGCGTTCGTCAAGGGATTCGGCCTCCGGCGCGGGGCCATCGCCTCGTCGGTCGGGCACGACAGCCACAACATCACGGTGGTCGGGGCGGACGATGCCGACATGGCCGTGGCGGTGAACCGGCTCGGAGAGATCGAGGGCGGCTTCGTGGTGGTCGAGGGCGGCCGCGTGCTGGCCGAGATCGCGCTGCCGGTGGCCGGCCTGATGAGCCTGATGCCGTTCGACACCATCCGGCGATCCCTCGTAACCCTGCGCGACGCGGCGCGAAGCCTCGATGTCGTCCTCCCCGAGCCCTTCCTGCAGGTCGCGTTCCTGCCCCTGCCCGTCATTCCCCACCTCAAGATCACCGACCGGGGTCTCGTGGATGTCGACCGCTTCGCGCTGATCGACCCTTGAAATTAGATTGCGCGCAATCTAACTGGGCTGTGCGGAAGCGAGTCGGCACCTACATGCCGGCGGCATCCCCCAAACCGGAGAGTCCCATGCCCGTAGACGTGAAGTACCGCACCTCCGCCACTGCCACCGGCGGCCGCGACGGCGCCGCTCGGACGGCCGACGGCAGCTTCGAGGTCAAGCTCTCGACCCCGAAGGAGCTCGGCGGCGCGGGCGGTCCGGGCGCGAACCCGGAGCAGCTCTTCGCGTCCGGCTACTCGGCCTGCTTCCTGGGCGCCATGAAGGCCGTCGCGCCGTCGCTGCAGCTGAAGGTCCCGGCCGACACCAGCGTCACCGCAGAAGTCGGCATCGGCCCGCGCTCCGAGGGCGGCTTCGGCATCACCGCCGACCTGACGATCAGCCTGCCGGGCCTCGACCGCGCCGACGCGCAGAAGCTCGTCGACGCCGCTCACCAGGTCTGCCCGTACTCCAACGCGACCCGCGGCAACGTCAACGTCGGTCTGAAGCTGGCCTGAGCCCGCTCGGCGCGGGNCCCGCGCCCCACTCGGCCCGTCGACGCATCCGCGGGCCGATGCGACGCCGCCGGGCATGCGCGGCGCGCCGACGGCACTGATCCCCGGCTGATCCCAGGCGCGGACCGAGCGGTCCGGCCTCTCACGCGTCGCCCCGGGCCCGCATGCAGACATGGCCCGCCGCGTCGAGCGTCACGCCCTCGAACACCGTCCCGCAGACTCGCCCGCAGACCCGGAAGATCTGGTTGGCGGTCATCGGCGACACCCCGCGATACGCGAATTTCCGCGGCCCGTGTCCCAGGAGCGTCGCGGCGAGGTTCATCAGCAGCGTGGCCTGCATCGGGCCGTGAACGACGAGGTCGGCGTAGCCCTCCACCCGCGTCGCGTAGGGCTGATCGTAGTGGAAGCGGTGGCCGTTGAAAGTCATCGCCGAGTAGCGGAACAGCAGCGTCGGCGTCGCCGATACGTCCCAGATCGCCGCGTATGCTTCGGGATCGTCGCGCTCGGGCGCAGCACTTGTTTCGCTCTGCGCGCCCGCCGCCTCGCGGTAGACGATGTCCTGCCGCTCGCGGATCGCGACGCCCCGTCCTGTCGCCACCGTGTGGTCGACGGTGACGAAGCACAGGCTCCCGCTCCGACCGCTCTTGAAGGCGACGTCCCGCACGGTCTCGGTGCGCGTCACCGCGTCCCCCGCGCGCAGGCCCGAGGCCGTCTCGATCTCGCCCCCCGCCCACATCCGCCGGGGCAGCGGCACGGGCGGCAGGAAGCCGCCCTTGGCGGCGTGGCCGTCCGGACCGAGGGCATCGGCCGGCGGCGTCTCGGGCGCGAGGCACCAGTGCAGCGCCGGTGGCGCGATCCCGTCGGAGACCGGCGCCAGGTGGGGCGCGAAGGTCGCGCGGAACTCCGCGAGGAGGCGCGGGGTGACGAGGTCGGACGCCTCTCGCGTCCGGCCGATCCAGCCAGTGAGATCGGTCATCTCAGTACGACCGCGGCAGGCCGAGGACGTGCTCGGACAGGTAGGCGAGGATCAGGTTCGTGGAGATCGGGGCGACCTGATAGAGGCGCGTCTCGCGGAACTTGCGCTCCACGTCGTACTCCTCGGCGAATCCGAAGCCGCCATGGGTCTGGATGCAGGCGTTGGCCGCCTCGAAGGAGGCGTCGGCGGCGAGCATCTTGGCCATGTTAGCCTCGGCCCCGGGATTGGCGCCGCCCTCGTAGAGGGTCAGCGCCTCGCGGACCATGAGTTCGGCCGCGCGCATGTTCGCGTAAGCCTTCGCGATCGGGAACTGCACACCCTGGTTGGCGCCGATCGGCCGGCCGAACACGGACCGCTCTCCGGCATAGGCGCGGGCCCTGTCGATGAACCACTTGGCGTCGCCGACGCACTCGGCGGCGATCAGGATCCGCTCGGCATTCATGCCGGACAGGATGTAGCGGAAGCCCCTGCCCTCCTCGCCGATGAGGTTCTGCGCCGGCACCCGGAGATTGTCGAAGAAGACCTCGGTGGTGGCGTGGTTCATCATGGTGCGGATCGGCCGGATCGTGAGGCCGTTGCCCTTCGCCGCGCGCATGTCGACGAGGAGCACCGACAGCCCGTCCGTGCGCTTCATGCCCTCGGCCTTCGGCGTGGTGCGGGCGAGGAGCAGCATCAGGTCCGAGTGCTCGGCGCGGCTGGTCCAGATCTTCTGGCCGTTGACGATGTAGTGGTCGCCCTCCAGGCGCGCCGTCGTCTTCAGGCTGCCGGTGTCGGTGCCGGAGGTCGGCTCGGTCACGCCGAAGGCCTGGAGCCGCAGGCGGCCCTCCGCGATGGCCGGCAGGTACTCGGCCTTCTGCGCCTCCGAGCCGTGCCGAAGCAGCGTCCCCATCGTGTACATCTGAGCGTGGCAGGCGCCGCCGTTGCAACCCGCCCGCTGCACCTCCTCGAGGATCGCGGCGGCGGCCGAGAGCGGCAGGCCGGAGCCGCCGTACGCCTCGGGGATCAGCACCGACAGGTAGCCGCTCTCGGTCAGCGCGTTCACGAACGCGGTCGGGTAGGCCATCTCACGGTCGAGGGCCCGCCAGTACGGTCCCGGGAAGCCGGCGCAGAGCTTGGCGACCGCCTCGCGGATCTCGGTATAGGATTCCATCGGGAACTCCTCAGGCCGTGCGACCGCCGTCGACCGGCAGATCGACGCCGGTGATGAACGCCGCCTCGTCGGAGGCGAGGAACAGGGCCGCCGCCGCGATGTCGCTCGCCTCCGACAGGCGCCCGAGCGGGATCGTGGCGATGAAGCGGTCGCGATTCTCGGGCGTGTCGAGGACGCCCATGAAGTGCTCGAGGAGCCCCGTGGCGCCCATGACCGGGCAGAGGGCGTTCACCCGGATCTTCCAGGGTGCCAGTTCCAGGGCGAGGGATTTCGAGGCGAGGCTCGCCGCCCCCTTGGAGGCGTTGTACCACGTCAGCCCCGGGCGCGGCCGCAGCGCCGCCGTCGAGCTGACATTCAGGATCGCGCCGCCGCCGGCGTCGCGCATCAGCGGGGCGACTTCCCGGACGTAGTGGAAGATCGACTTCACGTTGACCCGGAAGACCCGGTCGAAGTCCTCCTCGGTCACCTCCATCAGCGGCTTGTTGCGATGGGTGGTGCCGGCGTTGTTGACGAGAACGTTCGGCACGCCGAAGCGCTGCCGCGTCTCGGCGACGCTGGCGGCGACGTCGGCGGCCAAGCCGACATCGGCGGCGATCGCGATGGCATTTTCGCCGAGTGCCGCGGCGACACGCTCGGCCGCCGCGCCGTCGATGTCGACGCAGGCGACCTTGGCGCCCTCCGCGGCGAAGCGCTGGGCGATCCCGGCACCGAAGCCGCTGCCAGCCCCCGTCACGAGCGCGATCTTGCCGTCCAGTCTCATCGTCTCCTCCCGCCGTTCATGTTCTGCCGTCGTATCGCAGTCCTCAGTCGCGGCGACCGAATTCCTCCCGGATCCGCGCCCCGTGCTCGTCGATCGCCGGAACCGGGCCGAGGGCGCGGACCTCGCCGTCGATCAGCACCGGCGGCGCCACGATCCGGGCCGGCCCCGAAGGCGTCCGGACCTCCGCGCGGATCAGCGCCGGGTGCGCGGCGAGATCCGCCAGCGTGTTGACGAAGCCGTAGGCGGTGCCCGCCGCCTTCAGCCGGGCGGCGGCCGCGTCGCGGCTGAGCCGCACCAGCTCGGCGCCGACGCGCAGGTCGACCGCGGCGCGGTTGGCCACCCGGGCATTGTTGGACGCGAAGCCCTCGGCCCGGGCGAGGTCGGGCTCCCCGAGGACGCCGGCGCAGAAACTCGCCCACTCGCGCTCGTTCTGGATCGAGATCAGCACCAGGCTGCCGTCGGCCGTGGGGAAGGCGCCGTAGGGGCAGATCGAGGGATGCGCGAGGCCGACCCGCCGCGGGGCCTGCCCCGTCCCCTCGAAGTAGAGCAGCGGCACGTTCATCCAGTCGGCGGCGCCGCTGAACAGGCTGACCTCCAGGGCGCAGCCCTGTCCGGTGATCCCGCGGGCGATCAGCGCCTCGAGAACGGCGGCGTGGGCGTCCATCCCGCAGGCGACGTCGCAGACGGAGACGCCGACGCGCCCGGGTCCGGCCGGATGTCCGGTGATCCCGGCGAGCCCGCTCTCGGCCTGGACCAGCAGGTCGTAGGCCTTCATGTCGCTGTAGGCGTTGCCGGTGCCGTAACCGGAGATGTCGACGGTGATCAGCCGCGGATAGCGCGCCCGCAGCTCCGCCGTGCCGAAGCCCGCCCGGGCCGCTGCGCCGGGAGCGAGGTTCTGCACGAACACGTCGGCCTGCGCGAGGATCGCGTGCAGCAGGCGGGCATCGGCCGGATCCTTGATGTCGGCGACGAGGCTCTCCTTGCCGCGGTTGAGCCAGACGAAGTAGCTCGCCAGCCCGTTGACCGCCGAGTCGTAGCCGCGGGCGAAATCACCCTCCGGCCGCTCGATCTTGATGACCCGGGCCCCGGCATCGGCGAGCCGCGAGGTGCAGTAGGGCGCGGCGACCGCCTGCTCCAGGGCGAGCACGGTGAGCCCTCGCAGCGGCAGGTTCTGGCTCATCCGGATCCTTCGGCGTCGCGCGGTCTCAGAGGGCCGGCAGCGAATGAACTGGAACGGCGAGCTCCCCCGCCAAGCGTGTTGCGGTGACAGGGCCGCCCGGCCGTCGGCTTCGCGGCGCCTGTCCCGCGACGCTCAGCGCCCGGAGGCGGCGGTCGGCCTCACTCCGCCGCGCGCAGCGCCGGCGGCCCACGAACCTCCTCCACCGGCTCGGGGTCCTCGAGCGCCGCGTCCACCGCCCGCGGCTTGTCGCGGAACGAGAAGCGGTGCGCCAGCCGGTCCAGGTAGATGTAGATCACCGGCGTGGTGAACAGCGTCAGCACCTGGCTGACCGCGAGGCCGCCGACCATGGCGTAGCCCAGCGGCTGCCGGATCTCCGAACCGGTGCCGGTGGCGATCATCAGCGGGATGCCGCCGAGCAGGGCCGCCATCGTGGTCATCAGGATCGGCCGGAAGCGCAGCAGCGCCGCCTTCCGGATCGCGACCTCGGGCGAGAGACCCTCCTCGCGCTCGGCCACGATCGCGAAGTCGACCAGCATGATGCCGTTCTTCTTCACGATGCCGATCAAGAGGATGATGCCGATGAGCGCGATCAGGCTGAAATCGAACCCCGCCCACATCAGCACCGCCAGGGCGCCGACGCCGGCCGACGGCAGGGTCGAGAGGATCGTGAGCGGGTGGATGAAGCTCTCGTAGAGGATGCCGAGGATCAGGTAGACGACGAACAGGGCCGCCAGGATCAGCAGCGGCACCGTCGAGAGCGACTGCTGGAAGGCCTGGGCGGTGCCCTGGAAGCCGCTGACCACGGTCGGCGGAACCTGCAGCTCGCGCATCGCCCGGCCGATCGCCTCCGTGGCCTGCCCGAGGGCGACGTCGGGGGCGAGGTTGAAGCTGATCGTCACCGCCGGGAACTGGCCCTGGTGATTCACGGCCAGCGGCGCCACCGGGTCCGTCGACCAGTGGGCGAAGGCCGCGAGCGGCACCTGCCCGCCGCCGATCGGCGCCTTGATGTAGATCTTGTCCAGGCTCTCGACGCTGCCCTGGAGCGCCGGCAGCACCTCCAGCACCACGTGGTAGCTGTTCAGCTGCGTGAAGTACTGCGCGATCTGGCGCTGGCCGAACGCGTCGTAGAGCGTGTCATCGATGAGCTGGGGCGTGATGCCGTAGCGCGAGGCGGCGTCGCGGTCGATCGACAGCGTCAGCGTCGTGCCCCGGGTCTGCTGGTCGGTGGCGACGTCGCGCAGCTCCGGCAGCGTCTTCATCTTGTCGAGGATGCGCGGCGCCCAGGTGTTCAGCTCGGCGAGGTCCGGGTCCTGGAGGGTGTACTCGAACTGCGTCCGCGAGGTGCGGCCGCCGGTGCGCACGTCCTGCGTCGCCTGGATGAAGGTCCGGATGCCCTCGACGCGCTCCAGCTTCGGGCGCAGACGGCCGATCACCTGGAAGGCGTTGACGTCGCGCTCCTCGCGCGGCTTGAGCGTGATGTACATGCGCCCGGAATTGAGCGCCTGGCCGTTGCCGCCGAGCGACATGCCGACCGTGGCCACCGCCGGATCGGCCTGGACGATCGCGCCGACCTTCTCCTGCAGCGCCTTCATCGCCGAGAAGGAGATGTCCTGGCCCGCCTCGGTGACGCCGATCATGAAACCGGTGTCCTGCTGCGGGAAGAAGCCCTTCGGGATCGCCACGAACAGGTAGCCGGTCAGCGCCAGGGTGGCGAAGAAGACCAGCAGCGTGACGCGGCGGAAGCGCAGGGCGACGTCGAGGGCGTCGGCGTAGACCGCGAGCAGCCAGTCGAAGGCGGCCTCGCTCATCCGGTAGAGGCGGCCGTGACGCTCGGCATCGTGGGCCTTCAGCAACCGCGAGGCCATCATCGGGGTCAGAGTCAGGGACACGAAGGCCGAGACCGCGATGGTCATCGACAGCACCACGGCGAACTCGCGGAACAGCCGGCCGATGATGCCCCCCATCAGCAGGAGCGGGATCAGCACGGCGATCAGCGACACCGAGATCGACACGATGGTGAAGCCGATCTCGCCCGCGCCCTTGAACGCGGCCTCCATGGGCCGCATCCCCTCCTCGACGTAGCGGCTGATGTTCTCCAGCACGACGATGGCGTCGTCGACCACGAAGCCCACCGAGATGGTCAGGGCCATCAGCGAGAGGTTGTCGAGGGTGTAGCCCGCCATCCACATCAGCGCGCAGGCGCCGAGCAGCGCGAGCGGCACAGTCACGCTCGGGATCACGGTCGCCCAGAAGCTGCGCAGGAAGACGAAGATCACCCCGACGACCAGCACGATGGTCAGCAGCAGGGTGAACTGCACGTCCTCGACCGAGGCGCGAATCGTCTGCGTGCGGTCGCTCAGGATGCCGACCTTGATGGCGGCCGGGAGGGTGGCGGTCAGGCGCGGCAGCTGGGCCTTGATGCTGTCCACCGTGTCGATCACGTTGGCGCCGGGCTGCTTGAACACGACCAGGAAGATGCCGCGCTTGCCGTTGGTCCAGCCGGCCTGCTTGGTGTCCTCGGGACCGGCGACGGCCCGGCCGATGTCGCGCACGCGCAGCGGCGCGCCGTCGCGATAGGCCACGATCACGTCGTTCCAGTTCTGCGCCGCGGTGAGCTGGTCGTTGGCGTAGATGGTGTAGCTGTGGCTGCCGCCGTCGATGCTGCCCTTCGGGTTGTTGACGGTGGTGAGGGTGAGCTGCGCGCGCACGTCCTCCAGCGACAGCCCCTTGGCGACGAGCTTGGCCGGGTCGATCTGGATCCGCAAGGCGGGCTTCTGCTGGCCGCCGATGAAGACCTGGGCGACGCCCGAGATCTGGCTGATCCGCTGGGCGAGCTGCACATCGACCGCGTCGTCGACGTCGATCAGCGGCATGCTGTCGGAGGTGGCTGAGAGCAGCAGGATCGGCGAATCGGCCGGATTGACCTTGCGGTAAGTCGGCGGTGTCGGGAGGTTCTTCGGGAGCTGGCCGCTGGCGGCGTTGATCGCCGCCTGGATGTCGCTCGCCGCACCGTCGATGTTGCGGTTGAGGTCGAACTGGACCGTGACCGTCGAGATCCCGAGGGAACTCGTCGAGGTCATCTGCGACACGCCCGGGATCTGGGAGAACTGCCGCTCCAGGGGCTGCGCCACCGACGAGGCCATCGTCTCCGGGCTGGCCCCCGGCAGCTGCGCGGTCACCTGGATCGTCGGGAAATCCACCTGCGGCAGCGGCGCGACGCCGAGCAGCGGGTAGGCCACCACCCCGAGGAACAGGATGCCGACCATGATCAGCGTGGTCGCCACCGGGAACCGGATGAACGGGGCCGAGATGCCGCCCTTCATGCTCGGACCCCGCGCGCTGACACGGCCGCCGTGAGACGTGCCGCGCGCGTCACTGGACCGCCTCCGCCTGCGCGGTGTGCGCGCTGTGCGGATCGGCCACGAGGCTGCCGTCCTGCACCTTGTACTGGCCGGCGACGATCACCCGCTCGCCGGGCCGGAGGTCGCCGCTGAGAACGCGCGTCCGCCCCGAATCCGAGCGGCCCGCCTTCAGCGCGCGCTGATGCGCCCGGCTGGCATCGTCGACCACGAAGGCGAACAGCCCGTCGGGCCCGTGCTGGATCGCGTCGTCCGGCACCGTCGTGGCGACCGCGACCGTGCCGACCCGCATCTTGGTGGAAACCGACAGGCCCGGCCACAGCGCGTGGTTCCTGTTCTCGTAGACGGCCTTGAGGCGGATCGTGCCGGTCGCGGTGTCGACCTGGTTGTTGAACAGGGCGAGCTTGCCGTCGGCGAGCTTGGTCAGCCCGTCCGACGTCCAGGCCTCCACCGGCACGTCACCGGCCTTGAGGGCCGCGGTGATGGCGGGCAGTTGATCCTCCGGGGCCGTGAACACCACGAAGATCGGCTCGACCTGGGTGATCGTCACGATCGGGGTCTGACCGGCCGCGTTGACGATGTTGCCGATATCGACCTGCCGGAAGCCCGTGACGCCGTCGATGGGCGCGCGGATCGTGGCGTAGCCGAGCTGCGTCGTGGCGTTGTCGATGGCCGCCTGGTCGGACGCCACCTGCGCGGTGAGCTGGGCGACCAGGGCCGTCTGCGTCTCGGTCTGCTGCCGGGAGGCGAAGGCGCCCAGCCCGGTGTAGCGGACGAGGTCCGCCTTCGCGTTGCCGAGGTTGGCCGTGTCCTGCTCCTTCTTGGCCTTCGCCTGATCCAGCGCCGCCTGGTAGGGCCGCGGGTCGATCTGCACGAGCACGTCGCCCTTGCGGACGGTCTGCCCCTCGCGGAACGCGACCTGCTGGATCTCGCCGTCGACGCGCGTGCGCACCTGGACGGTGTTGTACGCCTGGACGGTGCCGAGGCCGTTCGACACGAGGGCGAACGGCCCCTGCTCGACCGTGCCGAGGGTGACGGGCACCGGCAGCGGGGCCGCCGCCCTGGACTTCACCGCGGGCTGATTCAGGCGCGTGTAGCCGTAGGCGCCGCCGCCCGCGACGGCGAGCAGCAGGAGGATCAGCCCGGCCGCGCCGGAGCGCTTCTTCGCTGGTCCGGCGACGGCGCGTGGCGCGTCGCCGTGGCTCCGGTCCGTGACCGTCTCGTCCGCGCGAGACCCGTCGCGGCCGTGCACGTCCTCACTCAGCATGCGCCGGTATCCGCCCGTTGATCCGACCGCTTCGCGGACCGGGATAATTTTGCATTCAATAGCATACAATGACCGCGCCGGACATCGCGGGACCCCGCGGATCGCGGCAATGTTCCGCGCGCGGAAAGCGTGCTACCGCCGCGAGTGAAGGGCGGCGTCGCTCCGTCGGATGCCCTGTCCGGACGGCCCGGGCCCGGTCCGGGCGCGCGGGATGACCGTCGAGGCCGCGCCGAGGATGTGAGACCGGGACGCCGCATGGCCTCGACGCTGGAACTGGACGGCCTGAACGAACTGCGCGACGCGCTGATCGAGGAGCGGCAGATCATCGTCGCGTCGGTGCGCAAGCTGCGCGACGCGCGGCGGCAGAAGGGCACCTTCGTGCTGGGCGACGGCGCGGAAGCCGGGCCGCGGCTGGTCGCCGTGCAGGAGCAGATCGAGGTAGTCGAGTCCATCATCGCCGCGCTGACCCAATCCCGGGCCTGACGCGACCGGTCTCGGCTCGCGGGAGAGCCGACCCGGCAGCCGGCGCAGGCCTCTGCCGATCGGGATTGGCACAGTTCGGTGTCCGAGATGTTTCTGAGGGTATCACCGGGCTTGCGCGGGATCGGGCTCTTTCCGGACAGTTCGAATTGGGAGAAGAGCGCCGCTCGACTGTTGAATTGTTAGATTTCGACTTCGCCCAAGGGCTGATCCTTGATTGAAATGCCGCCCTGCCGTGGGGTCTTGGGCATTCGACGCGCCGCTCCTGTGACGCGGACACGGTCGAGGATCCGTGCCGCGCCTCGCGCCGGCCCGAGGATCAGTTTGCCGGCAGTGAATCGTGCCGGGCGTGACGATCGCGCCGGCTTGTACAAGATCTGCCTATCTTTCGGGCTGGACGATCGCGCGGATGTCCTGTTAGCGCACAGCATCTCAAGGCGCGGGACTTTGAACATGGACGCCTTCGATCACGCCGAGATGGCGCACGACGCCGACGAAACCATCGATACGACACACGCGAGCGACCTCCTCGCCTTGTGGCGTGCCCTCGACGCCGACAGGGGCGCGCGCGACGAGCGGACCGCGCGCCTGCGGGCCATGCGCCTCATCGGCAGCGAGGACGCGGCCGACTGATCACGCGGTCTCCGGCTCTGCGCCCGGCAACCGGCTCGCCAGCACGAACCCGACCGCCATCGCCATGGCCTCGGCCTGCGCGATCAGCGTCGGCTCGCCGGCGTCTCGCGCCGCCTGCAGCAGCTCGATCACGTGGCGACCGAGACGCAGGTCCACATCCTCGTCGCCGCCCCGGCCCCCGTCCGGAATCCCGTCGTTCTGGCTTCGGTCAGTCATTGGCGTGCGTGGGGCTCGACGCTGTGGGCAGGGGCTTGAACGGCGCGGAGGCCGCGATCCAGGACTGCGTGTCCGTGACGTCGCCGAACACCCGCATCACCGCGCTCACCGACCGGTGGATCTCGTCGGCGGAGATGCCGTCGAGGTCGTGGCTGGCGGAGGCATCGGACAGGAAGGTCACGTCCTGTCCGCGGTGGAAGCCGTCGATCGCGGTCGCGAGGCAGGACGACTCGCCGGCGAAGCCCGCGATGACCAGCGGCGGGGAGCCGCGCTCCATCGCGTCCGCGAAGGCGGGGCTGGCGTAGCAGGACGGGCGATCCCGGTCGAAGATCATGTCGCAGCCGTGGGGCTCGAAGCCCTCGATCCAGCGCACGAAGCGGCTGCCCGCCTGGAACAGCGGCGCGCCGACCCAGCGGACATAGACCACCTGCATGCCGCTCGCGCGGGCATGCGCGAGCGCGCGGCGGCAGTTCGAGAGGGCGGGCTCGATCCCGGCCAGGGCGAGCGGGCGCCCGGCGACCTCGTATTCCTGCTGCATGTCCACCAGCACCAGGACCGGGACGCTGCGCGGCCGGCGATACAGCGCCGGGTTGATCGGCCTGTTCATCGCGCCGCGACCGCGCGGTCGACGGAGGGGCGGGTCACGGCGCGGCTGCGCGAACGGTCGAGGGCGCCCGCCCGGTGCCAGCGGCCCTCCGGCCGGATGATGACGTAGGGGTCGGCGCCGAGCGCGATGGCCTGCGGGTGCGGCTCCGCCTCCATCAGCATCTCGACGTAGTCGAAATCCGAGAAGACCAGCTCCTGCGCGCCCTCGAAGACCCGGAAGCCGAAGCGGCTCCAGAAGCCGACGAGGCGTTTCTGGGCGTGGCCGTAGAGCCGGCGGTAGCCCTTCACCCGGGCGAGCTCGATCCCGGCGCGGACCAGCGCGAAGGACAGGCGCGTGTTGCGGAACTCGGCCCGGACCGCGAGGCGCTCGATCTTGGCGAAATCGGCGAAGAACCGGATGCGCAGGCAGCCCGCCGGCTCGTCGCCGACATAGCCGATCAGGTGCGTCGCCGAGAGGTCGTTGCCGTCGAACTCCTCCTCGTACGGGCAGGCCTGCTCCGCCATGTAGACGGCGGCGCGCAGGGCGATCACCCGGGACAGGTCCTCCATGTTCCGCGCGACCGCGACGCTGATGCCGGTCGCGCCCGGCCGGTGACTGTCGTATGGGGGCGCCGGCTCCGCCTTCGGACCGCGGGCGAAATGGTACAGGGTCCCGCCGGCGGAGGTCCGCGCCGCGAAGCCGAGGGCCGACAGGAGGTCGGCCCCCTCGGGTGTGGCCGCGCGGGCGTAGAAGTCCACGCCCCGGTAGGTCGGGCTCGACAGACGATCGAAGACGAGGCCGACTCCGCCGGAGAGGCGCCGCCGCGCGTAGACGGCCCAGACGTAGATCCCGGCCGGACGTTCGTGCTGGCCGGCCAGCATCGCGGCGGGCGGATCGGACGCGTCGAGCGTCCCGTTCTTGAGCGCGGCCACGCCGTCGGCGTTCAGCATCAGGCAGGCCACGAACCCCTCGCCCCGCGGATCCGCGGCGTCGAACCGGTGGCGCTGGGCGATCGCCAGGACGCTGTCGGGATTGATCGACATCACCCGCTGGACGGTGCGCAGGGGCGCGAGATCGGGCAGATCCGCGCGCGCCGCCGCGATCAGCCGCGCCAGATCGTCCGGGGTCGGCGTGAAGATGACGAGGTGCCGGGCAATTCGGCCGACCTCGAGCGCATTCAGCGCGTGCCGCGGCTCGGGAGAGACTAGCGCTGTACCGAGTTGATCGGCGTCCTTGGCGACGAACTGCGCGCGAGCAATGTGCACCGTCATCGGATGACCTGTCATTCGGGTACGGATTGACGGTTAAGCACTTCGCATCTAGCGCTCTCGCTGTATGTGCAAAATTTGAAACAGGGGTGTTCCGTCGATGGAACAGGCGGAGGCGAGCCGGGATCCGATGCCCGACTGGCAGAGCATCCGGGTCTTCCTGGCGCTCCAGCGGTCCGGCAGCTTCCGCTCGGCGGCCACGAAGCTCGGCCTGTCGGTGAACTCGGTGCGGCGCCGGATCGACGATCTCGAGGCGCTGATCGGCGCGCCGCTGCTGACCCGCCACGTCGACGGCATCCGCCTCACCGCCGAGGGCCACGCGATCCTCGAGGCCGCCGGTCGCATGGAGGCGGCCGCCTTCAGCCTCGTGCGCACCGGCGAGGGCGCGCCCTTCGCCGAGACCGGCGAGGTGCGGATCGCCGTGACGGAGGGGCTGGGGGCCTTCTGGCTCGCGCCGCGCCTCGTCGAGTTCCAGCGCGCCAACCCGCGCCTGACCGTCGACCTGCGCTGCGCGATGGAATCCGCCGACGTCCTCAGGCTGGAGGCCGACGTCGCCATCCAGCTGACGCGGCCGACCAGCCCGGACCTGCGCATCGTCAAGATCGGCCGGATCCACATGGTGCCGTACGCCGCGCGGAGCTACGAGGAGACCTACGGGCTCCCGGCGCGCCCGGAGGATCTCGAGCGTCACCGGATCGTGGTGCAGGACGGCGGCCAGACCGTCGCCCTCGAGGACTACGTGCGGTCGGTCCCGGGCTTCCCCGCGAAGGTCCCGATCACCCTGAAGGTCAACGTCAGCAGCGCGTATTACTGGGCCATCGCCAAAGGGGCCGGAATCGGCCTGCTGCCGACATATGCCAGCGCGATCGGCGCCCAGGTCGTCCCGGTGGACAATCTCGGCCGATTCAGCATCGACATCTGGCTGACCTATCACCCGGACGCCGAGCGGATCACCCGCGTGCGGCGGACGATCGACTGGCTGCGGGCCTCCTTCGATCCGAAGCGCTATCCCTGGTTCCGCGACGAGTTCATCCACCCCCGCGATCTGCCGGGTGCCGTGAAGGGCGAGGCCCTGCCGGAACTGTTCGCCGGCTTCATCGCCATGGCGCCGTGACTGCGCCGTGACTGCGCCGTGATCCCGGCGCGCCTCCGCGCGCGGGCGCCGACGGTCGGTGGTCCGGGTCGTGCAACGGCCGAAGCCCGCCCTTGACCGCGCCGCGCGCATGATCCTTGCTCCGGCCGCCGCGACGACGAGGTTGCCCGTGCTGCTGACGCCCCGAGAGAAGGACAAGTTGCTCATCGCCATGGCGGCGCAGGTGGCGCGGAATCGCCTCGCCCGCGGCGTGAAGCTCAACCATCCGGAATCGGTGGCGCTGATCACCGACTTCGTGGTCGAGGGCGCGCGGGACGGTCGCACCGTGGCCGACCTGATGCAGGCCGGCGCCACCGTGCTGACCGCCGATCAGGTCATGGAGGGCGTGCCCGAGATGATCCACGACATCCAGGTGGAGGCGACCTTCCCGGACGGCACGAAGCTCGTCACCGTGCACCATCCGATCCGCGGCGCGGCCTCGTCCGACATTCCCGGCGCGGTGACGACGCTGCCGGGCGAGATCGTGTTCAACCCCGGCGCCGAGCGGACCATGATCGAGGTCGCCAATGTCGGGGACCGGCCGATCCAGGTCGGCTCGCACTATCACTTCTTCGAGGTCAATCCGGGCCTCGTGTTCCCGCGGGAGCAGGCCCGCGGCAAGCGCCTCGACATCGCGCCGGGCACCGCCGTGCGGTTCGAGCCGGGATCGACGCGGGAAGTGGCGCTGGTGCCGCTCTCCGGCGGGCGCACCGTCTACGGGTTCCGCGGCGACGTGATGGGCAAGCTCTGACCATGGCCAACACGCCCAAGCCCGCCAGCCTGCCGCGCTCGGCCTACGCCGACATGTTCGGCCCGACCGTCGGCGACCGCATCAGGCTCGCGGACACGAGCCTGGAGATCACGGTCGAGCGCGACTTCACCACCTACGGCGAGGAGGTGAAGTTCGGCGGCGGCAAGGTCATCCGCGACGGCATGGGCCAGAGCCAGGCCACGAACGCCGACGGCGCCGTCGACACGGTGATCACCAACGCGGTGGTCCTCGACCACTGGGGCATCGTGAAGTGCGATGTCGGCATCGTGCGCGGCCGGATCTTCCGGCTCGGCAAGGCCGGCAACCCGGACGTGCAGCCCGGGGTCGACATCGTGGTCGGGCCGGGCACCGAGGTCATCGCCGGCGAGGGCAAGATCCTGACGGCGGGCGGCTTCGACAGCCACATCCACTTCATCTGCCCGCAGCAGATCGAGGAGGCGCTCTGCTCGGGCGTCACCACGATGCTCGGCGGCGGCACCGGCCCGGCGCACGGCACCTTCGCCACCACCTGCACGCCGGGCCCCTGGCACATCGCCCGGATGATCGAGGCGGCGGATTCCTTCCCGATGAATCTTGCCTTCGCCGGGAAGGGCAACGCGTCCCGTCCGGAGAGCCTCGTCGAGATGGTGCGGGCGGGTGCCTGCGCGCTGAAGCTGCACGAGGACTGGGGCACCACGCCCGCGGCGATCGATACCTGCCTGTCGGTGGCGGACGCCCACGACATCCAGGTCATGATCCACACCGACACGCTCAACGAGTCGGGCTTCGTCGAGGACACGATCGCGGCCTTCAAGGGCCGGACCATTCACGCCTTCCACACCGAGGGCGCGGGCGGCGGCCACGCGCCGGACATCATCAAGGTGGCCGGGCTGCCGAACGTGCTGCCGTCGTCCACGAACCCGACGCGGCCCTACACGTGGAACACGATCGACGAGCATCTCGACATGCTCATGGTCTGCCACCACCTCGACCCGTCGATCCCCGAGGACCTCGCCTTCGCGGAGAGCCGGATCCGGCGCGAGACCATCGCGGCCGAGGACATCCTGCACGATATCGGCGCGCTCTCGATGATGTCCTCCGACAGCCAGGCCATGGGCCGCGTCGGCGAGGTCATCATCCGCACGTGGCAGACGGCCGACAAGATGAAGCGCCAGCGGGGCGCCCTGCCGGGAGACACGTCCGGCACCGACAACCTGCGGGCGCGCCGCTACGTCGCCAAGTACACGATCAACCCGGCGATCGCGCACGGCATCTCCCGGCACATCGGCTCGGTGGAGCCCGGCAAGCTCGCCGACCTCGTGCTGTGGACGCCGGCCTTCTTCGGCGTGAAGCCCGACCTCGTGCTGAAGGGCGGCAGCATCGCGGCCGCGCCCATGGGCGACCCGAACGCCTCGATCCCGACGCCGCAGCCGGTGCATTACCGGCCGATGTTCGGCGCCTACGGACGGGCGCCCTTCGCCACCGCCCTCACCTTCGTCTCCCGGGCGGCGGTGGAGGACGGCCTTCGGGAGCGGCTGGGCGTGCAGAAGGAGCTGGTCGCGGTGGAGAACGTCCGCGGCGGCATCTCGAAGAAGAGCATGGTGCTGAATGACGCGACGCCGGTCATCGAGGTCGATCCGGAGACCTACGACGTGCGCGCCGACGGCGAGCTGCTGGTCTGCGAGCCGGCCGAGGTCCTGCCGATGGCGCAGCGCTACTTCCTGTTCTGAGCGCGGCCATCCATGATCCGCGCCAGCCGCATTGTCCGCCGCGACGCCCTGTCGGGCGGCGAGATCGTCGACCGCGTCGTCCTCGATCACGGCGACCGCCACCGCCGCCGTGTCGCCATGCGCGGCGCCGGGGGGCTGGGATTCCTGCTGGATCTGCCGGAGCCGGCCGTGCTGGAGGACGGCGACGCCCTGGTCCTGCAGGACGGCCGCCTCGTCTGGGTCGAGGCCGCACCGGAGCGCCTGCTCGAGATCCGGGCCCCCAGCGATCACGCCCTCAAGCGCCTGATCTGGCACATCGGCAACCGGCACATCGCCGCCGAGATCGGGTCGGACGCGGTCTGGATCGCGCACGACCACGTCCTCGCCGAGATGGTCCGGGGCCTCGGCGGCACCGCCGAGCCGGTGGAACGCCCGTTCCGGCCGGAGGGCGGCGCCTATTCCGGCGGGCACGGGCACGACCACGCGCACCCGCATGGCGGCCACCATCACGACCATGCCGCCGGCTGAGGCCCTGGAGGCGCTGCGCCTGATGGCGTGGCTGTCGCCCGGCTACCCGGTCGGCGCCTACGCCTACTCGCACGGGCTGGAATGGGCGGTCGAAGCGGGCGATGTCCGCGACGAGGCGAGCCTGACGGCGTGGCTCCGCGACGTCTGCGAGCGCGGCGCCCTGCGCAACGACCTGATCCTGGCAGCCCAGGCCCACGCGGCGGCGCGGACCTCGGACGGGGCCGCGCTGGTCGCCGTCAACGATCTCGCGCTCGCCCTGGCGCCGTCGCGCGAGCTGCACTTGGAGACGAGCCAGCAGGGCCGGAGCTTCCTCGACGCGACGCGGGGCGCGTGGCCCTGCGACGCCCTCGCCGCCCTGGCGGAGGAACTGCCGGGGCCGGTCGCCTATCCGGTCGCGGTCGGCCTCGCCGCGGGTGCGCACGGCATGGCGCCGGAGCCCGTGCTCGCCGCCTACGGCCTCGCCTTCCTCCACAATCTCGTCTCCGCCGCTCTCCGGGCGGCGCCCGTGGGGCAGGCCGCCGGCACGCGGGTCGTCGCCGCCCTCGCCCCGCGCCTCGCCGGGCTCGCCGAGGCGGCCGCCGCGTCCGATCTCGACGCCCTCGGTGCCGCCACCTTCCGCCTGGACCTCGGCTCCTTCCGCCACGAGACCCAGTATTCCCGCATCTTCCGATCCTGAGCCCGCAGCATGACCTCCACGAACGGCCCCCTCCGCGTCGGCATCGGCGGACCTGTCGGTTCCGGCAAGACCGCCCTGATGGAGCAGCTCTGCAAGCGCTTCCGCGACCGCTACGAGATCTGCGCCATCACCAACGACATCTACACGAAGGAGGACGCCCGGATCCTGACCGTCGCGGGCGCCCTGCCGGAGGAGCGCATCCTCGGCGTCGAGACCGGCGGGTGTCCGCACACGGCGATCCGCGAGGATGCCTCGATCAATCTCGCCGCCGTGGCCGAGATGAGCCGGCGCTTCCCGAAGCTCGACCTCGTGCTGATCGAGTCCGGCGGCGACAACCTCGCGGCGACGTTCTCGCCGGAACTCGCCGACATCACGCTCTACGTCATCGACGTGGCCGGGGGCGAGAAGATCCCCCGCAAGGGCGGTCCGGGCATCACCCGGTCCGATCTGCTGATCGTGAACAAGACCGACCTCGCGCCGCTTGTCGGTGCCGACCTCTCGGTGATGGAATCCGACACGCAGCGGATGCGCGGCACCCGGCCCTACGTCTTCGCGTCCCTGCGCGAGGGGACGGGCGCGGACGCGGTGGCGCGCTTCGTCGAGGAGGCGGGCGGCCTGGGCCGCTGAGCCGACGAGCCGGCCGGCACGACCGGCTCGTGGGGCTTCCTTCGGCCTTCCTAGCGTCCGGCCTCGGCCGAGCGCGCGCGAACCGACGACGTGCTCGGGACGCCCATGAGCGCGTCGAGGCGGCTCATCCGCGCGTTGAAATCGTTCATGACGTTCTGGCGCGCCTTGATCGCGGCGCTCGGCTGCGCCTTGGCGGTCGCGTGTCGCGCGCGGGCTTCCGCCTGGGCTGCCGGAACGGCGAGGAGCGCGGCCAGTGCCGCGATGGTCAGAGAACGGGTCATCGTGAAGTCCCTCGGCGTCCGCCGTGTCGGACGGCGCGACGCCTCACGAGGATATGCGCGCCGGGAGCGCGGCCGCGTGCGCGCGCGCACAGCACGCAGACGTGATCGGGATGAGCGCCGTCGGGCGTTCGCAGCGTTGACAGCGGTTCGTGACTGATTCACCCCGCGATATCGGGGCCTTCTGAACGGTATCAGGCATGCGAAATCTGCGGTGGCTGGCCGCCCTGCCCTTCCTCGGCATCCTGGTCGGCCCGTTCTTCCTGAACCGGGTCGAGCCCTTCGTGTTCGGCTTGCCGCTGCTCCTCGCCTGGCTGGTGTTCTGCGTGATCGGAACCTCGGCCGTGATGGGGCTGATCTACCTGACCGACCCTCAGAACCGCGCGCCGGAGGATCCCCGATGAGCGTCGCGCTCGTCATCGTGGCCGCCGGCTTCGCGCTGGCGATCGGCCTCGGCCTCTACGCGCGGCTGGGCCGCGAGATGGGGCTGGAGCAGTGGACCGTCGGCGGCCGCGGCTTCGGCACCGCCCTGGTCTTCCTGCTGATGGCCGGGGAGATCTACACGACCTTCACGTTCCTCGGCGGCTCGGGCATCGCCTACGGGAAGGGCGGCCCCGCCTACTACATCCTCTGCTACCTGACGCTCGCCTACGTCACCTCGTACTGGCTGCTGCCCCCGGTCTGGCGCTACGCCAAGCAGCACAACCTCTACACGCAGCCCGACTTCTTCGCGCGCAAGTACGGCAGCCGCGCGCTCGGCATGCTGGTGGCGCTCGTGGGGATCGTCGCCCTCGTCCCCTACCTCGTGCTGCAGTTCAAGGGCCTCGGGATCATCGTCTCGACGGCGTCCTACGGCGCGATCTCGTCGACCACCGCGGTCTGGATCGGCGCGGCCGCGCTGACCGCCTACGTGGTCGTGTCGGGCGTGCACGGCTCCGCCTGGACGGCGGTGATCAAGGACACCAGCATCCTGTTCGTGGTGGTGTTCCTCGGGATCTACCTTCCGGTGCACTACTACGGCGGCTACGAGGGCCTGTTCACGGCGATCGAGGCCGCCAAGCCCGGCTTCCTGGCCCTGCCCGACCGCGGCCAGAGCCCGACGTGGTTCACCACCACGGTCCTGCTCACCGCGCTCGGCGGCTACATGTGGCCGCACACCTTCGCGTCGCTCTACACGGCGCGCGAGCCGGGCGCGTTCCGGCGCAACGCGGTGATCCTGCCGATCTATCAGCTGATCAACCTGTTCGTGTTCGTGATCGGCTTCACCGCCGTGATGCAGGTGCCGGGCCTCACGGGTCCCGACGTCGACCTGTCGCTGTTCAAGCTCTCCCTCGCCACCTTCCCGCCGTGGGTCATCGGGCTGATCGGCGCCACGGGCGTGCTCACCGCCCTCGTGCCGGGCTCGATGATCCTGATCGCCGGCGTCACGCTGGTGGCGAACAACCTCGTCCGGCCGCTGCGTCCCGGCATGGACGACGCCGCCACCGCGCGGCTGTGCAAGATCCTCGTGCCGGTGCTGGCGCTGGTCTGCGTCGGCTTCACCCTGTCGGGCGGCGACACGATCGTGCAGCTCCTGCTCATGGGCTACAACTTCGTGACGCAGCTCTTCCCGTGCTTCATCACCAGCCTGATGCGCCGCAACCCCCTCGACCGCCGCGCCGCGATCGCCGGGATCGTCGCGGGCGTGGCGACGGTGGCGGCGACCGTCCTCTCCGGGTTCAGCCTGGCGAAGCTGCCGGTCCTGGGGCCGCTCCAGGACGTCAATGTCGGCATCGTGGCGCTGGTGGTGAACGTCATCGTGACGTTCGTCGTGGCGCAGGCGGTGCGCGCGGGCGCGACGGCGGCGCAGGCCGCGGAGTGACGCCGCTCAGCCCTGTCGCCGGCGACCGGTGAGCCAGGAGGCCAGCAGCACCGCGACGCTCACCAGACCGACGAGCAGGGTCGAGGCCGCGTTGATCTCCGGATTCACGCCGAGCCGGACCTGGCTGTAGAGCCGCATCGGCAGGGTGGTCGAGCCCGGGCCGGAGACGAAGCTCGCGATCACCAGGTCGTCGAGCGACAGGGTGAAGGCGAGGAGCGCGCCGGCCGCCAGGGCGGGCGCCAGCAGCGGCAGCGTCACGGTCATGAGCACGCGCCCCGGCGCCGCGCCGAGATCGGCCGCGGCCTCCTCGAGGGACCGGTCGAGGCCGCGCAGGCGCGCGCCGACCACCACCGCCACGAACCCGGTGCAGAAGGTCGTGTGGGCGATGACAATCGTCGCGAGGCCGCGGTCCAGCCCGATCCCGATGAACATCAGCAGGAGCGACAGGCCGATCATCACCTCCGGCATCACGATCGGCCCGAAGACGAGACCGGTGAACAGGGCGCGCCCGCGGAAGCGGCCCTGCCGCTCCAGGGCGAGGGCGGCCAGCGTGCCGAGGATCGTGGCGAGCAGGCTCGCGAGGACCGCGACCTTCAGGGAGACCCAGGCGGCGGACAGGAGCGGCGCGTCGGCGAGCAGGGCGCCGTACCAGCGGGTCGAGAACCCGCCCCAGACCGTCACCATCGGCGAGGCGTTGAACGAGTACACGATCAGCACCGCGATCGGCCCGTAGAGGAAACCCAGGCCGGCCGCCAGGGCGGTGCGGGTCACCCAGGTCACGGCGCCTCGCCCTCGCCCGCGCGCAGGCTGTCCCGGAACAGCACCACCGGTCCGATGACGATGGCGAGGATCAGCACGGCGACCGCCGAGGCCAGCGGCCAGTCGCGGTTCGAGAAGAATTCGGTCCAGAGCACCCGACCGAGCATCAGCGTCTCAGACCCGCCGAGCAGGTCGGGGATCACGAACTCGCCGACCATCGGGATGAAGCAGAGCCCCGCGCCGGCCGCGATCCCCGGCAGGCTGAGCGGCACGGTCACGGTCCAGAACACCCGGCTCGGCGAAGCGCCGAGATCCGCCGCGGCCTCGCGCAGGGTCGGATCGAGGCGGTTCATCACCGCGTAGAGCGGCAGCACCATGAAGGGCAGGTAGGCGTAGACGAGGCCGACGATCACCGCCGCGTCGGTGTTGAGGATGGTCAGCGGCGCGTCGATCAGGCCGAGGCGGCGCAGCGCGAGATTGAGCAGCCCCTCGGGCTTGAGGATCGCGATCCAGGCGTAGACCCGGATCAGGAAGCTCGTCCAGAACGGCACGATCACCAGCGCCACGAGGAGCGGCTGCCAGCGGGACGGCGCCCGCGCCAGGGCGTAGGCCAGAGGCGTCCCCAGCCCGACGAGGATCAGGCTGGCCACGCCCGCGTAGGTCAGGGAGCCGAGGGCGGCGTCGCGGTAGAGGGGATCGGCGGCGAGCGTCAGGTAATTGTCGAAGTTCAGGGCTTCGAGGAAGGCCGACCAGCCGTCGAGCCCGCCGCGCCAGTCGAGGAGCGGCAGGTAGGGCGGGATCGCGGTGGCGGGTTCCGACAGGCTGATCTTGAGCGTGATGGCGAAGGGCAGCAGGAAGAACGCCGCCAGCCACAGGAAGGGCGGGAGGCGGACCAGCCGATCGAACAGCCGGCCGCGGGTCCGGCCGCGCGCGGACCCGACCCCCGGTTGCCCCGCCGCGGGGTCCTCGTCCGGCACACCGGTCCTCATGCCGGAAGGATCACCGCGACGTCGGCCGCGAAACCGGCGCGCGCGTCCGAGCCCGGCGCCGCGCCGGCCTCCGCGGGCCGCCCGCTCGCCCGCAGGGTGGTACCGTCCGGCAGGCGCAGCGTCCGGCGCACCCGGTCGCCCAGGAACACGGCGTCAATGACGACCACCGGCAGCCCCTCCGCGCCCAATGCCACGTTCTCGGGCCGCACCGCCACCACGACGGCGGCGCCCTCCGCGAGCTCGTCCTCCGCGAAGCCCCGGACCGGGCCGTGCGCGGTCTCGACCGTGCGGATCGCGTCGGGGCCCGCCGCCGGCCCGAGCCGGCCGGGGATGAGGTTCACGTCGCCGAGCAGGCCGGCCACGAAGCGGCTCGCCGGGCGGCGGTAGAGGTCGGCCGGCGGCCCGACCTGGATCAGGCGGCCCGCCTCCATGACGCCGATCCGGTCGGCGAGCATCATCGCCTCCTCGGGATCGTGCGTGACGACGACGAACGCGGTGCCGAGGCGGCGCTGCACGGCGCGCAGCTCACCCTGCGTCTCCTCGCGCAGGCCGCGGTCGAGCGCGCCGAGCGGCTCGTCGAGCAGCAGCAGCTTCGGCTCCCGGGCGAGCGCCCGGGCCAGGGCGACCCGCTGCCGCTGGCCGCCCGAGAGGGTCTCCGGGCGACGCTCGCCGAACCCGTCCAGGCGCACGAGCTTGAGCAGCTCCGACACCCGCTCGGCCAGGGCCGCGCGGCCCAGGCCCTTCAGGCCGTAGCCGATATTGCCGGCCACGCTCATGTGCGGGAACAGGGCGTAGGACTGGAACATCATGTTCACCGGCCGCCGATGGGGCGGCCGCGCGGTGAGATCCTGCTCGCCCAGCAGGATCCGCCCCGAGGTCGGGCTCTCGAAGCCCGCGATCATGCGCAGGAGGGTGCTCTTGCCGCAGCCGGACGGGCCGAGCAGGCAGAAGAACTCCCCCGCCTCGAGGTCGAGGGACACGGCGTCCACCGCGCGATGGGTGCCGAAGCGCTTGGTCAGCTCCTCGAGCCGCAGGCGCGGCGCCGGCCTGTCGGACAACGGATCAGGAATCCTCGCGCAGCGCCTCGGCCACGCGCGCTTCCAGGAGGTCCGGCCGACGCAGGACCAGGGCGCCGCGCGTGCGGTCGACCAAACCCTCCGCCGCCATCGCGGTGAATTCCCGGGTCACCTGCTCGCGGCGGCAACCGATCCGCGCGGCGAGGACGTGGTGGTAGGGCGGCGGCGAGACCACCCGCTCGCCCGCCGTGCCGGTTCGGGGCACGGACAGGCGCAGCAGCTCGGCGTAGAGCCGGTGCTTGAGGTCGAGCAGGGCGTGCTCCATGAGCCGCGTGTTCAGCTCGCGCACGCGCTTGGCCAGGAGCCGGAACAGCCGGTCGGCGATCGCCTCGGAGGCGAACACGATTTGCCGGAAGACCGGGGCCGGGACCACGCAGACCTCGCCGCGCGTCAGCGCCGTGACGTTGGCCGAGCGGCCGATCCCGTCGATGGCGGCGAGCTCGCCGAAGAAGGCCCCGCCGCGCATCTCACCCAGGATGACCTCCTTGCCGGACTGGGTCCGGTTCAGGATGCGGACCTCGCCGGAAGCGATGAAGTACACGTCGGTGGAGATGTCGTCGAAGTCGACGAGGACCTCGTTCTCGTCGAAGCGGCGCCAGTGGCAGCGGGGCTCGTAGGGGCTGAGCTCGATGCCGGGATCCTTGAAGAAAGGTATTGTCCCCAACCGCGCCATCGATCGTGTTCCCTCAACTCCGGCCTCCGTCCCTGCCCTGACGGGGGCCGGCCAGCAGATCTGGGGACGGGAGCAGCCCGCACAGTGAAGCCGCGCCCCGCCGGGGCGGTGCTGGATCGATCGGGCAGCGCCAATCGTGACGGTCGCGGGCGGGGCGGTCAAGCCGCGCGCCGATGAACAGGAGTTTATTAGCGTGGATCAGGTATGAGGGCTAAATTCCTGGCCCGCCGAGGCGGGCAGTCCCGATGCATCAAGACGTTCCCTTCCCGCGCTCGACATCCTCCGCCGGTCCCCGCCAGCAGGCGACGCTCGCGTTACCCTTCGAGCGGTCGGGCCGCAGCCTCCATTCCGGGCGTTACGCCACGGTCCGCGTCAGCCCCGCACCGGCCGGCCACGGCATCGTCTTCCGCCGCCACCTGAAGGACGGTCGGGCCGTCGACGTTCCCGCCCACTGGCACTACCGCGAATCGCAGCCGCTCTCCACGGCGCTGCGGCGCGACGGCGTCCTGGTGCGCACGATCGAGCATCTCATGGCCTCGCTCAGCGCGCTGCGGATCGACAACGTGCTGGCCGAGATCGACGCGGACGAGTTGCCGATCTTCGACGGGAGCGCGACGCCCTGGTGCGAGGCGATCCGGGCCGCCGGTCGGCGCGAGCAGGGCCTGCCCTGCCGGGTGATGCGGCTGCTGCGCACGGTGGCGGTCGAGAACGGGCGGCGCCGCCTCCAGATCGAGCCGGGCCGGGGCCTGCATATCACCGGCCACGTCGCGCTGGCGCATTTCGGATCGATCGACTGGTCGGGTGCGATCACATCGGACACGTTCGAGCGCGAGATCGCGCCGGCGCGCAGCTTCGGCCGCTACATGCGCGCCATGGCGGGCCGCGCCTACGGCTACATGACGCGCAACGACTTCCTGCAGGGCGTCTCGCCCCGCTCGGCGGCGCTCCTCGTACGGGGGCACGTGCTCGGCGGCATGCGGGTCCCCGGCGAGCCGGTCCGCCATCGCGTCCTCGACCTCGTCGGCGACCTGGCGCTGGCCGGACACCCGATCGAGGGCCGGATCTGCGCCTTCCACACGGGCCACGAGCTCAACCACGCCCTCGTCGCCGCCCTGATGCGGGACGGCGGGGCCTGGGAACTCGTCTGAGCGTGGGTCCGCCGATTGGCCGCGGTCTCAGGCCGAGGCGCGGCGGGGCGTCTCGCAGGCGACCGCGACGGCGCCGAAGGCGCGGACCAGATCCGCGTCCAGCTTCGCCTTCATGGACCCGAGGATGGCGTAGGCGTCGCCCGGGGCTTTCGGCGCCTTGTAGGGGCGCGCCTCGATCAGCGCCGCGAAGATATCGCAGATGGTGATCAGCCGGACGAGGTCCGGGATCTGCGCCCCGCGCAATCCGTCCGGATAGCCCGACCCGTCGAGATACTCGTGGTGCGAGCGGACCACCGACAGGGTCAGCGCGTCGTAATCGCCCGTGAGCAGCATCTCGTGTCCCAGCGCCGGGTGACGATCCATCTCGACGCGCTCCGCCGGCGTCAGCGGCGCGGGCTTGTTCAGGATCGCGAGCGGGATCTTGGCCTTGCCGATGTCGTGCAGCAGCGCGCCTTTGACGAGATATCGGGAATCGGCCTCGTTGAGCCCGAGGACGCGGGCGAACTCGGCGGCGATGCCGGCGACGCTCAGGCAGTGGCGAAGCGTGACGTCGTCGAAACTCGCGACGACCTTGAGCCAGTCGCGCACCTTGGCCTCGCGGATCGCTTGGTTCACCAAGTCGGCACCGTTCTCGACCATCGCGGCCGGCGGGACCTGATCGGCGCGGAACAGGCTGACGAAGGCCGAGCGGGCGTCGTTGACGTTCTGCCGCCAGTTGCCGGTCCGCGGCGGGCTCGGCGCGGCGTTGGTCAGCGCCGCGACCGCGTTCAGCAGCATGGCGCTCGCCGCGGAGGCCGGCATCGCGCGGGTCGCGCCGAGGGCGGTGGCCTGGATCTCGCCGCGACCGAGATTGCCGTGGATCAGGGCGAGGAACGGGATGTCGGGCCCGCGCGCGGTGGACAGCGCTTGGCGCAGCCGCCGTACGGATTCGGAGGTCAGCGCGCTGACGTCGCTGATGATCAGCGACGCGCCCCGCGGCGGGACGGCGTCGCCGTAGAGGTCGTGCAGCACCACGGACGTGCCGCCGCCGAGATTGCGCGCGAGCCGCTCGCCGCGCTCGACGTCGTCGGTCAGGATCAGGGTCTGGCCCAAGATCTCCCCCCTGCGGCGCGCCCCCCGCCCGGGCGCTTCACCCACCGGTGTGCGGACGCTATAGGACCGGACACCATAATATCGCCGGCTATATGCACAGCACTCAGGGGAGATTTGACGGCATTCCGTTAAAATTCCGACTGCCGAAGCTGGTGTTCGCTACTTCTCATGGCCGTCGTGCAGGAGGGGCTGGATCAACGCGGGGGGGGGGGACCGGTCGGCGCGGAGGCCGCCCTTGCCTCGCGGCGTCCGGACCGCCAGAACGCCGGCATGCTGCGCGTCAACGACCTCACCTATCGCATCGGCGACCGTCTGATTCTCGATTCCGCGAGCTTCACGATCCCGGAAGGCGCCCGGGTCGGGCTCGTCGGGCGCAACGGGGCCGGCAAGACCACCCTGTTCAAGGCCATTCTCGGCGACCTCCCGGTCGACGCGAAGTCGGTGGCGCTGCCCAAGGGCATGCGGATCGGCGCCGTCGCCCAGGAGGCGCCGGCCGGACCGGAGACGCTGCACGCCGTCGTGCTGGCCGCCGACACGGAGCGCGCCCGCCTGATGGCGGAGGCCGAGCACGCGGACGGGCTGCGCCGGGCCGAGATCGAGACGCGGCTCGTGGATATCGGCGCCCACTCGGCGCCGGCCCGGGCCGCCGCGATCCTGCACGGGCTGGGCTTCGACGCGGCCGCCCAGGCGCGACCCTGCTCGGACTTCTCCGGCGGCTGGCGGATGCGCGTGGCGCTCGCCGCCGTGCTGTTCTCGGAGCCGGACCTGCTGCTCCTCGACGAGCCGACCAACTACCTCGACATCGAGGGCACGCTCTGGCTGTACGATTACCTGGAGCGCTACCCGCGCACCGCGATCATCATCAGCCACGACCGCGACCTGCTCGACACGAGCGTCGACCACATCCTGCACCTCGACCGCGGCAAGCTGACGATCTACCGCGGCGGCTACACCAGCTTCGCCAAGCAGCTCTCGGAGAAGCGCGTTCTCCAGGCCAAGGCGAAGGCCAAGCAGGATGCCGAGCGCGCGCATCTGCAGAGCTTCATCGACCGCTTCAAGGCCAAGGCCACCAAGGCGCGGCAGGCCCAGTCGCGGATGAAGCGGCTCGCCAAGATGGAGCCGATCGCCGCGCTCCTCGAGGACGACGTGCCGGTGATCCACCTGCCGAGCCCGGAAAAGCCGCTGTCTCCGCCGATCGTCGCCATGGAGCGGGTCAAGGCCGGCTACGGCGACCGGATCGTCCTCACCGGCCTCGACCTCAGCCTCGCGCCGGACGACCGGGTCGCGCTGCTGGGCGCCAACGGCAACGGCAAGTCGACCTTCTGCAAGCTGATCGGCGGCCGGCTCGGGCCGGTCGCCGGCGAGGTGAAGCGCTCCTCCAAGATGGAGGTCGCCTATTTCGCCCAGCACCAGCTCGACGAGCTGCGCCCCGCCGAGAGCGCCTACGCGCATGTCCGGACCCTGATGCCCGACGTGCCGGAGGCGAAGGTGCGCAGCGCCACGGCGCGGCTGGGCTTCGGCGCCAACAAGGCCGACACGCCGGTCGAGAAGCTGTCGGGCGGCGAGAAGGCGCGACTGCTGATGGGGCTCGCGGCCTTCCACGGCCCGCACCTCCTGATTCTCGACGAGCCGACCAACCACCTCGACATCGAGAGCCGGCAGGCCCTCGTGGAGGCGATCAACGACTACGAGGGCGCCGTCATCCTCGTCTCGCACGACCGGTTCCTGGTCGAGGCCTGCGCCGACCGGCTCTGGCTGGTCGCGGACGGCACGGTGAAGACCTTCGACGGGGACATGGACGATTACCGGCGCTTCGTCCTGTCGGGGCCCGAACGCGAGGCCGAGCGCGAGTCCGAGCCGTCCGGCGGCCAGAAGGCCGAGGCGCGCCGCGCCGGCGTCGAGCGCCGCGCGGCCCTGGCGCCCCTGCGCAAGCGGCTGGAGGCCATCGAGGCCCGGATGGCCAAGCTGACCGCGGCGATCCAGAAGATCGACGCGGCCCTGGAGGACGGGTCCGCCTTCCGGGAGAACGCCGCCAAGGCCGGCGAGATCGCCAAGATGCGGTCGGACGCCGCGACCGCGCTGGCCGCCGCCGAGGAGGAGTGGCTGACGGTCAGCACCGAGATCGAGGCGGCGTGACGCGCCGGCCCGCGCGACTCGGCCGAGCGCGCGGGCCGGCCGGCGCGGGCGACCGGCGCGGCGGCCGCCTCAGACCGCACCTTCGATCGCCCGCTCCAGGATGTCGACGCCGAGATCGATCTCCGCGTCGGTGGCGGTCAGCGGCGGGGCGATGCGGAACACGCCGCCCATGCCGGGCAGCTGCACGATGTTCATGCTCAGCCCGAGTTCGAGGCAGCGCCGCGTGATCGCGTCGCCCAGCTCCGGTGCCGGCACCTTCGTGTCCCGGTCGGCCACGATCTCCATGCCCTGAAGGAGCCCGCGCCCGCGCACGTCGCCGATGCAGGCGAAGCGCTGCTGGAGCGCCCGCAGCCGCGCCGCGAGCCGCGCGCCGGCCGCCTCGGCCCGGCCGACCAGGCCGTCGCGCCGGACGATCTCCAGCACCTTGAGCCCCACCGCGGCGGGAAGCGGGTCGGAGACGTGCGTCGTGTAGAACAGGAAGCCGCGGGCGTGACAGAGATCCTCGATCTCCGGCGTGGTCAGGACCGCCGCGAGCGGCAGGCCGGCGCCCAGGGTCTTCGACAGGGTCAGGATGTCGGGCACCACCCCGTCGCGCTCGCAGGCGAACATCAGGCCGGTGCGGCCGATACCCGTCTGGGCCTCGTCGAGGATCAGCAGCATGCCCCGCTCGGTGCACTTGCGCTTGAGGGCCGCGAGGTAGCCGGGCGGGAGTTCGAGGATGCCGCCGGAACTGAGGATCGGCTCGGCCAAGAAGGCCGCGAGGTTGCCGGTCGACTGCCGATCCACCAGCGCGAAGGCGTAGTCGAGCTCGGTCTGCCAGTCGGCGGCCCCGTCCCGCGCGAAGGTGGGGCGGTAGGCGTTCGGTGCGGGAATCGCGAATGAGCCGACGGGGGCCGGGCCGTAGCCCTTGCGGCCGGCGCTGTAGGTCGCCGAGGCGGCGCCCGCCGTCATGCCGTGCCAGGACTGCGCGAAGCTCACGATCTCCCAGCCGCCGGTGGCGAGCTTGGCCATGCGCAGGGCGGCCTCGTTGGCCTCGGCGCCGGTGGTCAGGAGAAGCGTCCGCTCCAGCCCGCCGGGGGCGAGGCCGGCCAGCTCCGTCGCGAGGTCCACCACCGGCCGGCTCAGCATGCCGCTGAACAGGTGATCCAGGCGGCCGACGTGGTCCGAGACGACGGCGGCGATCTCGGGATGCCCGTGCCCCAGGATCGCGCTCATCTGGCCGGAGGTGAAGTCCAGGATCTTCCGGCCGTCCGCGTCGTAGACGAAGCTGCCCTCGGCCCGCTCGATGATGACCGGCGCGAAGGTGCCGCCGTAGCGCACCAGGTGCCGGCGGGCGCGCGTCCAGAAATCGGGGTCGTCGTTCCGCGTCGTCATCGATCCGGGTCCCGTGGCAGGCCGGCCCATGCTAGGACGACCGAAGACCCCAGAGAAGCTTATAGTTCTGAACCGAGGGTTCAGCGATCCTGATGGCCCAGAGCCTCGACATCGACCTCCTGCGCAGCTTCGCCACGGTGGCGGAGACGGGTGCGCTGAGCCGGGCCGCGGAGCGGGTCGGACGCAGTCAGGCCGCCCTGAGCATGCAGATGAAGCGGCTGGAGGATCTGATCGCGCAGCCGCTGCTGCGGCGGACCGGGCGCGGTGTGGTGCTCACCGTCCAGGGCGAGCGCCTCCTCGTCCACGCGCGCCGGATCCTCGCCTCGCACGACGACGCGGTGGCCGAGCTGTCCGGCGGCCGCCTCAACGGCACCTTGCGGTTCGGCTGCCCGGACGATTACGCGCAGGCCTTCCTTCCAGCCCTGTTGCGCGGCTTCGCGCGCCTTCACCCCGACGCCGCGATCGAGGTGGTCTGTGCCGCGACGCCCCGTCTGGAGGATCGCCTGGGCCGCGGCGGGCTCGATCTGGCGCTCGTCTCGGTCCCCCTGACGGCCGGGCGGGAGATCCTGCGGCGCGAGGACCTCGTCTGGGTCGCGCCGCGCGGCGCCGCGGCGCCTTGGCCCGACCCGCTGCCGCTCGCGCTCGGCGACCCCGACACCCTGGACCACCGGGCGGCCCGGGCCGCCCTCGACCAGGCCGGGCGCGCGTACCGGATCGCCTACGCGAGCGGCAGCCTGTCCGGGCTGCTGGCGGTGGCGCGCTCTGCCCAGGCTGTGGCGGTGCTCACCCGCGCCGCGGTCCCGCCCGACTTGCGCATCCTGACCCGCGGCAGCGGCCTGCCCGCGCTGCCGCGGATCGGCCTGACGATCCGCCTGGACGCCGCGCATGCCGCGCCGCTGACTCGCGCCTTCGCCGCCCACCTGCGCGCGATCCTGCCGACGCTCTGATCGGGCGACCGCACAGGGCACCCGTCGGTCCGGGCTCCGCGGACCGGGACCGGTGGCGAGCGCGGCCCTAGCCCTCCTCGGACGGCTTCTGCCAGACCACGACGATCTCGTCGTTGTCGACGTTGATCCAGTTGATGTGCGTCCGCGGATGGGCTTGGCGGATCGTCTCGAAATGCGCGCTGTTGCAGAGGAGGTAGATGTCGCTCCCGGTGTCGTCCAGGCGTGCCTCGGCCTCGTGCACGACGGAGCGGAGGCTCGGACCCGGCAAGTGCGCGGCTCGGAGCTTCCTGCCGGCCAGTTCCGGGAAGGCCACGCTCCAGGCCGCCGTCACCCGCGGGCTGTCGTACGCCACGACCGTGTCGGTCCCGACGAGCCGGGACGGGCTGTGATCCAGCCGGACATCCTCGCTCCAGTTGCGATTGGCCGCGGCGATCGTCTTCGTCGTCTCCGGCGACACGACCGGCGTCGTCGCCGTGGCCGCCGCCATCGCCGCGGCGGCGACCTGCGTGCCGCGCCGGTCGGTCACGTCGAGCGCAGCGTCGATCACCTGGATGCGGTTCTCGACCAGGGCGAAGACGGCGCCGGCCGCCTCCGGCGTGAGCGTGTAGATCGACCGCGGATCCGGCGCCGCGACGGGCTTCACGTCGTGCGCCGGCGCGAGCGCGGCCGCCTCGGCGGGGAGCGCCTTCTGGGCGCCCGCCGTGATCGCGGCCATCGGAGGTACGTAATCCATCGCGCAGTCTCCAGCTTTTCCTCCGACGCGGAACCCGGCCTCCGATCCGCGCAGCGTCGTCGCCCCGGCGTCTACTGGCCGCCGACGGCCACGTGGCGCGGGCATTGACGTCCGTCATGGCGATGCGGAGCGCCGCGACCCCGAGCGTTCTGCGGCAGCGCCGTGAAGTCAGCTCTGCCCGAGGCCGGCCGTACGGGCCGGTCGATCGGAGTACGCCGCGCCTGCCGGAGCGGCCGCTTACGCGGGGTAACGACGAGAGGGACCACCTCGGTCATCGAGGGCCCGCCGGTCCTCATGACCGCGAGCGCCCCATCCGCGAGCTTCATGCCTCGTTGAATCGGATTTGTGGGCAAGGACTTGAGTCTGTCAACGATGCGCAAGTTGAATCCTCGCACGGTTCCGATTCCCCGCACCCGATTTGGTGACGAATTCGAAAATAAGTTCGGGTCGATCGATGCGTTGCTTCGCTCCGCTGGAGAAAGACAGAGGCGCGTATCGGGTATTCGGGACTCTCGGACGGCGACACTGAAAGTTCGGGCGATCCACAGGTGGCGGGGGCTGCCGCGGCGTCCGCTCGACCACGCGGGTCTCGCGACCCGCCCCGACGCCGGCTCAGAGGGCGCGCCTGTGGCGGGGGCCGGACCGGCGGTCCCGCCCTGCGGGATGCGCATGGGTGCGGTGTTTGCCCGCGGCCCGCGGACATGCGAGAGAGGCCGGATGTTGACCGTCGATAGCCTCTGGCGCGCGCGGCACCGGCTCGCGCAGTTCGGGAAGAAGCGGACAGGCTCGCCGCGCATCCTCGTGATCGGCGTCTGTCAGGCCGGATCCATCGCCAAGACGATGCGCTACCTGCTGCCGCACGCGCAGGTCGATTTCGTCTCGGCGTTCACGGCCTCACGCCGGTTCCCGCGGCTCGCCGACCTGATGGCGCATGCGGACGGGTACGACCACGTTTTCACCAGCATCTACCTACCCAAGTTCAAGGGCGGCGGCACGATCGACACCCTGCGGACGCATCCGAAGGTCCGCCTGATCCCGACCATCGTGTTCAGCGCCTACCATCCCGACTTGGTCCACGTCGGCGTGCAGGATTCCGTCACCCTCAACGGCCTGATCTCGGGGCCGATGGGGCACTCGCACTCGGCGATCACGCTGTTCGCCTACCTGTCGGGCTTCTCGCAGGCGCAGGCGCTGCGGCTGTTCTCCGAACCGGTCTTCGAGCGCCTGGGATACTTCAACCTCTGGGACGAGTCGGTCGCGTACCTGCGCGGGCTCGGCGTCCAGGCCGGGTACGATCTCGACACGCACCTCACGCGCTGGGCGCGCCGGGGCTGCTTCATGCACTCGATCAACCACACGAAGCTCTACGTCGTGGCCGACCTCGCCCGGGGTCTGCTGACCCGTGCCGGCGTGCCCTTCGAGGAATGCGACCTCGACGCGTTCCTCCCCGACGATCTCGGCGGCCAGGGCAGCTGGCCGGTCTATCCGGAGATCGCCCAGCATTACGGCGTGCCCGGCAGCGCCCTGTTCTTCAAGGCGGAGACGCGCCGGTCCGGCCCCGCGCGCACGATGAGCCGGGCCGAGTTCGTCGCCGCCTCCTACGTGAACTACGACCGGCGCGAGCGGAAGCTCCTGATCTCGCAGCGCGTCCAGGGCTGGCTCAACGATCAGCCCACGGTGGACTTCCTGCGCGAGGCCGCGGGCCGGGGCGAGGCGCCGGCGCGGTCGGCGAGCCGCGCCCCGGCGATGAATGCCGGCAGTCTCGCCGGCCACGCCTCGTAGCGACCGTCCGGGCACTTCCCCGCGGTCCCGGCGTTGTCGCGCACGGCCCGCCGCCGCGGGATGGACGTCGAGGTGTCCCGATGAGTTCCGTGTCCCGCCATCGCGCGGGTCGTACCGCGACCGCGGCGGCCCTGACGCTCGTCGGCTCGGCGGCGGCCCTGGTCGGCTGGAGCGCGCTCGCGGTGAACCGGCGCATGCCTCTGCCGCCCGCCCTGCCGGGCCGGCACGAGCGGCTCCGGACCCGGCGCGCCGGCGCGCTCTCGCTGTACGGGTCCGCGGAGGCCGAGGGCGTCCCGCTCCTGCTGATCCACTCGATCAACGCGGCGGCCAACGCCTACGAGGTCCGGCCGCTGTACCTGCGCTACCGCGGCACGCGGCCGGTCTACGCCCTGGATCTCCCGGGTTTCGGCTTCTCGGAGCGCTCGCGCCGGCGCTACACGCCGCGCCTGATGGTGGAGGCGATCCACGCGGCGGTCGACGAGATCCGGAGCCGCCACGGCGGCTGGGCGATCGACGCCCTGGCCCTGTCGCTCTCGTGCTCGTTCCTGGCGCGGGCGAGCCTGGAGCGGTCCGACGCCTATCGCAGCCTCGCGCTGATCAGTCCGACAGGGTTCGACGCCCGGCTCTCCGGGGACGGGCCGCCGGACGGCCATCGCGGCCGCGACTGGCTGCGCCGCGTCCTCGACCGCCCTCCCCTGGGGCGGCCGCTCTTCGATGCCCTGGTGACGCGGCCGAGCATGCGGTTCTTCCTGGCGAAGACCTTCGGCTCGTCCGACATCGACGCGGGGCTGCTGGCCTACGATTACGCGTCGGCCCACCAGCCCGGCGCCGAGCACGCGCCTTTCTGCTTCATCGCCGGCCACCTGTTTCCCACCGACGCGACGCGCCTCTACGAGCGCCTGCGCCTCCCGGTCTGGATGGTGCACGGGGAGCGCGGCGACTTCGTCGACTACCGGCTGGTGCCCCGGGTCGCCGACCGGCCCAACTGGCGCGTCGACACCCTGCCGACCGGCGCCTTCCCGCATTTCGAGCGGCCGGAGGCGGTCGCGGCCGGCTACGACGCGTTCCTGGCGAGCATCATTCGCCTGCCGGCGGCTCGACCGGCGTGATCCGGTAGCGGAGCCACACGACGCCGTCGGACAGGCGCTCGCAGGCCGTCAGGTCGAGCTTGCGGCGGCTGCCCATCGTGTCCGCCTCCTCGCCGCCGATGTCGAACACCGCCGGCGTCCCGCTCAGGCCATCGACCGCGGGCACGAGGAGCAGGCTCAGCTCGTCGATGAGCCCGGCCTTCAGCATCGACCCGTTGATGTGGCCGCCGCCCTCGACGAGGAGCCGCTCGATCCCGAACAGGGCGCGCAGCTTCGCGGCCGCCAGGGGGAAGTCGACCGCCCGGTCGCCCGCGAACAGGTAGGACTGGCCGCCCGCCCGCAGCGCGCGCAGGTGCGAATCCGGCACGGACTCGGTGAGCACCACCACGACGTGGTCCCCCTCGATCGCGTCGCGCGCGCCCCAATCCAGGCGACCCCGCGCGTCGAGGGCCACGGCGTAGCCGGGCGCGTCGCGGCGGGCGACGTGGTCCTCCCGCGGGACCGGCACGCCGTCGTCCGCGACCGGCTCCGGCAGCGGATCGGCGCTGTCGGCGTAGCCCTGCATGGTGACGCGCCCGCACATCCAGGCATCGCCCTTCAACTCGCCGTGGACGCGCTCGTAATGGCTGTCGGCGTCCAGCGTCTTCCAGCGTCGCACCTTGATCCGGCCGTCGACCGACGAGGTCATGTGACAGATCACGTAGGGGCGTTCGGCCGATTCCATGGGCGCTCCTCGCTCGGCGCGCCGGGGCCTCCCGCGCGGGCCACGCCGAAACTAGGCGGCGCGCCGGCCGCGCCCAGCGGATCGAACGCCGCAGCGCTTCGCGTCGGTGGACCCGGCGGTCCCCGGTCCGTAAGGATGAGTAAGCCGCCGGGAGCGGCGTCCGCGCTGGAATCCGATGATCGACCTGACCCTCGAGGCCGCCCGCACCGTCGTCGACACCGCCCTGCGGGAGGCGCGGAACCGCAACCTCAAGCCCTTGGCCGTCGTCGTCTACGATGCCCGCGGCGCGCTCAAGGCGGTCGCGGTCGAGGACGGCACGTCCCTGCGCCGGGCCGAGATCGCGAGCGGCAAGGCCAACGGCGCCCTGGCGCTGGGCCTCGGCTCGAGGGCGATCCACGCGCGGGCGGAGCAGCAGCCCTACTTCGTCGCCGCCGTCACCCACCTCGCCGGTCCCGACGCCCTCGTGCCGGTGCCGGGGGGCGTGCTGATCCGCTCCGGCGAGGGACGTCTCCTCGGCGCGGTCGGAATCTCCGGCGACACCTCGGACAACGACGAGATCTGCGCGGTGGCCGGGATCGAGGCGGCCGGCCTCAGGCCGGATACCGGCGCCTGACCGTGCGCCCGCGGCGGCGCGACTGGCTGGCCGGCGCGATCGCCCTCGCGGCCGTGCGGCCCGCCCGCGCGGCCGACGCGCTCTACCGGCGCGGCAACGACGCCGATCCCGAGACGCTGGACCCGCACCGCTCGTCCACGGTCGCGGAGGCGCACATCCTGCGCGACCTCTGCGACGGACTGCTCACCTACGACAACCGGGGCACGATCATCCCGGGCGCGGCGCGCGCCTGGTCCGTCTCCGAGGACGGGGTGAGCCTGCGTTTCGACCTGCGCCCCGACGGTCGCTGGTCGAACGGCGAGCCGGTCACCGCCGACGATTTCGTCTACGCGTTCCGCCGGATGCTCGACCCGACGACGGCGGCGAAGTACGCCGAGATCCTGTTCCCGATCCGCAACGCCGCCGCCGTGAACCGCGGCGCGGCCCCGGCCGACGCCCTCGGCATCGCCGCCGAGGGGCCGCTCCGGTTCGCGATCACCCTGGAACAGCCGACGCCCTACATCCTGGAGCTCCTGACCCATCAGACCGCGCTGCCGGTCCACCGGGCCTCGGTCGAGCGCTACGGCGACAGCTTCACCCGGCCGGGAAACCTCGTGACCAACGGACCCTACCGGCTCGCCGACCGGGTGCCGGGCGGCGCCATCACGCTGGAGGCCAACCCGCACCATCCGGATGCGGGAAGCCTCGCGATCCGACGCGTCGCCTTCCTGCCGACGCCCGACATCGCCGCGTCGGTGCGCCGCTACGCCGCCGGCGAGATCGACTCGCTCTCCGACCTGCCCGTCGACCAGATCGCCGACCTGCGCCGCCGCTTCGGGCCGCAGGTGGTTCTCGGCCCCTCGCTGGGGCTCGCGGCGCTGGTTGTGAACACGCGCAAAGCGCCGTTCTCGGACCGGCGCGTCCGCCGGGCGCTGTCGCTCGTCATCGACCGCGAGTACCTCGCCGACGGGCTCAACGGCGGCACGATGAGCCCGGCCTACTCCCTGTGCCCGCCCGGCCTCGACAATTATCGGACGCCCCCCGAGACCGAGGGCCGCCTCGGCCTGCCGATCGATCACGAGGCGGAGGCGCGCCGGCTGCTCGCGGAGGCGGGATTCGGGCCCGACCGGCCGCTCACCGTGGAATACCGGTTCAACATCAGCGACAACAACCGCACCATCGCGGTGGCGATCGGCGAGATGTGGCGCGACCTCGGGATCGTGACCCGCTTCGTCTACACGGACGCGAAGACGCATTTCGCCTACCTGCGCGACGGCGGCGATTTCGACGTCGCCCGCTACAGCTGGATCGCCGACTATTCCGATCCGCAGAACTTCCTGTTCCTGCTCCAGAGCGGGAACGACGGCATGAATGCCGGCCACTGGTCGGACCCCGCCTACGACGCCCTGATGGCGCGAGCCGCCACTGAGCGCGACCTCGCCCGCCGGGCCGGCCTGCTCTACGACGCGGAGGCGATCGTGCTGCGCGAGCTGCCCTGGATCCCGCTGATGCACTACCGCTCGAAGGCGCTGATCGCGCCGCGGCTGCACGGCTATCACCCGAACCTGCGCAACGCCGCGCCGACCCGCTTCATGAGGCTCGACGCGTGATCCGCTTCATCCTGCGCCGCCTCCTCCAGGCCGTGCCGACGCTGCTCGCCGTGGTGACCGTCAGCTTCTTCCTGATGCGGCTCGCCCCGGGCGGGCCGTTCGACCTGGAGCGGCCGCTGGCGCCCGCCGCGCTGGAGAACCTGCGCCGGGTCTACGGCCTCGACCGGCCGCTGATCGCGCAGTTCGGCAGCTACCTCGCGGCGCTGGCGCGGGGCGATCTGGGACCCTCCTTCTCGTTCCGCGACCAGACCGTCCTCGGCCTGATCGCCCGGGGCCTGCCCGTCTCCGCGACGCTCGGCGTCCTCGCCCTCGCGCTGGCCACCGCGCTCGGCGTCGGGCTCGGGATCGCGGGGGCGCTCCGGCGCGGCGGGTTCGTCGACCGGCTGCTCGGCGTCGGGGCCGCCCTGACCCTCTCGCTGCCGAGCTTCGTCGTCGCGCCGCTGCTCCAGATCGCCTTCGGGCTGACCCTGCGCTGGCTGCCGCTCGGCGGCTGGAACGACGGCGCGCCGAGCCATCTGATCCTGCCGGTGGTGACCCTGGCCCTGCCGCAGGTCGGTGCCCTGGCCCGGCTCACCCGGACCTCGCTGGCCGAGGCCCTGCGGACGCAGCCGGTCCGCACCATGCGCAGCCTCGGCCTGCCGCCGGCCCGCGTCGCCCGGCACGCCCTGCGGGGGGCGCTGCTGCCGGTGGTGGCCTATCTCGGGCCGCTCGCGGCGGCCCTGCTCACCGGCTCGGTGGTGGTGGAGACGATCTTCGGGCTGCCGGGCATCGGGCGGTACTTCGTGGAGGGCGCGCTCAACCGCGACTACACGCTGGTCATGGGCACGGTCCTGCTCGTCGCCGGGCTGGTGATTCTGCTCAACCTCGCCGCCGACCTCGCCTGCGCGTGGCTCGACCCGCGCCTCCGGGTGGCGGCGTGACCGCGACCGCGACCGTGGCGGCGCCGGGTCCGGCCCGGCGCGCCGTCCTCCGGTTCGCGCGGGAGCGCACCGCCGTGGCGGCGCTCACCCTGCTGGTCCTGATCGCCCTCGCCTGCCTGATCGGCCCGGGCCTCACCGGCCACGATCCCGAGCGCGCCTATCCGGACCTGCGCCAGCTCCCGGCCGGCCTCACCGCGCAGCCCGACGCCGCGCGTCTCCGGCCGGCGCTCGAGCGCCTGGCCTTCCGCATGCGCGCGCGGCTCGACGCGGTCGAGCGCGACGGCGACGCGATGCGGCTCACCCTGGGGTCCGACGCGGGCGTCGACCGCCGCAGCCTCGTCTACCTGCCGCGCTCGGCGCTGTTCGGGACGCCCGCCGTCCTGGAGGACCGGGACGGCGGGCGCGGCCTCGTCGTAGCGGTGCCGATCCGGCGCCTCCACTTCCCCCTCGGCACCGACATCCAGGGCCGCGACCTGCTGACCCGCTGCCTCGTCGCCGGACGGATCTCGCTGGCGATCGGGCTCGCGGCCAGCCTCGTCGCCCTGCTCATCGGTGTCGCCTGCGGCGCGACGGCGGGCTTCGTCGGGGGCGCCGTCGACGCCGCGATGATGCGCGCCGTCGACGTGCTCTACGCCCTCCCCTTCGTGTTCTTCGTGATCCTGCTGCTGGTGTTCTTCCGCCCGAGCCTGCTGCTCATGCTGGTGGCGATCGCCGCGGTGGAGTGGCTCGACATGGCCCGGGTGGTGCGCGCCGTGACCCTGTCGCTGCGCGAGCGCGACTTCGTCCGCGCCGCGCGGGCGCTCGGCCTCGGGACACCGCGCATCATCCTCCGGCACATCGTGCCCAACACCCTCGGCCCGGTGGTGGTGACCGCCACGCTGCTGGTGCCGCAGGTGATCCTGCTGGAGAGCTTCCTGTCGTTCCTCGGGCTCGGCGTGCAGGAGCCGCAGACCAGCTGGGGCGTCCTGATCGCCGAGGGCGCCCGCTCCATCGAGGCGGCGCCGCACCTGCTCGCGGCCCCGGCCGCCTTCCTGATCGCGACCCTGGTGGCGCTCAACCTGATCGGCGACGGCCTCGCGGACGCGCTGGATCCCCGCGGGGACTGAGGCCGCGTCGGGCGGCGTATCCGGACTCAGCCCAGGCGCCGGATCGGGGCACCGGCGAGCCAGGCCTCGATGTCCTCCACCGCCTGGGTGAAGAACGTCCGGTAGTTGCTGCGCGACACGTAGCCGAGATGCGGCAGGGCCAGCACGTTGGGCAGGCGCCGGAACGGGCTGTCGGCCGGAAGAGGCTCGGTCTCGAACACGTCGAGGCCGGCTCCCGCGATCCAGCCTTCCTCCAGGGCCTGGAGCAGCGCGGCCTGATCGACGATCGGCGCGCGCGAGGTGTTCACGAGAAAGGCGTCGCGGCGCATGCGGCGCAGCTCGGCGGCGCCGAGCAGGCCGCGCGTCCGGTCGCCCAGCACGAGGTGGATCGTGACGACGTCGCTCGCCTCCAGCAGGGCCTCCTTCGAGGCCGCCCGCTCCACCCCGGCGGCGGCGGCGCGGGCGTCGTCGAGATTCGGGCTCCAGGCGATCACCCGCATGCCGAAGGCGCGCCCGATCTCAGCCACCCGAGTCCCGATCTTCCCGAGGCCGAGGACGCCGAGGGTCGCACCCGCGAGGTCGGTGCCGATCGTGCTCTGCCAGGGGCCGCCTGCCCGCAGGGTCAGGCTCTCCGGCGCCACGTGACGGGCCAGTCCGAGGATCAGCGCCCAGGTCAGCTCCGTCGGCGGCGTCGGGCTCGAATCCGTGCCGCAGACGACGACGTTGCGCGCCCTGGCCGCCGCGAGGTCGATGGCGAGGTTGCGCATGCCGCTGGTCACGAGCAGCTCGAGCCGGGGCAGCCGCTCCAGCAGCGCCGCCGGGAACGGCGTCCGCTCCCGCATGATCACGAGGATCTCGGCCTGCGCGATCCGCGCCACGAGATCGTCGGGACTCGCGATGTGCTGGGCGATCGCGGAGACGGCGACGCGGTCGGAGAGGCGCGTCCAGTCCGCGAGCGCGAGAGCCGCCTGCTGGTAATCGTCGAGGATCAGGCAGGTGCGCATGAGAGGGGGTTAGGCCTCGGTGGAAGGTGCGTCAACGGTCGCCGTGCGACGACGCGCGGCGCCCTGTTCCCATGCGCCGGCCAGAGCCGCGAACGCTGCCGCCACGCCGGCGGCGCCGGGATCCTGGACACCGGCGAGGTCCCCGGCCGCCAGGTAGCTCGAGCGGCCCGCGCCGGCGCGCTCCATCCCGGCCGTGGCCTCGGCACCGGCCCGGGCGGCCGCCGCGGCGGCGGCCAGATCGCCGTTCTTCAGCGCCTCCACGGCTGGGATCAGGGCGTCGAGCAGGGTGCGGTCGCCGGCCTTAGCGCCGCCGTAGCCCTGGACGCGCGCCACCCCCTGCCCGAGAGCCTCGGGCCACGCGGCGCCGTCGGCGAGGGCCGAGGCCGTCGCGGCGAAGAAGATCGATCCGAGCACGCCGCTCGATCCGCCGACCGCGCGCCCGATCCGCTCGGCGAGCGCCCGGCACAGGGCCGCGGGTTCGGTCTGGGGCAGCCGGTCGAGATCGGCCTGGACGGCGCGGGCCGCGCCCGCGAAGGTCGTGCCGGCGTCGCCGTCGCCGACCTTGGCATCGAGGCTGTTCAGAGAACCCTCGGCCCGGATCAGGGCCTCGGCGACGGCCCGGATCCGGGCAGCGGTGACGGCGTCGTGCGACGGCGCGAAGGCCTCGCCCGCGAGCCCCTCGGGCACCGGCCGCAGGATCGGCGGCTCGACCCGGACCGCCGCGGGCCAGGCCGGGACCGGGACGGGCTCCGACAGGGCGCGCTCCAGCGCGTCGTCGAGCGGCAGGACCGACAGCGAGGCGCCGTGCATGTCGAGCGCCGTCATCAGCGGGGCGGGCCCGAGCAGCAGGCGGACGCGCCGGCCCAGATCGGTCGCGAGCACCGCCCGGGTGAGGATCTGCATCTCCAGGGCGGAGGCGGAGCCGAGATTGTTCACGAGCAGCGCCAGCCCGTCCGCGCCCGGGACGGACCGCGCGAGACGCTCGGCCATCATGCGGGCGAGCTCGCTGGCCTTGGGCAGGGCGATGCGCTCCGCGCCGGGCTCGCCGTGGATACCGAGGCCGAGTTCGGCCTGCCCCTCCGCCAGCCGCTCGCTGCGCGCCGAGCCGGGGATCGTGCAGGTCGAGACCGCGATGCCGAGCGACTTCGCCGCCCCGGCGGCCCGGCGGGCGAGCGCCGCCACGGTCTCGAGCGGTTCTCCGGCCTCCGCGGCGTGACCCGCCACCTTGTGCACGAACAGCGTCCCGGCGACGCCGCGGGGCTGCTTGGCGTCCGGGAGGGCGATGTCGTCCGACACGATCACGGTCTCGACCTTGTGGCCCAGCGCCCGGGCGCGCTCGGCGGCGAGGCCGAAGTTCAACCGGTCGCCCGCGTAGTTCTTGATGACGAGCAGGCACCCGGCCGGTCCCGTCACCGCGAGGATCCCGGCCAGGACCGCGTCGACGCTCGGCGAGGCGAAGACGTCGCCGCAGACGGCGGCGCTCAGCAGGCCCGGCCCGACGAAGCCGGCATGGGCCGGCTCGTGACCGGAGCCGCCGCCGGAGACGACCGCGACCTTCCCGGAATCCGGAGCGGCGCGGAGAACGACGCGGATGCCCGGGTCGCCGTCGAGCCGCGCCAAGCGTCCGCCGCTGGCCGCGACGAGGCCGTCGACCGCATCGTTGACCAGGGTGGAGCGGGCGTCGATGAAATGGGCCATGGCGTGACCTTCGATGGGGCCGGCCCGCGATTCTGCGCCGGCGGATCCGCGCGCATTGTCCGCGCTGTCGAGCCCTGCTGGCAACGGTCTCCGTCCCCGCGAGCAGAGCGAAGCGATCCGGGCAGCGCCACGCCGACCGACGTCCCGCTGCCCTGGCTCGCTTCGCCGCGCTCGCTAGAACGATGGTCTGACGCGTCCCCTCACTCCTTCACGGCGCCGGTGAGCGCGGACACGTAGTACTCGACGAAGAACGAGTAGAGGATCACCAGCGGCAGCGAGCCGAGCAGCGCGCCGGCCATCAGCGAGCCCCACTTGTAGACGTCGCCGTCCACGAACTCGCTCACCACGGCGATGGGCACCGTCTTGTTCTGCGTCGAGGACAGGAAGGTCAGCGCGTAGATGAACTCGTTCCAGCACAGGGTCAGCGAGAAGATCCCCGCCGAGATCAGCCCCGGGAAGGCGAGCGGCAGGATGATCTTGGTGAGGATCTGCCACCGGCTGGCGCCGTCCATCAGCGCGCATTCCTCGAGCTCGTAGGGGATGGTCTTGAAGTAGCCCATCAGGAGCCAGGTCGAGAACGGGATCAGGATCGTCGGATAGGCGAGGATCAGGGCGATCGGCGAGTCGAACAGGCCGTAGGCCTGGATGATCGTGGCGAGCGGGATGAACAGGATGGAGGGCGGCACAAGGTAGGCGAGGAAGATCGCCGCCCCGACCCAGCCGGCGCCCCGGTAGCGCACGCGGACGCACGCGTAGGCGGCGAGCACGCTCGCGAACAGCGACAGCACGGTCGCCGCCACCGACACGTACATCGTGTTCCAGAGCCAGCGCGGATACTGCGTCTCGAAGAGGAGCTTGTTGATGTGCTTGAGCGTCGGGTCCACGACCCAGAACGGGTTGAACCGCTCCATATCGATCAGCTGCTCGTCCGGTTTGATGGCGGTGAGCGCCATCCAGTAGAACGGGAACAGCAGCACGGCGAGGATGATGAGGAGCGGCAGGTAGGTCGTCACGAGCCGCCGCGGCAGGCGCTCGAGATAGGCCATCCCCTCCGAGTTGTCGGTGAGCCCGGCGGGTTGGGCCGCGAGGACGGGGGCGAGGTGCGGGTCGGCGTGGGCCGGCGGTGCGGGCGCGCTCATCGGTCGGACTCCCCGGACTGCCAAGCCCTTCGCTGCAGGCCGAACCACGAGATGCCGATGGCCGCGAGCAGGAACGGCACCATGGCGGTGGCGATGGCCGCGCCCTCGCCGAGCGTCCCCGAGAGGATGCCGCGCTGGTACGAGAGGGTCGCCATCAGGTGGGTGGCGTTCACCGGACCGCCGCGCGTCATCGCCCAGATCAACTGGAAGTCGGTGAAGGTGAACAGCACCGAGAAGGTCATGACCACGGCGATGATCGGGGTCAGGAGCGGCAGGGTGATCCGCGAGAAGATCTGCCAGTTCGAGGCGCCGTCGAGCGTCGCGGCCTCGTAGAGCGAGGGCGAGACCGTCTGGAGACCGGCGAGCAGCGTGATGGCGATGAACGGCACGCCCCGCCAGATGTTGGCGAAGATCACGCAGGCGCGCGCCATGGCCGGCTCGCCGAGGAAGTCGATGTTGCCGTCGATCACCCCGAGATGCCGCAGCGACCAGGAGATGATCGAGAACTGGCTGTCGAAGATCCACCAGAACGCGATGGCCGACAGAACCGTCGGCACCACGAACGGGATCAGCACGATCGACCGGATGATCGACTTGAACGGCATGTTCTTGTTGAGCAGCAGCGCGAGATAGAGGCCGACGCCGAACTTCACCACGGACGCCACCGCCGTGTAGAGGCAGGTGTTGAACACCGAGAGCCAGAAGACGTCGTCGTCCCAGAGCCACTCGTAGTTCTCGAGACCGACGAAGACGCCCTCGCGGCCGATCCGCGCGTTGGTGAAGGACAGCCAGATACCCTTCAGGAGCGGGTAGGCCAGGAACAGGCCGAGGATCAGCGCCGTCGGCAACATGAACCAGAACCCCGCCCAGCCCCGGCTCGCGCGCACGCGCTGCCAGGCCGAGCGGGTCGGGATTGCGGCCGGGGCGGGCTGCGTCAGGGCCGTGTGCGCCATGGTCTCGCCTCCGGCGGGTGGGGTCAGGTGTTCCGGAAGATGCGGGTGGCGGCGCGCTCGGCGTTCTTGATGGCGCCCTTCACGTCCTCGCGGCCGGTGCAGTGGCTGGCGAACATGTCGACGATGACGAAGTCGGCGAGCACCGCGGCGATGCGCTCGCTCACCGGCGCGAGGCCGCCCGCCGCCAGGGAGCGCCGGCCCGCCTCGGCGAAGACCGCGTTCTTCGGGTCGCTCGTCCAGATCGGGTTCTTCGGGTAGTTCGACAGGGGCTCGCAGAGGTAGCCCTGCGCCGCCTCCAGCCAGGGATTGTAGTTCGCCGCCTCCATCATGAAGGCGATGAAGGCCTTACAGGCGTTCGGCGCCTTCGAGTACTTGAAGGCCAGGATCGGGAAGGCGAGCTGGAACTCGGTGGGCTTGCCGACGGGTCCGATCGGCCAGACCGCGTGGTCCATGTCCTCGGCGAGCTTCGGGTTGTCCTTCTTGGCCGCCGCGTAGATCGAGATGCCGTTGTTGGTCAGGTAGAGGTCGCCGGCCAGGAAGGCCTTGTTGTTCGACGAGTCGTTCCACGACACCGTGCCGGGCACGAAGGTCTCGTACAGGGACTTGACGTACTCGAGCGCCTTGGCGGTCTCGGGCGAGTTGATGACGATCTTCTCGTTGGCGTCGACGAGATTGCCGCCGTGGGACCAGAGCGCCCAGTGGCACCACGTGTTGCCGTCGCCGGTGGCGTGGCCGAGGGCGAAGCCGGCCGGCGTGTTGTTCTTCTTCAGGCCGCGACAGAGCTCGAGGAAGCCCGCGGTGTCGGTGGGGAACTTGTCGAACCCGGCCTTCTTCATCGCCGAGATGCGGTAGTTCGGGTAGCCGCCGTTGAACGCCACGGGGATCGCGATCCACTTGCCCTTGACCTTGCCGTAGGCCTCCGCGGACGGGAACCAGGGGCCGTACTTCTTGGCCAGGGACTCGGCCACGTCCTCGAGCGGCAGGCACTTGTCGGGGAAGAGCGCCGGGAACGAGAACAGGCCCCAGACCATGTCGGGCCCCTGCCCGGTATTGGCGGCGACCGACGCCTTGGGCTGGATGTCGTCGAAGGACTCGTTGCTCACCGTGACCTTGACGCCCGTCGCCTTGGTGAAGGCGTCGACCAGCTTCATGAAGGCCTCGTCCTCGGCCGGAACGAAGCGCTTCCAGCGCAGGAGCGACAGGCTCGCTCCCGGCTCGGGCTTCCATTCCGCGGTCTGCGCCCAGGCCCTGGCGAAGCCGAGGAGGTCGCCGCTGGCGGCGAGGCCGGCCGCGGCGGCGCCCGCGAGGAGGGACCGGCGATCGAGAACGGACATCGTTTCTTCTCCCTCGGTGATCCTGTTTCTGAGGGCGCCGCGCGCCCCGATCCCGCGCCGGATCCGACGCGGGTCAGCTCGGCAGGCGACGGCCGGTCTCGGCGTCGAAGAAGTGCACGCGGTTCGGCCGCAGGGAGACGGTCTCGCCCGGCCGCTCGCGCACGCGCTCCCGCAGCACGCAGGTGAGATCCTGGCCTCCGGCCCGCACCGCCAGCATGGTCTCGGAGCCGGTCGGCTCCACGACGACGACCTCCGCGGCGATCCCGTCGGGCGCGAGGTCGAAATGCTCGGGGCGGACGCCGAGGATGAGCGGCCGCCCGTCGACGCCGGCAGGCGCGTCGGCGAGCGGGATCGACAGGCCGGTCTCGGTGCTGAAGGTGAGGCGCCCGTTCGCCCGGACCCGGCCGGGCACGAAGTTCATGGCCGGCGAGCCGATGAAACCCGCGACGAACAGGTTGTCGGGCCGGTCGTAGAGTTCGAGGGGCGGCCCGATCTGCTCCACGACCCCGTCGTGCATCACGACGATCCGGTCGGCCATGGTCATGGCCTCGATCTGGTCGTGGGTGACGTAGATGGTCGTGGTCTTCAGGCGCTGGTGCAGCTCCTTGATCTCGGTGCGCATCGCCACGCGCAGCTTGGCGTCGAGGTTGGAGAGCGGCTCGTCGAACAGGAAGACCTGCGGGTCGCGCACGATCGCCCGGCCCATGGCGACGCGCTGGCGCTGGCCGCCGGAGAGCTGGCGCGGGTAGCGGTCCAGCAGGTGGGTGAGCCCGAGAATCTGCGCGGCCTTGTTGACCCGGAGGTCGATCTCGGAGGCGGGCGCCTTCCGGATCCGCATCGAGAACGCCATGTTCTCGCGAACCGTGAGATGCGGGTAGAGGGCATAGTTCTGGAACACCATGGCGATGTCCCGCTCCTTGGGCGGCACATCGTTCACCACGCGCTCCCCGATGCGGATCTCGCCGCCGGAGATATTCTCGAGCCCGGCGATCATCCGCAGGAGCGTCGATTTCCCGCATCCGGACGGGCCGACCAGGATCACGAATTCACCGTCCCGGATATCCACGGACACGCCGTGCAGGACATTCGTCGATCCGAAAGCCTTGCGAACCTCGCGGATTCCCACCGAGGCCATGCTTCCTCCCGATCAAGGCCACTCTATCGGCGGCTCTAAGTCGGCAGTACAAAGGAGCGGCCGGGGGAAAGCAAGCGGGCGCCCCGGCAAAGCTACAGATAATCTTGGATCTGTCAGGCGGACCCGCCCGGCGCCCGTGACGAGCGGGGCCCGGTGAAACATGCGGCGGGATGACGGGCCGCCCGGAATGCTATGGGATCGCGCGCCGGCCGCGGAGCCGGCACCGGGCCCGTCACGCGGCCGTCGCGCGGGCGGACATCCAGGGGACGTGAGCACATGTCGTTATCGGGCCTGACCGCGCGGGAGATCCTGCCCGCCGACGGATGCCGGGGCGCCCTCGTGGGCCGGGTGTGGCGGCCGGACGTGGCCGGTCCGAGCGTCGTGGCGATCCGCGCCGACGCGGACGGCGCGGCCCGAATCCTCGACGTCACCGCCGCCTTCCCGACGGTCAGCGACCTGTGCGAGGCCCCGGATCCCGCCGCCGCCCTGCGCGGCGCCGGGGGCGAGGACCTCGGCAGCCTCGACGCGACCCTGGCCAACACGCCGCCGGACGGGCGCGACACCAGCCGGCCGTGGCTCTTGGCGCCGGTCGACCTGCAGGCCCTGAAGGCGGCGGGCGTGACCTTCGCCACCTCGATGCTGGAGCGAGTGATCGAGGAGCGCGCCCGCGGCGATCTCGCTGCCGCGGCGGCGATCCGCGCCGAGGTCGAGCGCCTGGTCGGCCGCGACCTGCGCCGACTCAAGCCCGGCTCGCCCGAGGCCATGGCCCTCAAGGAGGTGCTGGTCGCGCAGGGCGCCTGGAGCCAGTACCTGGAAGTCGGCATCGGCCCGGACGCCGAGATCTTCACCAAGGCGCAGCCGCTCTCGGCCGTCGGCTGCGGCGCGGACGCGGGCCTGCACCCGGACTCGCACTGGAACAACCCCGAGCCCGAGGTGGCGCTGGCGGTCGCCTCCGACCAGCGGATCGTCGGCGCGACGCTGGCCAACGACGTGAACCTGCGCGACTTCGAGGGGCGGTCGGCGCTGCTCCTCGGGAAGGCCAAGGACAACAACGCCTCCTGCGCCCTGGGACCGTTCGTGCGCCTGTTCGACGGGACGTTCGGTCTCGACCACGTCCGCCGCACCACCGTGACCCTCGAGGTCACCGGCACGGACGGCTTCCGGCTGGAGGGCACCTCGCCGCTCTCCGAGATCAGCCGCGATCCGGAGGAACTGGCGGACGCGCTGATGGGGCGGACGCACAATTATCCCGACGGCGCCCTCCTCCTCCTCGGCACCATGTTCGCGCCGATCCAGGATCGGCACGGCCCGGGGCTCGGCTTCACCCACGCCGACGGCGACCGCGTCGTGGTGGCGAGCCCGGAGCTCGGCAGCCTCGTCAACCGCATGCGCCCGTGCGACGCCTGCGAACCCTGGACCTTCGGCGCCCGCGCGCTGATGCGGAATCTCGCCGCGCGCGGGATTCTGTGACAGAGCGGCGACCGGACCGAGCCCCGAGAGCATGCCGATGACCGACACCGCCTTCCTCGACCGCCTCGCCGCGATCGTCGGACCGTCCGGTCTCGTCACCGGCGCGGAGCTGCGCGGGCGCTCGGCCAACTGGACGCGCCCGACCGAGCCGTGCGCCGCCCTGGCGCTGGTGCGCCCGCGCAGCACGGAGGAGACCAGCGCCGTCATGGCCACCTGCCGCGCGGCCGGCGTCGCCGTGGTCCCGCGCGGCGGCGCCACCGGCCTCGTCGACGGCACGCTCTGCCAGCCCGACGAGATCACCCTGTCGACCGAGCGCATGACCGGCATCGAGCCGGTGGATCCGCTCGGCATGACGGTGGTGGTCGGCACCGGCGCCACCCTCGAGAGCGTGCAGGACGCCGCGTCCGCGGCGGGCCTGTTCTTCCCCCTCGATCTCGGGGCCCGCGGCTCGGCGACGGTCGGCGGCGCGATCTCCACCAACGCCGGCGGCCTGCGGGTGCTGCGCTACGGCATGATGCGCGAGATGGTGCTCGGCCTGGAGGCGGTGCTCGCCGACGGCACGGTGGTGTCGTCCATGCGGCCGCTCATCAAGAACAACACCGGGCTCGACCTCAAGCAGCTCTTCCTCGGCACCGAGGGCACGCTGGGCATCGTCACGCGGGCGGTCATCCGCCTGCGGCCGGAGCCCGCCGGCTACGCGACGGCGCTGATCGCGTGCCCCGGAGTCGACGACGGCGCGCGGGTGCTGCGGGCGGCGCAGAGCGCCTTCCAGGGGCGTGTCTCCTCGTTCGAGGGCCTGTGGCCCGACTTCTACCGGCTGATGACCGCGCCCGGGCGCGCGACCCCGCGGCTCGGTCCGGACTACCCGTTCTACGCGATCATCGAGGTCGAGTGCGTCCCCGAGGAATCGGACCGGTTCCTGGGCCTGCTGGAAGGTCTGATGGGCGACGGCACGATCCTCGACGCCGTGGTCGCCGCCTCGGAGGAGCAGCGCCGCGGCATGTGGCGGATCCGCGACCGCGTCGAACACCTGAACGCCGACGGGATCGACCGGGCCTTCGACGTGAGCGTGCCGCTCGCGCGGATGGACGGCTACGTCCGCGGCGCGCTCGACCGGCTCGCGGCGATCCCGGGCTGCCGGGCGGTCGTCTACGGCCATATCGGCGACAACAACCTGCACTGGAACACCACCCGCCTCGACGCCGCCGGCAACGCGGCGATCGACGCGGCGATCTACGAGCCGCTGGCGAAGCTGAACGGCTCCGTCTCGGCGGAGCACGGGATCGGGCTCGAGAAGCGGGCCAAGCTGAAGCTGTCGCGCTCGCCCGAGGAGATCGCCGTCATGCGGCTCGTGAAGCGGGCGCTCGATCCGGACAACCGGCTGAATCCGGGCAAGATCTTCTGAGGGCTCCGCCGTGGCGATCCGCCTGGCGGTGCGCCTCACGCCGCGCGGGGGGCGCGACGCCGCGGAGGGCTGGGCCCGCGACGAGAAGGGGCAGCCCTACCTGAAGGCCCGCGTCGCCGCACCGCCGGTCGAGGGCGCGGCCAACGGGGCGCTGGTCGCGCTGATCGCCAAGGCGCTGAAGGTCAGTCGCGGCTCGGTCCGCATCGTCACCGGCGATCAGAGCCGGCTGAAGATACTGGAGATCGACGGCGTCGCGCAGGCGGATCTGGACCGCGTGTTCGGGTCTCCCTGAGGCTTCTCGACGTCTTTGCGAGGCAGCGAAGCAATCTAGAAGCGCCCAGGCCTCAGATGGCGCGCTACACTGGATTGCTTCGCTGCGCTCGCAAGGACGGAAGAGCCTGAACGTCAGCTGGTCCTGGACGATGCGTCCCACCTTCCAGGACGCATCATCCATCGACTGATCGGTCAGAACGCGACCTTGTCGCCGCCCTTCAGCGCCAGGATCTCCCGCGCCTCGTCGGGCGAGGCGACCGCGAGGCCCAGCCCCTCGATGATCGCGCGCACGCGCCGGACCTGCGCGGCGTTGGTCTCGGCGAGCTTGCCCGGACCGTCCCAGAGGCTGTCCTCCAGTCCGACGCGGACGTTGCCGCCCATCGCGGCCGCCATGGCGGCGATGTTCATCTGGTTGCGGCCCGCCCCGAGCACCGACCAGCGGTACTGGTCACCGAAGAGACGGTCGGCGGTGCGCTTCATGTGCATGACGTCGTCCGGATGCGCGCCGATGCCGCCCTGGAGGCCGAACACCGTCTGGATGAACAGCGGCGCCTGCACGAGACCACGGTCGAAGAAGTATTTGAGATTGTAGAGATGCGCGGTGTCGTAGCACTCGAACTCGAACTTGGTGCCGTTCGGTCCGCAGGTCGTCAGGATGTGCTCGATCTGGCCGAACGTATTGCGGAAGATGATGTCCTTGTTGCCGAGATAGTCCCGCTCCCACTGGTGCTTCAGGTCCTTGAAGCGGTCGAGCATGCCGAAGAGACCGAAATTCATCGAGCCGAGATTCAGCGAGGCGACCTCCGGCTGGAAGGTCGCGGCCGGACGGACCCGCTCCTCGATCGACATGGTCGGCGCGCCGCCGGTGGTGATGTTCACCACGCAGTTCGAGCGCTGCTTGATCACCGGCAGGAACTTGGCGAAGGCCTCGGGAGTCTGGTCGGGCTGGCCGTTCTCCGGGTTGCGGGCGTGCAGGTGCACGATGGCCGCGCCCGCCTCGGCGGCGCCGATGGCGGCGTCGGCGATCTCCTCGGGCGTCACCGGCAGGTGCGGCGACATGCTCGGCGTGTGGATCGCGCCCGTCACCGCGCAGGTGATGATGACTTTCCGCTGTGAGGCCATGCTCAGTCCTTCCGTGAAGCCTTGTGGGCGCGGAGCGCCGCCAGCCGCGAATCGCGGCGGTTCATGCGTGCGGGCAGATCGGTCGGCGGCCGCCAGTTGGCCAGGATGGCTTCGGTGGCCGGTGCCTCGTAGACCGAGGGCGGCGCCGGGTCGGCGGCGAGGCTCTTGTAGAAGCCCGTGTAGCGCGCGCAGTAATCGGCGATGCCGCCCGGCGCGTTGAGCTCGATCGTCTCGAACGGACCCATGAAGCTCCAGCGCAGGCCGAGGCCGTCCGCGACGGTCTTGTCGAGATCCTGCGGGGTGACGTAGCCCTCCGAGGCGAGGCGGAACGCCTCCGCCAGCAGGGCGCCCTGGAGCCGGTTGAGGATGAAGCCCTCGATCTCCTTCAGCACGGTGATCGGCACCTGCCCGATCTGCTCGTAGACCTGCCGGGCCCGGTCCAGCGCGTCGGGGGCCGTCCACGGTGCGCCGGAGATCTCCACCAGCGGGATCAGGTGCGGCGGATTCACCGGATGGCCGATCAGGCAGCGCGCCCGACCCGGCAGATCCTCGGTGAACAGGGAGCAGCGGATCGCCGAGGAGGACGAGGCGATGACGGCCTCCCGCGGCGCCGCGGCGTCGAGGTCCGCGAAGAGGCTCCGCTTCACCTCCAGCCGCTCCGGCCCGTTCTCCTGCACGAAGGCGACGCCGTCGAGGGCGGCCGCGAGGGTGCCGGCCGCGCGGATGCGCCCCGCGGCGGCCGCAGGGTCGGCGCAGAGGTCATGCGCCGCGAGCGTCCGCAGCCCCTCGGCGCAGAGCGGGATCGCGGCCTCGGCGACGCCCGCCGCGGGATCGAACAGGCGCACGTCCCAGCCGGCGCGGGCGAAGATCATCGCCCAGGCCCGGCCGATCAGGCCGGCGCCGACGATCGCGACGCTCTCGGTCATAGCCACAGCACCTTCCGCCTCAGCTCCTGATCCTCGCGCAGGAGACGCGACGCGCCCGTCCACTGCACGCTGCCGCGCTCCAGGGCCACCGTCCGGTCCGACAGCGCCAGCGCGAGGTCGAGGTGGTGGTCCACCAATATGATCGCGATCTCGCGGCGCAGCCGGTCGAAGGCCTCGAACAGCTCCTCCGTCACGGCCGGCGACAGGCCCTCGAAGGGCTCGTCGAGCAGGAGGAGCCGCGTGTCCCCCGAGAGGGCCCGCGCCACCGCGACCATCTGCTGCTCGCCGCCGGACAGGCGGGCCGCGTCGACGGTCCATCGCTCCTTCAGGCGCGGGAAGAATTCGAGGACCTTCTCCTCGTCCCAGTGGATGCCGGCGCCGGTGAGCCGCCGCAGGCGGCCGAGGCCCAGATTCTCCGCGACGGTCATGCCGGCGAACAGGGCCCGCCCCTGCGGCACGTAGCCGATCCCGAGCCGGGCGATCCGGTCGGGCGACAGACCGGCGATGTCCTTGCCGCCGAGCACGATCCGGCCGGCGGCCGGCGGCGCGGTGCCGATCAGCGTCTTGAGCAGGGTCGACTTGCCGGCGCCGTTGCGTCCGAGGAGCGCCACGACCTCGCCCCGACGGACCGCCAAGTTCACCCCGTTGAGGATGTGCGACTTGCCGTAGAAGGTGTCGACGCCCTCCATGGCGAGCAGCGTCTCGGCCTCGGCGGCGCTGGCGCGCGGCTTCGCGGCGATCGCCGCCGTGCCCGAGCCGAGATAGACCGCCTGCACCCGGTCGTCGTCCCGGGCGTCCGCGACCGAGCCGTCGACCAGTACGGCGCCGTCGGCCATCACGGTCACCCGGTCGGCGAGGCGGAAGACGCGGTCGATGTCGTGCTCGACGAGCAGCACCGGAATGTCGGCCGACAGCGCCTTGATGAGATCGCCGACGCGCTCGCGCTCGGCGGCCGCGAGGCCCGCGAGCGGCTCGTCGAGGAGCAGGACGCGCGGCCGCGTGGCCAGCGCCAGACCCATGTCGAGGAGCCGCTGCCCGCCGTAGGACAGGCTGCCGGCCTCGGCCCGCTCGATGCCGGACAGGCCGGTCCAGCGCAGCAGCTCGGCGGTGTCGTCGGCGATCTCGCGGACGGCCAGCGCGTCTCGCCAGGGGCTGAAATGCGCGGCGTGCCGGGCCTGCACCGCGAGGCGGACGTTCTCCTCCACGGAGAGGCCCGGGAACAGGTTGGTGATCTGGAACGAGCGGCCGATCCCGGCCCGGGTGATGGCGTGCGGCTCCAGGCCGGCGATCTCGCTTCCGTCGAGGCGGATGCTGCCGCCGCTCGGCCGGAACATCCCCGAGAGCAGGTTGAAGGCGGTCGTCTTGCCGGCGCCGTTCGGTCCGATCAGGGCGTGGAGCGTCCGGTCGGCGACCGCGAAGGACACGCCGCGCACCGCCTTCACGGGCCCGAAACTCTTCCGGATGTCGTCGGCGACCAGAACCGGGCCGTCGCCGCGCCCCTCCGCGATGAAGCGGGCCGGGACGCGGCCCGAGGCGCCGGCGCGACGGGCCGACATGGCCGCACCCTCGGACGGGACGCGCCGGAACGGCTTCATGAGGCGCGCCGCGATGCCGACCAAGCCGTCCGGCGAGAACACGATGAAGGCGACGAACAGCAGGCCGAAGTACAGAAGCCAGTCGGCGGTGTAGATCGACAGGAACTCGCGGAACAGGATGTAGAACAGCGCGCCGAGCGCCGGCCCGAGGAACGAGCGCATCCCGCCGATCACCACCATGGCGAGCAGCTCGCCCGAGAACGCGATGGAGATCGGGTCGGCCGAGGTGAAGCGGTGGCTGTAGGCGGCGAGCGCGCCCGCCAGCCCGGTGATCGTCGCCGAGATCACGAAGGCCGCGAGCTTGTAGCGGTTGGTGGCGTAGCCGAGGAAGCCGGCGCGCTGCTCGTTCTCGCGGATCGCCACCAGGACGGTGCCCATCGGCGAGCGCCGGAAGCGCCACAGGGCGATCAGCACCGCGAAGGCGATGCCGGACACCGCGGCGTAGTAGGCGCCGGGCTCCTGCAGCGCCGCCCAGCGGTGCAGGTTGCCGATGCCGTTCTCGCCGCCGGTGAGGTCGGTCCACCGGAACGCGATGGCGTAGAGCATCGCCGTGAAGGCGAGCGTCAGGAGCGAGAAGTAGACGCCGCGCCGCCGCAGGATCAGGCCGCCGGCGGCCAGGGCCGCGCATCCGGTGATCGCCAGGGCGCCGAGGAGCGGCAGCGCCATGTCGCCGGGAAAGAGCCGTGTCTGCAGGATCGCCACCGCGTAGGCGCCGATCCCGAACCACGCCCCGTGGCCGAACGAGGTGAGCCCGGTCCAGCCGACCAGGATGTTGAGTCCCAGCACCGCCAGGGCGAAGATCACCACGTCGGTGGCGGTGATCAGCGTCAGGCCGATCGCGTCGAGGGCGAAGGGCAGGACGATCAGCGCGGCGAGCGCGGCCCAGAGCTGGCGGCTCTCGCGCAGGATCAGGCCGCGCTGCGGCAGGGCGAGCGGCAGCGGCTCGGCGGTTCCGGACATGGGACGCTCTCCGCTCACTCGAACCGGGCGATGTGCTCGCCGAACAGGCCGCGCGGGCGCAGCAGCAGGACGAGCACCATGAGGGCGTAGACGGCGGCCTCGGTGGCCGGCGGGTAGGCGTAGGCGGTGAGGCCCCGGACCACGCCGACGATCAGCGCGGCGAGCACCACGCCCCAGAACGAGCCGAGACCGCCGATCACCACCACCACGAAGGCGAAGGTCAGGATCTCGGCGCCCATGGCGGGCTGCACGCCCGTGACTGGCGCCATCATGGTCCCGGCGAGCGCCGCGAGCCCCACCGCGATCGTCACCACCGCCGTCATGTAGGGCCGGAGCGAGATGCCCAGCGCCGCGACCATGTCGGGGTTCTGCACGCCGGCCCGGACCACGCGCCCGAAGCTGGTCCGCGTGAGCAGCAGCCACAGGCCGGCGACGCAGGCGAGGGCCACCACGAGGATCGAGAGCCGGTAGCGCGAGTAGATCAGGTCGCCGATGAAGACCTGCCCGCGCAGCCACGGCGGGATCCCGAACGGCACCGGCGCCGCCCCGAAGGCCATGCGCAGCGCCTGCTCGGCCACCATGGCGAGCCCGAAGGTGAGGAGGAGGCCGAGCGTCGGGTCGCCGCGGTAGAAGCGCCGCAGCAGGAACCGCTCGATCAGCAGGCCGAGCACCGCCACCGCCAGCGGCGAGGCGACGAGGGCGCCGCCGAAGCCGATGGTCGGCGTCAGCAGCACGGTCATGTAGGCGCCGATCGCGTAGAAGGCGCCGTGGGCGAGGTTCACGATCCCGCCCAGGCTGAAGATCAGCGACAGGCCCAGCGCGATCAGCAGGTACTGCACGCCGATCAGCAGGCCGTTGAGCACCTGCTCCAGGATGAAGACGAGCTGCATGGCCGCCTCACGCCGGGAAGGTGCAGGCGTTCTCGTCGCGGGTGGTGGCGAGCACTTCCAGGCTCTCGCCGGGGCCGGGCAGCGGGCCGGTCGAGGTGAAGATGTCGAAAGGGTTCTTGACCTGATCCGCCGGCAGGGCGGTGATCGCGAACATCTCCTGCATCAGCTCGTGGTCCCAGGGGCGGAAATAGCCCTCGCGGACCTTCGCGATGTCGAACTTGGCGCCCGATTCGAGGTGCTCCACGACCTTGATCGACTCGGTCGATTTCAGCTCGTTCATGGATTGCGCGACGATCTTCATCGCGGTGTAGTCGCCCCAGCCCTGGTTCTCCGGCGGCTTCTTGTACTTGGCCTTGAAGGCGGCGACGAACTTCTTGGCCGAGGGCGAGTCGATCTGGTGATGCCAGATCACCGGCCACGTACCGAGGAAGTTGCCCGGCCCGGCGCCCCAGGCGAGCGCCGTGTCGAAGCCGAATCCGGCGACCGGGAACGGCAGGCCGAACTCGCTGTACTGCTTGAGGAAGTTGGTGATCTGCGCGCCCGCGAGGTTGCAGATCACGAGGTCCGGCTTGGCCTGACGGAGCTTCAGCAGGAACGGCGAGAAGTCGGTCAGCTCGGTGGGGATCAGGTCCTCGCCCACGAGGGTGGCGTCGTTGGCCGCGAAGTACTTCTTCGCCTGCTTCAGGAGATCGTGGCCGAAGGCGTAGTCGGCCGTGAGCGCGTAGACCTTGCGGCCCTTGATCAGGCCCCGGTCGAGCAGCGCCCGCCCGCAGGCGCGCACCATCATGGTGTTCTGCGACTCGACGTGGAACATGAAGCGCTTGCAGTCGGAGCCGCGCAGCGCGTCCGAGTTGGCGCCGGTGTTGATGAACAGGATCTTCTCCCGCTGGGCGACCTGGCTGATCGCCAGCGCGGAGGCCGAGTTGATCTCGCCGACGAGGCAGGCCACGCGGTCGCGCTGGACCATGCGCTCGGCCTTGGCCGAGGCGGTCTGCGGATTGACGCTGTCCTCCGAGAGCAGCTCGACCTTCCGGCCCGCGATGCCGCCGGCGGCGTTGATCTCCTCCACCGCGAGCTGGGCCGCCTGCACGGCGAACTCCCCGAGCGGGCCGAGGAAGCCCGTGCGCGGCGTCAGATGGCCGATCCGGATCACCTCCGACTGTCCCTGAGAGAGCGCCGGGCTCGCGAGGGCCGGCGCGAGGAGCGCCGCGCCGCCGGCGCGCAGAAGGCTGCGGCGAGAAAGGGAATCCCCGTACCGGTCCGTCATCGTTCCGCTCCCGTGCGTGTCCTCCAGCCGGGTTGTTGCGGCGGGCTCTGACGGCCCTCACCCGAACTGTGATCACAGATCACTAGCGCGATAGTGCCGGATCCGTCTAGTGTCGGCACATGAATTCCACCCTGGCCCTCGCCGAACTGCCCCAGCTCGCGCGGCGGACCCTGTCCGATACCGTCTACGAGGCCCTGTCGGACCTCCTCGCCTCGGGGCGGCTGGCGCCGGGCGACCGGCTGTCCCTGCGCCAGAGCGCGGCGGCCCTCGGCGTCTCGGTCATGCCGGTGCGCGAGGCGGTGAGCCGGCTCGCCGCGGACGGCGTGCTGGAAGTGGCGCCGAATCGGGTGATCCGGGTACCGGTCATGGGGGCCCCGGCTTTCCGCGCCCTCGTCGAGACACGCATCGCGGTCGAGGGCATCGCTGTGGCGCGGGCCGCCGAGCGTCGGACGGCGGCCGAGCTCGCGGCGATCCGGCGCGCCGAGGCGGCCTTCCGGGCCGAGGCCGAGGCGCCGGAGCCCGACAGGGCGCGGGCCGTTCAGCTCAACCGCGACCTGCATTTCGCGATCTACGGCGCCTGCGGGCTCGGACCCCTGCAGGAGATCATCGCCCGCCTCTGGTTGAAGGCGGGTCCGGTGATCAACCTGGATTTGCGCGCCCATCCGGAACGCCTGCTCCAGGGCTTCGCGCTCCGGCGGCACGCCGAGGCCGTGGCGGCCATCGAGGCTCGGGACGGCGCGGCGGCCGCGGCCGCGATCGCGGCCGACATCCGGGAGGCCGCGGAGTTCATCTTGACCCGCGGCGGCCTGCGGGACGTTCAGGGAGAGGACTGACCATGGATCTGGGAATTGCCGGCCTGCGCGTCGTGGTGACGGCGGGCGCTGCCGGGATCGGCCGCGGGATCGTCGACGCGTTCGTGGAGGAAGGCGCGCGCGTCTTCGCCTGCGATATCGACGCTGAGGCCCTGGCCGCACTGCCCGACACCGTCGGGCGCAGCCGCACCGACGTCGCCGACCGCGACGCCGTCGCCGCGATGATGGACCAGGCGGTCGAGTTCCTCGGGGGCCTCGACGTGCTGGTCAACAATGCCGGGATCGCCGGCCCGACCGGCCGGGTCGAGGAGATCGCCCCCGAGGACTGGGACCGCTGCCTCACGGTCTGCCTGACCAGCCAATTCAACTGCGCGCGGCTGGCGGTGCCGCACCTCCGCCAGAGTGCCAACGCCTCGATCGTCAACCTCTCCTCGGCCGCGGGCAAGTTCGGATTCGCCCTGCGCAGTCCGTACGCGGCCGCCAAATGGGGTGTGATCGGCTTCACCAAGTCCCTGGCGATCGAGCTCGGCGGCGCGGGGATCCGGGTGAACGCGATCCTGCCAGGTCTCGTCGCCGGGGATCGCCAGCGCCGGGTGCTCGAATCGAAGGCCCAGCAGCAGGGCACGAGCTTCGCCGACATGGAGGCGCGGGCGTTCTCGTTCGTGTCGGTGAAGGAATACGTCACGGCGCGGCAGCTCGCCGACCAGATCCTGCTGCTCTGCTCGCCGCGCGGCCGGACGATCTCGGGGCAGGCCATCTCCATCGACGGTGACACGCGGATGCTGTCCTGAAATCAATCCAGCGTCGACGGTGCTGCGGCTGATTACCCGCCGGAGTATTGCAAGATCGAGCCCGCGGCGCCGCGACCGATGTCGCGACGCCCGCGGCGGCAGCGGAACACAGAAGCCGGATCGCCAGCGCCGGCCCCAGGATGCGAGGAAGCGACCATGAGCGACAAACGCCGGATCACGCCCGCCGACCTGCGCTCGAAGGCCTGGTTCGACAACCCCCACAACCCGGGCATGACCGCCCTCTACCTGGAGCGCTACCTCAATTACGGCCTGACGCCGGAGGAGCTGCGGTCGGGCAAGCCCCTGATCGGCATCGCCCAGACGGGTTCCGACCTCTCACCCTGTAACCGCCACCACATCGAGCTCGCCAAGCGGGTGCGGGAGGGGATCACGGCGGCCGGCGGCGTCGCCTTCGAGTTCCCCTGTCACCCGATCCAGGAGACGGGGAAGCGGCCGACCGCGTCGCTCGACCGCAACCTCGCCTACCTGTCCCTGGTGGAGGTTCTGTACGGCTACCCGCTCGACGGGGTCGTGCTGCTGACCGGATGCGACAAGACCATGCCGGCGTGCCTGATGGCGGCGGCGACGGTCAACATCCCGGCGATCTCGCTGAATGTCGGGCCGATGCTCAACGGCTATTTCCACAAGGAGCTGACCGGCTCGGGCACGATCGTCTGGAAGGCGCGCGAGCGGCACGCGGCGGGCGACATCGACTTCCAGCAGTTCATGGACATCGTCGGGTCGTCGGCACCCTCGACCGGCCATTGCAACACCATGGGCACCGCCTCGACGATGAACGCCCTCGCCGAGGCGCTCGGGCTCGCCCTGCCCGGCTCGGCGGCGATCCCGGCGCCGTACCGCGAGCGCGGCCAGGCCGCCTACGCCACCGGGCAGCGGATCGTCGAGATGGTCTGGGAAGACCTGAAGCCGTCCGACATCCTCACCCGCGAGGCCTTCGAGAACGCCATCGTGGCCAACGCCGCGATCGGCGGGTCGACCAACGCGCCGATCCACATCAACGCCATCGCCAAGCATATCGGCGTGCCGCTGAGCTGCGACGACTGGGAACGGGTCGGGTTCGAGATCCCGCTCCTGGTGGACATGCAGCCTGCCGGCCGCTGGCTCGGCGAGGAGTATTTCCGCGCGGGCGGCCTCCCGGCGGTCTTCGCCGAGCTGATCGAGGCCGGGAAGGTCCACGAGGGCGCCCTGACCTGCAACGGCCGGACCGTCGGCGAGAATTACCGCGGACGGCACAGCTGGAATCGCGACGTGATCCGCGCCTACGATGCGCCGCTGATGGAGCGCGCGGGCTTCCTGAACCTCAAGGGGACGCTGTTCGACTCGGCGATCATGAAGACCTGCGTGATCTCCGAGGAATTCGCAGCCCGCTACCTGCGCAATCCGAACGACCCGATGGCCTTCGAGGGCCGCGTCATGGTGTTCGACGGTCCGGAGGATTACCACACGCGGATCGACGACCCGGCGCTCGACATCGACGAGACCACCATCCTGATCATGCGCGGGGCCGGTCCGATCGGCTATCCGGGGGCCGCCGAGGTGGTGAACATGCAGCCGCCCGGCGCCCTGATCCGGCGCGGCGTCACCTCCCTGCCCTGCATCGGCGACGGCCGGCAATCCGGCACCTCCGGAACGCCCGCCATCCTGAACGCCTCACCCGAGGCGGCCGCAGGGGGCGGGCTTGCGCTGCTGCAGACCGGCGACCGCATCCGCATCGACCTCAACCGACGGAGCGCCGACATCCTGCTGCCGGCGGAGGAACTCGCCCGCCGGCGCGCGGATCTGGCGGCGCGCGGCGGCTATCCCTACCCGGCGACTCAGACGCCCTGGCAGGAGATCTACCGCGATCAGGTCGAACAGCTCGACCAGGGCATGGTGATGAAGGGGGCGGTGAAGTTCCAGAAGGTCGCGCAGGCCTCCGGGGTCCCGCGGGACAACCACTGAGGCCGTTTCCGAATCGCGATCGGTTCGGCGGACGCGGCGCCGGACGTGCCGGGTCGCCGCGGAATTGAAAAACGCCGCGCGCCGGGCGACGATCGCGGCGTCCTTCGGGGCATGCCGCCGCGCAGGGCGCCGGCAGACCTCCCGGCGCGACGCCGCGGCCGGTTTGCTCCGCAGTGAATTTTGAATACATTTCCCGGCGGGTGGGCGCGTCCCATCCCGGGAGGGATCGATCGTGACGGAAGCGAGGGCGCATGCCCCGACGCCGCGTGCCGCGGCGCGGCTGGATGCCGGATTGCCGCGCAGGCTGGCGGAGCAGCTCCAGGGTGAGGCGCGCTTCGACGCGTTCACCCGCGGGCGCTACAGCACCGACGCGTCGATCTACCAGATCATGCCGGCCGGTGTGGTGCTGCCACGCTCCGCCGCCGACATCGCCGCGACCCTGCGCATCGCTGCCGAGCACGACGCGCCGGTGATCCTGCGCGGCGGCGGCACCTCGCAGAACGGCCAGCCGATCGGGTCGGGGCTCGTGGTCGACTGCTCGCGGTACTTCAACGGCGTCCTGGCCTACGACGCGGAGGCCGGCACGATCACGGTCGAGCCCGGCATGGTGCTGGAGCGCCTGAACACCCGGGTGAAGGCCGACGGCTGGTTCTTCCCGGTCGAGCCTTCGACGGCGACCCGCTGCACCATCGGCGGCATGGCGGGCAACAATTCTTGCGGGGCCCGCTCCCTGCGCTACGGCAAGATGAGCGACAACGTTCTGGCGATCGAGGCGCTGCTCCACGACGGTGAGGCCTTCGGCTTCGGCCTGACCGGCAACGCTCATCCGGGCGTGAACGGATCGGATCGGGCCGCGGCGCTGGCCGCGCGGATGCGCGGCCTCGCCGAGGATCACCGCGCCGAGATCGAGGCGCGCTACCCCAAGGTTCAGCGCCGTGTCGGCGGCTACAACCTCGATGCGCTGATCGAGGCCCAGCCGAACCTCGCGCACCTGCTCGTCGGTTCCGAGGGCACGCTGGCCGCGACCACCGCGGTGACGCTGAAGCTCTCGCGCCTGCCGACGCACCGGGTGATGGGCGTGTGCCACTTCCCGTCCTTCCGGGCCGCCATGGAGACGACGCGGCACATCGTCGGCCTAGACCCGGTGGCGGTCGAGCTCGTCGACAACAACGTCCTCGTGCTCGGCGCCGACATCCCGCTGTTCCGCACGACGCTCGCCGACATCACCAAAGGCAAGCCGAACTGCCTGCTCCTGACCGAGTTCGCCGGAGACGACCTCGCGACCCTCCGGCGCGACCTGGAGCGACTCGACGCCTGCATGGCCGATCACGGCTTTCCGGACGCCGTCGTGGAGGTGGTCGAGCCCGCCCGCCAGAGATCGGTCTGGGAGGTCCGCGAGGCCTGCCTCAACATCATGATGTCGATGAAGGGGGACGCCAAGCCGGTCTCCTTCATCGAGGACTGCGCCGTCCCGCTGGAGCACCTCGCCGACTACACGGACGCGGTGACGGAGGTCTTCACCAAGAACGGCACCCGCGGCACGTGGTACGCCCACGCCTCGGTCGGTTGCCTGCATGTCCGCCCGATCCTCGACATGAAGGACGCCGGCGATGTCCGGCGGATGCGGGCGATCGCGGAGGAGACCTCCGAGCTGGTGCGTCGCTACAAGGGTTCGTATTCCGGCGAGCACGGCGACGGCATCTCGCGCTCGGAATTCGTGGAGCCGCTCTTCGGCGCGACCCTCACCCGCGCCTTCGAGACCGTGAAGGACGCGTTCGACCCGGACAACCGACTCAACCCCGGCAAGATCGTGCGGGCGCCGAAATTCGACGATCGCAGCCTGTTCCGGTTCAAGCCGGACTACGCGGTCTCGGCCCCGATGAAGACCGCTCTGGACTGGTCGGACTGGGGCGGCTTCGGCTCCGCCGTCGAGATGTGCAACAACAACGGCACCTGCCGGAAGCTCGCCGGCGGCGCGATGTGCCCCTCCTACCGGGCCACCGGGGAGGAGCAGCACCTGACCCGCGGGCGGGCCAATTCGCTGCGGCTCGCCATCTCGGGCCAGCTCGGAAAGGACGCCTTCACCAGCCCGGAGATGAAGCGCACCCTCGATCTCTGCGTGTCCTGCAAGGCCTGCCGCCGCGAGTGCCCGACCGGCGTCGACATGGCCAAGATGAAGATCGAGTTCCTGCACCACTACCACGCCCGCCACGGGCTTCCCCTGCGGGAGCGCCTCATCGCGGCGATGCCGCTCTATGCCGGGGCCGCCGCGAAGCTGGCGCCGCTCCTCAATCTGCGGGACCGATACCCGGCCCTCGCCGCCCTGTCGGAGCGACTCGCCGGCCTCTCGGCCAAGCGCTCGCTGCCGCGCTGGCGCCGGCCCTGGAGCGAGCAGGGCGAGCCCGCCCACGCGCAGGACGTCGTCGGGGATTACCGCGACGTGATCCTGTTCGGCGACACCTTCAACCGCGCCTTCGAGCGGGAGAACCTCGAGGCGGCCGAGCGCGTGCTGCGGGCCGCGGGCTACCGGCTGCACCGGATCTACCCGTCCCGCGGCCGGCGTCCCCTCTGCTGCGGCCGGACCTGGCTCTCCGCCGGCCAGACCGACCGGGCGCGCCAGGAGGCGCGCCGCACCGTCGACGCGCTGCTGCCGTTCCTCCGCGCGGGCGCCCGCGTGGTCGGCCTGGAACCGTCCTGCCTGCTCACCTTCCGGGACGAGTTCGCAGCGCTGCTGCCGGGCGCGGACTCGGCGCTGCTGGCCGAGCGGTCGTTCCTGTTCGAGGAGTTGCTGGCGACCGACCTGACGGTGGGCCGGATCGCGCTGCCGTTCGCCGACCAGGGCGGCCGCGTCGCGCATCTGCACGGGCACTGCCACCAGAAATCCTTCGGCGCGATGGGCTCGGTCGAGACGGTGCTCCGGGCGGTCCCGGGGCTCAACCTGCGGGTCATCGAATCGAGTTGCTGCGGGATGGCGGGCGCCTTCGGCTACCGGCCGGAATCGATCGAGACGTCCTTCGCGATGGCGGAGCTGTCGCTGTTCCCCGCCCTGCGCGCCGCCGGGCCCGACGATCTCGTGGTCGCCGACGGGACGAGCTGCCGCCATCAGATCCACGACGGGCTGGGTCTCCGGGCGGAACATGTGGCTCGCGTGTTGGATCGGGCCCTCGCGCCTCGACACTCCATTGCCGGGCACCTACACATAGACCACAGGTCGCACTGACCTGACGTGTGTCGGGGGACCATGAACAAAATCGAGCCCGGGATCGGAATCAGCCGCCGCTACCTCCACGACGAGGTCGCCGAGCGCATGCGCGAGCTGATCCGGTCCGGCGAGATGGAGCCGAAGGCGCGGATCAACGAGGGCGAGCTGACCGAGCGCTTCGGGATCTCGCGGACCCCGCTCCGCGAGGCGATCAAGATCCTGGCGACGGAGGGTCTCCTCGAGCTGCTCCCGAACCGCGGGGCCCGCGTCGCCAGCATCTCGGACGGCGAGCTCGAGGAGATGATGGAGGTGATCGCCGGCCTCGAGGCGACGGCCGGCGACCTCGCCTGCCGGACGATCACCGACGCCGACATCGACGCCCTGGTGGTCGATCACGACGCGATGGTCGAGGCCTGGAAGGCCGGCGACGAGGCCGGCTACTTCAGCCACAACCGCCGGATCCACGAGGGGATCATGGCGGCGAGCCGCAACACGATCCTCGCCAACATCTACGAGAGCCTGTCGGGCCGGATCCAGCGCTCGCGCTACTCCGCCCACCAGACCCCGGAGCAGTGGGCCCGCGCGGTCTCCGAGCACGAGCGGATGATCGCGCTGCTGCGCGCCCGCGACGGTGCCGCCCTGGCCGTGCTGATGCGCGAGCACATCCGCGGGAAGAAGTCGGTGATCGCCGCCAATTACGGTGCCGCGGAGACGGCCTGAACGCCTCGGCCGCCGCGGGCGGCCGGCGTCATCGAGGAGGCGCGCGATCAGCCGGGCATCCCGGTCATTTCGAACCAGAACGACGCGCCCGGCGTGCGCGAGTCGTTCGCGTAGAGGAACGGGATGTCGGGGCCGGCGCCGCGGGCGGCGAACACCGTCCTGACCCGGGCGCTCATGGCAGGGTCCTGGCAGATGTACATCACCGGCACGGTTACCCGGAACGGCGGCGCGCCGCACAGCAGCATCGCCGCGAGCAGGTACTGCTCGTTGTACAGCCGGCAGTTCCACGCGGACGGGTAGTCGTCCGGGATGAAGATGTCGTGGATCTGCACGATCACGCCCGGCGCGAGGCGCGGCATGACCTCGAAGAAGAACACGGTCACGTCCGAATTGGCGAAGGAGCGGTGCGATCCGTCGAAGAACAGGATGTCGCCGGCCTTCAGTTCCTCGAAGATCTTCAGGTCGCAGGCTTCGAGCGGGCTGCGCACGGTCCAGTCGCAGAGGGCGTCGATCTCGCGGCGCGGCATCGGATCGATGGAGGTGATCCGCGTCGGCAACGTCAGGGTATCGATCGCGTGCCGCGCGAAGCAGGTGGAGCAGCCGGAGCCGATCTCGAAGAATCGCGCGGGGCGCTTCCAGGCCAGCATCGTCATCAGCGCGGCGCCGTCGAGGGCGGTGAACCACGTGTTGTTCCAGTGGGGTGTGGCGGCGCCGGCCATTGGGGCGTCGTGCGGGACGCTGTGCAGCAGGTCCGCTTGCGCCTCGAGTTCGGTGAGGAAGCGATCGTAGGCCGCGTGGGACCGGCCGAGCACCGCCTTGAGCTGGCCGTGCGGCGCCCGGCCCGGCGTCCAGCGCGACGACGGCACGACGGGGTAGTAGTCGTGGACCGTGTGGCTCCAGCGGAACGCCTCCCGGCTCGCCCGGAAGATATCCACTCCCGCCCGGCGGCCCGCGCTCCTGACGACGTCCTTCAGCATGATCTGTCCCCGGTTCGGGCGAACAATGCCGGTACTGCAACTTACGGTCGAGTCAGGCGGAACACCTACGCAGTCCGACCTGCGCGCAGGGTTAGGACGCGATGAAAGCGTGGCCTTCGGACCCGCTTCGGATCGGACGGGCCGCCCGCACCGGCCTCGCGGCTGCGGCTGCTCCGCTCAGGCGGCGCTCGGCGCCCGCAAACCCGCCACGAGATCGGTGAAGCGGTCGCCCTGGACGATCACGTGGCTGCGGAGGACGTCCGCGGCGCCGGCCTCGTCGCCCGCGATGATCGCGGCGACGATCGCCTCGTGCTCGGCCAGCGATTGCGGCAGGCGCTGGCGCACGCGCAGCTGCAGCCGCCGGTACGGGGCGAGACGGCGATGGAGCGACAGCGCCTGCTCCGCCAGGAACGCGTTCCGGCTCGCGCGGTACACCACCGTGTGGAACACGTAGTTCTCGGCGTAGTAGGCCTCGGTGTCCTCGGTCGCCAGGGCGGCGCGGCAGCCCTCCAGCGCGGCGCGCAGCGCGGCGGCGTCCTCGGCGACGAGGCGGCGCGCCGCGAGGCGGCCGCACGCCGCCTCGATCTCCGCCATCGTCTCGAACATGGCGAGCAGCAGGTGCGGCTCGGGGGCGCTGACGATCGCGCCGCGCCGGGGCTTCGTCTGCACGAGCCCGGTGACGGCGAGCTGCAGCAGCGCCTCGCGGATCGGCGTGCGCGAGACCCCGAAACGGGCCGCGAGCTGGTTCTCGTCGAGCCGCGACCCCAGGGCGAGCTCGCCCGAGACGATCTCGTCCTCGATACGCTGCCTCAGCCGCTGCGCGTGGCTCATGCTCCCGGTTCCTCCCCGATGATCGGGCCGCGCGACGCCCCGCCCGTTGAGGCCGGCGGATGTTCGACGCACGCGAACATTATGCTGGAGCATTGACAAAATATACAAGCCGGTTTTCCATGCATACAACGAAGCGCCGCACTATTGCGGCGCACAAAAGTACGCCGCGTTGTTTGCGGTGCGGGAGAGCTTCATGACGCCCACTCGTCGCTCGCTGATCGCGGCCACGCTCGCGGCACCGGCCATCCTGCGGTTCGGCCTGAACAGCGCCCAGGCGGCCACGACGCTGAAGCTGTCCCACCAGTTTCCCGGCGGCACGATCGACGAGGGCGATTTCCGCGACCGCATGTGCCGGAAGTTCGCCAAGATGGTCGGCGAGCGCTCGAAGGGCGCCCTGGACGTCCAGGTCTACCCGGGCTCCTCGCTGATGAAGACGAACGCCCAGTTCGGCGCCATGCGCAAGGGCGCGCTCGACATGTCGCTCTACCCGAGCCCGTACGCGGGTGGCGAGATCCCGGAGCTCAACATCGGCCTGATGCCCGCCCTGGTGACGTCCTACGCCCAGGCGGTGGCGTGGAAGGCGGCTCCGGTCGGCCGCAAGCTCACCGAGATTCTGGACGCGAAGGGCATCATCCTGGTCTCCTGGGTCTGGCAGGCCGGCGGCGTCGCGAGCCGGGAGCGCGCCCTCGTGGCGCCGGCCGACGCCAAGGGCATGAAGGTCCGCGGCGGCTCGCGCGAGATGGACATGATGATGAAGGAGGCCGGCGCGGCCACCCTCTCGATCCCGTCGAACGAGTCCTACGCGGCGATGCAGACCGGCGCCTGCGACGCGGTGATCACCTCCTCCACGAGCCTGATCTCCTTCCGCCTGGAGGAGCTGTCCAAGGCGCTGACCTCGGGGCGCGAGCGCTCCTACTGGTTCATGCTCGAGCCGATCATGATGTCCAAGATCGTGTTCTCGGGCCTGCCGAAGGAGCAGCAGGACCTGATCATGGCGGTCGGCACGGAGCTCGAAGCCTTCGGTCAGTCCGGCGCGAAGGAGGACGACACCCGGGTCGAGGAGATCTTCGCCAAGGCCGGCGCCAAAGTCGTCCAGGTCGACGAGAAATCCCTCGGCCAGTGGCGGGATCTCGCCCGCAACACCGCCTGGAAGGATTACGCCGCCAAGAACGCGAACTGCGCGGAGCTGCTGAAGCTCGCGGAGCAGGTCGCGTGAGCCACGGCTTCGACGCGGCCACGGCCGCTCCGGAGGCGCGCGGGGCCGAAGAGCCGCGCCTGCCGGGCCTCCTCGGCGCCTTCGACCGGGGCATGCGCCTCCTGAACAGGGTGATCCTGGCCCTGGGCGGTCTCTGCCTCGTGGCGGCCTGCCTCGTGCTCACCCACAGCGTCGTCGTCCGCTACCTCCTGAAGGAGCCGACGGAGTGGCAGGACGAGATGGCGGTGTTCCTGATCATCGGGGCCACCTTCCTGTCGGCGGCCGGCGTCCAGGCCAAGCGGGGGCACGTGGCGATCGAGGCGTTGACCGGTCTCCTCCCGCCGGCCGCGAACCGGGTGCGGCTCCTCCTGGCCGACCTGGTCAGCCTCGCCTTCTGCCTGTTCTTCGCGTGGAAGAGCTGGTCCCTCGATCACGAGGCCTGGGTCGACGGACAGGTCTCGCAATCGACCTGGGGGCCGCCGCTGTGGATCCCCTACACGCTCATGTCCGTCGGCATGAGCCTGCTGTGCCTCCAGTTCGTCCTGCAGATCGCGGAGGCCCTCGCCTACGGGCCGCGGGCCGCCGGATGGGCGCAGCCCAAGATCGGGCTCGGGGCCGACGTCAATCGCGACATGCACGGGGCGGCCGAGGTCGCGCCCCGAGGACCGGATCCGCTGGGTCAGACCGTTTCCGCGAAGGTTGAACGATGAGCACGGCCGCGATCGGCTTCCTGTACGCGGGCGCGACCCTCGGGGCGATGCTCTCGGGCATCCCCATCGCCTTCGCGCTGGGCTTCGTGGCGCTCACCTTCATGGTGGCGTTCATGCCCGGCGCCTCCCTCGATACGGTGGCGCAGAACGTCTACGAGGAGATGGCCTCGATCACCCTGCTGTCGATCCCGCTCTTCATCCTGAAGGGCGCTGCCATCGGCCGGTCCAAGGCCGGTCAGGATCTCTACACGGCCATGCATGCCTGGATGCACCGCATCCCGGGCGGCCTGGGCATCGCCAACGTCTTCGCCTGCGCGCTGTTCGCCGCCATGGCGGGCTCCAGCCCGGCCACCTGCTCGGCGATCGGCTCGGCCGGCATCCCGGAGATGCGCAAGCGCGGCTACTCGCCGGGCTTCGCGGCCGGGATCATCGCGGCGGGCGGCACGCTCGGCATCCTGCTGCCGCCCTCGATCACCATGATCCTGTACGCGGTCGCGGCCGAGCAGTCGCTCGGGCGCCTGTTCCTCGCGGGCATCGGGCCGGGTCTCCTGCTGGTGGGCCTGTTCGCCGCGTGGTCGATGGTGCGGTTCCGCTCCGAGTACGCCGCCGCCAAGGAGGCCCTGGAGCGCGGCGGGCCGGCCTCGCCGATCCTGGCCGACGAGCAGTACAGCATGGCGCAGCGGTTCTCGACGCTGCCGCGGGTCCTGCCCTTCGTGGTCCTGCTCACCGGCGTGATGGTGGCGCTCTACGGCGGCTACGCCACGCCGTCCGAGACCGCGGGCCTCGGCGGGCTGATGGCCCTGGCGCTGATCGCCGCGATCTACGGCGTCTGGCGCTTCCGCGACGTCACGCCGATTCTGACGGCGACGCTGCGGGAATCGACCATGCTGATGCTGATCATCGGCATGTCGCTCCTCTACGCCTACGTGATGAGCTACCTGCACATCTCGCAATCGGCCGCCGCCGCGATCGTCGCGATGCAGCTCTCTCCCTGGGTACTGCTCGTGACCATCCTGGCGCTGGTGATCGCGCTCGGCTTCTTCCTGCCGCCGGTCTCGATCATCCTGATGACGGCGCCGATCATCCTGCCACCGCTCAAGGCCGCCGGTTTCGACCTCGTCTGGTTCGGCGTCGTGATGACCATCACCATGGAGATGGGCCTGATCCACCCGCCGGTGGGCCTGAACATCTTCGTCATCAAGAACATCGCCCCCGACATCCCGCTCTCGGACATCATCTGGGGCACCTTGCCCTTCGTGATCCTGATGGCGGTGGCGATCCTGATCCTGTGCCTCGTGCCGGGCATCGCGATGTGGCTGCCGGACCTGCTGCTGACGACGACGCGGTAGGTCGAGACGCGCAACGAGTCCGCGCGGCGGGCCCCTCTCCGCCCGGAGAGAGGCCCGCCGCGTGAGGAGACGCGGTCGAGCGAGCGCCGCGTTCCGCGCAGCTACCACCCGCGTCGGCGCTCTGGCCGCCGCGCCCGGAGCCGCCTATGGCAGCGCGCGCGCCGCGCCGCGCAGATCTCGAGCTCCGGATCGAACCATGAGCCTCACTTCCGTGCGCGCCTTCTTCGCCGAGAAGGCGCCCGACATCGCGGTCATCGTCCTGGAAACCAGCACCGCGACCGTCGCCGAGGCGGCAGAGGGCCACGGCGTCGTCCCGGCGCAGATCGCCAAGACGCTCTCGATCCGCGTCGGCGAGCAGGTCGCCCTGGTGGTGACGCGCGGCGACGCGCGCCTCGACAACCGGAAGGCCAAGGCCGCCTTCGGCGGCAAGGTGCGGATGCTCGATCTCGGCGAGGTCGAGGCCGTGACCGGCCATCCGGTGGGCGGCGTCTGCCCCTTCGGCCTGCCGACGCCGCTGCCGGTCTACTGCGACGTCTCGCTGAGGGCGTTCGACGAGGTGGTGCCGGCGGCCGGCAGCACCCACAGCTCGGTGCGGATCGCGCCGGCGCGTATGGCCGAGCTCACCGGCGCCGCCTGGGTCGATGTCTGCGCGCTGCCGGGCTGAGCGGCGTGGTCAGCGCCGTTCCCGCTCCGCACGAGGCGCGGGTCCCCTCTCCCGTGCGGGAGAGGGACAGGGTGAGGGATCAGGTCTGTCCGGACGAGGCGCGCGCGGTCAACGCAGGATCGCGCGCTTGATCCTGAACGTTCTCGTCCCTCACCCCAACCCTCTCCCGCACGAGAGAGGGGGCATGGCGCCACTGTCTCGACACCGAAGACGCCTTCCCTCCGGACTGTCGCGGCACGACCGGGAGCGGTCCTAGCGCCCGGTCCAGTTGGGCGTGCGCTTGCCGAGGAAGGCCTCCATGCCCTCGCGGAAGTCCTGGCTCATGTAGCACATGAGGATCAGGTCATCGCCGGGATGCGGGGCGCCCTCGGCGCCGGCCTCCTCCTCGGCGAGGCGCCGCAGCCCCTCCTTGGTCGCCTGCATGGTCAGCGGCGCGTGGTTGGCCAGCAGCTGCGCCAGGGTGTCCACCCGCTCGGTGAGCGCGGCGCGATCGTCCACCATCTCGCCGATGAGCCCGATGCCGAGCGCCTCCTCGGCGCCGACGAGGCGGGCGGTGAAGATGATGTCCTTGACCCGCGCCGGGCCGATCAGGCCGGAGAGGCGCTTGAGGTTGCCCTGGCTCAGGCAGTTGCCGAGGGTGCGGGCGATCGGGAAGCCGAATCGCGCGTCGCGGGTGGCGATCCGCAGGTCGCAGGCTGCCGCGATGGCCGCGCCGCCGCCCGTGCAGGCCCCGGCGATCGCCGCGATGGTCGGCACCCGCAGCCGCTCCAGGGAGCCCAGCACCTTGTCCATGAAGCGCTCGTAGCCCAGCGCGTCCTCGGCGGTGCTGAAGTCGCGGAACTGGGCGATGTCGGTCCCGGCCGCGAAGGCCTTGTCGCCCGCGCCGGTGATGATCAGCGCCTTGACTGCCGGATTCTCGGCGATCGCCTCGCAGCAGGTGATCAGGCCCTGATACATCGCGAAGGTGAGCGCGTTGCGCGCCTGCGGGCGGTTCAGGACGATGCGGGCGATGCCGGCCTCGTCGATGGTGAACAGCAGCTCGTCGGTCGCGGGCTTGGCGGTCATGCGCGGCGTCTCCGGGTGGCGGCGTCAGGCCGCGGTCTCGCGGACCACGCCCCGCGCGATCAGCGCGTCGATCTCGGCCGGCGCGTACCCGGCCTCGGCCAGGATCGCCCGGGAATGCTCGCCGAGCAACGGGGCCGGCCCATGCACGCGTCCCGGCGTCTCGGAGAACTTCACCGGCAGGCCCAGGGTCTTCATGCGCCCGACCCGCGGGTGATCCACCTCGACCACCATCTCGCGGGCGAGCGCCTGCGGGTCGCGGTGCATCGCGTTCACGTCGAGGACCGGTCCGGCCGGCACGCCGCCGGCCTCGAGCCGGGCGAGCCACTCGGCCGAGCTGTGGGCCCGGAAGATCGGCGCGAGGGTCGCGGCGAGGTCGTGCCGGTTGGCCATCCGGTCGCGGTTGAGCGCGAAGCGCGGGTCCTCGGCGAGGTCGTCGGCGCCGATGGCCTTGAGCAGGCGCAGCCAGTTGGTCTGGTTGGCCGCGCCGATCGTGATCCAGCCGTCGGCGGTCTCGAAGGCCTCGTAGGGGGCGTTCAGCGGATGGGCCGAGCCCATCGGGCCGGGCGCGATCCCGGTCGCCATGGCGATGGCCGACTGCCAGTAGGTGTGGGTGATGCCGGCCTCGAACAGCGACGTGTCGACCGCCTGCCCCCGGCCCGTCCGGAGCCGGTTCGCGTAGGCGGCCAGGACGCCCATGGCGGCCAGGATGCCGGCGGTGATGTCGGTGACCGGCGGCCCGCACTTCATCGGCGGTCGCCCGGGGCCCTCCCCGGTCACCGACATGAGGCCGCTCATGCCCTGCGCCACGAGGTCGAATCCGGCCCGGTCGGCGTAGGGACCGGTGCGGCCGAAGCCGGAGAGCGAGCAGTAGACCAGCTCGGGGAACTCGACCTTCAGGGTCTCGTACCCGATCCCGAGGCGCTCCATCGTGCCGCCGCGGTAGTTCTCGATCAGGGCGTCCGCGCCCTTGAGCAGGCGGCGCAGGACCGCGACGCCGTCCGGATCCTTCAAGTCGAGGCTGATGCCGCGCTTGCCGCGGTTCATCATCATGTAGGCGGCGCTCTCGCCCTCGAGGGCGGGCGGGACGGTGCGACGGGTGTCGTCGCCCTCCATCTTCTCGACCTTGATCACCTCCGCGCCCATATCGGCGAGCATCAACCCGCAGACCGGCCCGGCCATGATGTGGGCGAGCTCGATCACCCGCATCCCGGCGAGCGGGCCCGACCGCTTCATCGTTTCCGCCATCGCGCGCTACTCCCCGGCCGGCACGGTGGCCGCGGGGGCGACCGGCGGCGTGACGGGATCCACGAACTCCCGCTCGGGGTGCATGGTGAAGGCCAGCGCGGCGCCGAGCAGGCACAGGCCGATCGAGCCGACGAAGGGCAGCGTCCAGCTCCCGGTCGCGTCCACGATGACGCCGAAGACGATCGGCGAGACGATCGCCGCCACGGCCGAGCCGGTGTTCATCAGCCCGCTGGCGGTCCCGGCATATTTCGGCGCGATATCCATCGGCACGGACCAGATCGGTCCGATCACGAGCTCGGCGAAGAAGAAGCCGGAGGACAGGAGCAGCGCCACGAGCGTCAGGTCCCGTGTCATGAACACGCCGGCGAGGCTGGCGGCGGCCCCGAGGAAGCCGATCACGATCACCGACAGGCGCGCGAGCTTCACGTTGCCGGTGCGGTGCAGGATCGAGTCGCTGAGCATGCCGCCGACCGTGTCGCCGACGACGCCCGCGAAGAACACGCCCGAGGCGAACAGGGCCGAGTTCTTCAGGTCGAGGCTGTAGTTCTCCTTGAAGAAGCTCGGGAGCCAGCCGAGGAACAGCCACAGGGTCCAGCCGTAGCAGAAATACGTGATGGAGACCGGCAGCATGCGGCGGGTCAGGGCGCCCCACGGCACGCTCTGCTTCGCGCCGACCTTGCGGGGCGGCGGCAGCGTGTCGAGCTCCGCCTTGGTGATCGCCGGATGCTCGGACGGGTCGTCACGGAAGTACAGCCACCAGATCGCGACCCAGACGAAGCTCACCGCGCCGAGGATCACGAAGCTGGTCCGCCAGCCGAAATGGTAGATCAGGAAGGCGACGATCGGGGGCGCCACCGCGTTGCCGAGCCGCGCGAAGGCGTGGGTGATGCCCTGCGCGAAGCCGCGCCGGCCGGGCGCCGTCCAGTTCTGCATGGCGCGGGTGGCGGTCGGGAAGGTCGCGCCCTCGCCGAAGCCGAGCAGCACCCGGGCCAGGAACAGGCTCACGAGACCGCCGACCATGCCGGTCAGGATGGTCGCCGAGGCCCAGATCACCCCGCAGGCGAGCAGCGTGCGCCGGGCGCCGAACTTGTCGCCGACCGACCCGCCGATCACCTGGAAGATCGCGTACGGGTAGGCGAAGGCCGACAGGATCAGACCGAAATCGGTCTTCGACATGCCGAAATCGCGCATGATCTCCGCGCCGGCCGTGGCGATGTTCACCCGGTCCAGATAGGTGATGAAGTACATCACACAGAGCAGGCCGAGCACGCCGTTCGTGGCGCTGAAGCGCTTCGACATCGACCGTTCCTCCCATGGGGCGCCGCCTCTCGCGGTCGCCGGGCGCCTCGGCGTCGCGGCCGGGCACCTTCTCGTAATGCATTATTCAAACGCGTTGCGAGGCGGAAGGCAACCGCCGACCTGCATCCGGCACGCGAATTCCTCGTTCGCGCTGCAACTGAAAACGGGGACCCCAGGGTCCCCGTCACAGGTCGTTCGCCGCTACGAGACGCTGCGGCGGTCAGGCCGTCGCGGGCCGCAGCTGGCCCTGCTCGGCCTCGGCCGCGGTGCCGAGTGCCTTGCCGCGCGGCCCGACCCAGGTCCCGACCCACTTCCGCTGCCAGAGCGCGAGGCAGCCGAGGACGACCGCCGTGAAGGCGGCGTAGCCGACGAAGCCCAGCGAGAACGAGCCGGTATACTGCTTGGACAGGCCCATGACGTTCGGCAGGATCGCGCCGCCCAGCGCCCCGATCTCGCCGATCATCGAGCCGGCCACGGCCGTGTTGGTCGGCCAGCGCAGCGGAACGAGCTGGAACAGCGCGCCGTTGCCGGCCCCGAGGGCCGCGAAGCACAGCATGAACAGGAGCGTCGTGAGCGCCAGGGAGGGGGTCGCGGTCAGCGACAGCAGCGTGGCGATCGCCGCGAGCAGCACCACCGACAGGACCGCGATCCCGCCCATCCGGTCGGCGAAGTAGCCCCCGACGATCCGGATGCCCGAGCCCATGAAGGCCGCCAGCATGGTCAGGCGCCCGGCCTCGACCTTCGTCACCGCGAACTGCTCGTAGAAGAAGGTCGGCAGGAAGTTCGAGAGGCCGATGAAGCCGCCGAAGGTGATGACGTAGATCAGCGAGAACGCCCAGCCGTCCTTGGTGAACAGACAGGAGACGTGCTCCTTGAAGGTCTGGTGCTCGCAGTCCGGCGGCTCCTTGGCGAGCACGATCATGATCGCGAGGGGCAGCAGCATGACGACGCCCGCGAAGGCGTAGGTGGTCTGCCAGCCGTAGGCCTGGGCCAGCGGCGGGGCGAACAGCACGGCCAGCACGGTGCCGGAATTGCCGGCGCCCGCGATGCCCATCGCCAGCCCCTTGTGCTCCGGCGGGAACCAGCCCGAGCCGAGGGACAGCGCGACGCCGAAGGACGCGCCGGCGATGCCGAGCAGGACGCCCATGGCGAGGACGTCGTTGTAGGAGGAGACGAAGAGATAGCCGTAGGCCATCGCCAGCATGATCACGCTCATCTCGGTGATCGCGGCGTTCTTCCGGCCGATATACTGGGCCAGAACGCCGAGCGGGAAGCGCATCAGCGCTCCGGCGAGGATCGGCAGCGAGATCATGAAGCCGGTCTGGGCCGGCGAGAGCTTGAAGGTCTCGGTGATAAACGGCCCCATGGCGCCGTTCAGGACCCAGATGGCGAAACAGAAATCGAAGTAGAGGAATGCCGCGAACAGCGTCGGGGGGTGACCCGACTTCATCACCGTTTTGAAGCTGGCCATAGCTGGTGCTCGTCGTAAGTGGGCGAACCGCCACGCGGTCGCTCATGCCGGGGATCCGGACTCACACCGTCCGCTGTTTGGAGCGCCGTTGCTCCGCCGCCGCAGCAGGCGCGGCTGAGTAGGCAATGCAGCAAGCGTGCCATACCGCACGGGACGCGTGCCGCGCGGTCCGGCCGGCTCCGGCGGTCTCCGGGCCGGACCTCCGCCCGCCGAGTCGCTGCCGCTCGGCGAGGCAGGCGTGCCGAGTAAACGGGCGCCCGCCCGACGCGCTCACGGATCGGTGAGCGACGCCGCCGAAATCATTGCTGCACGAGGGCAACACAGGCGCGGAGAAACGACCCGGAAGACCCTGTAAGTTGCCCTCGATCAACGTCGGCAACTTGGCGGTAAAGCGCGACCTTTGCTAAGCCCCGGGATGAGCTGCGCCGCGACTTCGTGCGGGCCCGCTCGCCTGCGCGTCGCGGCAAGCCCCGGCGACGCCTCCCGAGGAATTCGAACCATGTCCGCCCCGATCCGTCGCCTTCTCCTGGCCGGCTTCACGGTCCTCGCCCTCGCCTCCACCGCGCACGCCCAGGGCCGCGGCCCGGTGGGCGAGGCCGGGATCGACGGGTTCGGCGATGACGGTCAGCTCTACCAGGATCAGAACGGCGCGCTCTACGTCCGTCGCGGCGGCCGCTACCTGCCCTATACCGGCCGCACCGACTTCGTGCGCCCGGCACCGCCGCGCCCCGCCGCGCAGGCCCCGGTCGCGCCGCCGCCGGCCGCCACCCTGGAGACGGACGATCCGACGGTTCCGGCCCGCCCGGGCAGCGTGCCGCCGGCAGAGGGCCTGTCGCCCCTGGAGGCCGCCAAGGCCAAGGCCGTCCTCCGCGCGCCCGACAACGAGCCGATCGACTACGCCAAGGTTTACGGCCCGATCACGGACGACGTGTTCCCGGTCCAGGCGTTCAATTACAAGAAGATGAACCCCGCGTTCCTCCGCCAGGAGATCGCCTATCACGGGCCCTACGAGCCGGGGACGATCATCGTGGACCCGCGGGCGCACCAGCTCACCCTGGTCGAGGCGAACGGTCGGGCCCGGCGCTACGGCGTCGGCGTCGGCAAGCAGGGCTTCTCGTGGTCGGGTACCGCGACGGTGAACTCCAAGCAGGCCTGGCCGGACTGGTACCCGCCGAAGGAGATGATCGCCCGCAGCCCGAAGCTCGCCAGCGAGGTCGACAAGCTGCAGAGCGGCCTCGGCGTCGCCGGCGGCCTGCGCAACCCGCTCGGGGCCCGCGCCATGTACCTCTGGCAGGGCAACAAGGACACGCTGTTCCGCATCCACGGGACGCTGGAGCCCTTCTCCATCGGCAAGAGCGTGTCGTCGGGCTGTATCCGGATGATCAATCAGGACGCGATCGACCTGTTCAGCCGCGTCCCCGTCGGCAGCAAGGTGGTAGTGCTGAACTGAAGCCGGGCCGAACCGTCGGACTGAACGCCGCCGGTCGCGGACCGGCGGCCCGCGGGATCAGGTCAGCCCGCGGCGGTGCTCGCCGAGGATCCGCCGCACCGTCCCGGCCTCGGACCGGTAGACCAGGGTCTCGGTCTGGATCCGGTCCGGCCTGAAGCGCACGCCGCGCAGGAGCGCCCCGTCGGTGATGCCCGTGGCGGCCACGATGACGTCACCGCTCGCGAGGTCGGTCAGGTCGTATTTCCGGTCGAGATTCTCGATGCCCATCTCGGCGGCCCGGCGCCGCCGGTCCGGGGTATCCAGGATCAGGCGCCCCTGCATCTGGCCGCCGATGCAGCGCATCGCGGCGGCCGCCAGCACGCCCTCGGGCGCCGCGCCGGTCCCGAGATACAGGTCGATGCCCGTCTCCTCGGGGCTCGCCGTGAAGATGATCCCGGCGATGTCGCCGTCCGAGATCAGGCGCACCGCCGCGCCGGCCGCCCGCACCTCGGCCACGAGGGCCGCGTGGCGCGGCCGGTCGAGGATCAGGGCGGTGATCTGCTTCGGATCGACGCCCTTGGCCCTGGCCAGCGCCAGGATGTTGTCGGTCGGGCTGGCGTCGAGATCGACGAGCCCGGGCGGGTAGCCGGGCCCGATGGCGATCTTCTGCATGTAGACGTCGGGCGCGGCGAGGAGCGAGCCGCGCTCCGCCATGGCCATGACCGCGATGGCGCCGGGCATGTCCTTGGCGCAAAGGGTCGTGCCCTCCAGCGGATCGACCGCGATGTCGACCTCGGGCCCTTCCCCGAGACCGAGCTGCTCGCCGATGAACAGCATCGGCGCCTGATCGCGCTCCCCCTCCCCGATCACCACGGTGCCGCGGATCGGCAGGCCGTTGAGTTCGTCGCGCATCGCGTCGACCGCCGCCTGGTCGGCCGCCTTCTCGTCGCCCTGGCCGCGCAATCGGGCGGCGGCGATGGCGGCACGCTCCGTCACGCGGGCCAGTTCGAGGGCGAGCGTGCGCGGGACGCCGCGCGATGCCGGCTTGGGGGCCTCTTCCATGGTTTCCTGCCTCTGGCCGGGTCCGATCTTGGGGTCGGATCCCGGATGGATACCGTCGGATGACGGCCGCGCAGCGTATACGCCGGTTCGCTAAGGCCCACTATCCTGCATCAAGCGGTGGCGGGTCACGCTACCGTATGCACTGTTATTCACGCTCGATCCGGATCAGCTGCGGCGGCTCCGCCAGCAGCCCGTCGGCGCCGATGGCGTCGAGCGCGTCGCGGATGTTGCCCTCGGTCGCCGCGTAGGTGATCAGCACCAGCGGCACGGGCCGGCCGGAGCGGCCGCGCGGATCGGCCTCCGGCCCCTCGACGCGGCGCTGCAGGATGCTCTCCAGGGAGATGGATCGCTCGGCCATCCGCTGCGCGACGCCGGCCGCGACGCCGGGGCGGTCGTGGACGGTGAGGCGGATGTAGTAGCCGCCCTCGTGACGCTGCATCTCCACGCGCTCGCTGGCGCGCATCGCCGCGGCCGGAACGCCGAAGGTCGGGCGGATCACGCCGCGCGCCACGTCGGCGATGTCGGCCACCACCGCGGAGGCCGTGGCCTCGCCGCCGGCGCCGGGACCGATCAGGGTGAGCTCGCCCACCGCGTCCGCGTCGATCGTCACGGCGTTCGTGACGCCCATGACCTGCGCGATCGCCGAGGATTTCGGCACCATGGTCGGGTGGACCCGCTGCTCGATGCCGGCCTCGGTCGCCTGCGCGACGCCGAGCAGCTTGATCCGGTAGCCGAGCTCGTCCGCCATGCGCAGATCGAGGGGCTGCACCCTGGATATGCCTTCGACCGACACGCCGTCCGCGTCGACCGCGGTCCCGAAGGCGAGGCTCGTCAGGATCGCGAGCTTGTGCGCGGTGTCGAACCCCTCGACGTCGAAGGTCGGGTCCGCCTCGGCGTAGCCCAGCGCCTGCGCGTCCTTCAGGCAGGCCTCGAAGGTCAGCCCCTCGCGCTCCATGCGGCTGAGGATGTAATTGCAGGTGCCGTTGAGGATCCCGTAGACGCGGGAGACCGCGTTGCCCGGCAGGCCCTCGCGCAGGGTCTTGATCACCGGGATGCCGCCGGCCACCGCCGCCTCGAAGGCGAGGGCCACGCCCTTCGCCTCGGCCTGCGCGGCCAGGGCGGCGCCGTGGCGGGCCAGCAGCGCCTTGTTGGCGGTCACCACCGGCTTGCCCGACGCCAGCGCCGCCTCGACCACGGCCTTGGCCGGCCCCTCGGCGCCGCCGATCAGTTCGACCACGCAGTCCACGGATTCCGATCGGGCGAGCGCCACCGGGTCGTCGAACCACGCGATGTCCGACAGGTCGAGGCCGCGGTCCCGGCCGCGGTCGCGCGAGGAGACCGCGGTGACGCGGATGTCGAGGCCCGCCGCAGCGAAGGCGGCGCGGCGGCGCTCGATCATCCGGACCACGGACGCACCGACGGTCCCGAGTCCGGCGATCCCGAGGCGAAAGCTCACTGTCATGACCCCTTCCGTGCCCGGGCGACCGCGATGGGCCGGGCGCCCGATGCGGCGCACTTCTGCAAGAATTCCGCCCCGCCCGCAAGGAATCGGCCCGGAACCGCGGGGCGTGTCACCCGGCGGTCTCCCGGTGGCGGATCGCCGTCGCCACGAGGGCGTACAGGACGACGGCGTTCAGCACATGCCAGAGCGGGTGCGTGCCGGTCGGCAGCAGCGCGCAGGCCGCCCGGTCGGCGGTCCGCGCCGCGAGCGAGATCAGGAAGAGCAGGCCGATGCCGGCGAGCCGCCGCTCGGTCCCGACGAAGCGCTCCTCCGGCCGCCGCGCGGCCGCCCAGGCGACGCCGAACAGCGCCAGCAGGGCGGGCAGGTAGTCGACCGAGCCGTTGGTCAGCCGCGCGACGTCGAGGCCGGTCAGGCCGTCGAGAAGAGGCGTGAGCGCGAAGCCGAGGAGGGCGAACCCCCCGGTCGCCGCCGCGACCCGGACCGGTGCCAGCCGCAGGAACCGGGACAGCGCCAGCGCGAGATAGGCGTAGATGAACAGCGCGATCGGCACGACGTCGGCGAGCATCGCCCAGTAGACCGCCAGGGTGTGGAACAGGAACGAGCCGACGCCCACCGCAGCGATCAGGGCCGCCAGCCCGAGGCAGGTCCGGTCCGGCGGATCGGCCGCGGCGGCGCGCCGCGCCGCGGCGGCGGCGGCCAGCAGGAAGGCCGCGTTCGACAGCGCGTTCGCGGGCTCGGCCCAGAAGTCCGGCCCGCCCCGCTCGCAGTAAGCCGACACCGGCTCGAACCAGTTCATCCGCCGGCCCTACTTCCTCGTCCTTGCGCCGGGATGGCCTTGTCAGCGCGGCGCGAAGCGCGGATGACGGCCGGGCGGCGACCGGAAGCGAGGCGATGCGGATCACCACCTGGAACGTCAACTCGATCAAGCAGCGGCTCCCGCACCTGCTCGGCTTCCTGGAGGAGGCGCGGCCCGACGTGGTCTGCCTGCAGGAGCTCAAGTGCCAGGACGAGTCCTTCCCGCGGGCCGACATCGAGGCGGCGGGCTACGCGGTCGAGACGCTGGGGCAGAAGGCTTATAACGGTGTGGCCCTGCTGGTCCGGGCGCCGCTGGCCATGTCGAAGATCCGGCGCGGGCTCCCGGGCGACGCGGACGACGCGCAGGCCCGCTACATCGAGGCGCTGATCTCCGGCGCGGACACGCGCCCGGTGCGCGTGGCGTCGATCTACCTGCCGAACGGCAACCCGGTGGACAGCCCGAAATACCCGTACAAGCTCGCCTTCCTGGAGCGGCTGCGGCTCCACGCCCGGGCGCTGCTGGAGGACGAGATCGCGGTGGTGCTGGCGGGCGACTACAACGTCATCCCGGAGGCGGCCGACGCGGCCGATCCGGAGGCGTGGCGCTCGGACGCCCTGTTCCTCGGGACGACCCGGGCGGCGTTCCGGGCGATCCTCGCCGAGGGCTACACCGACGCCCTGCGCGCCTGCGATCCGCGCGACGGGCTCTACACCTTCTGGGATTATCAGGCCGGGTGCTGGCAGCGGAACGCCGGCATCCGCATCGACCACCTGCTGCTCTCGCCCCAGGCCGGCGACCGCCTGGTCTCGGCCTCGGTCCAGAAGCACTTGCGCGGGCTCGACAAGCCGTCGGACCATGTTCCGGTCACGGCGGAGCTGGCGGCCGGGTAGAGCCGCGATCGGGGGAAACGACGATGATCATCTACGGCAGCAGCGTGTCGCCCTACGTGCGCAAGGTGCTCGTGGCGCTCTACGAGAAGGACGTCGCGTTCGAGCATCGCCCGGTCGGCTTCCACGCGCCGGATCCGGACTTCCGGGCCGCGAGCCCGATGGGGAAGATCCCCGCGATGGAGGATGCCGGGTATCGCCTCGCCGATTCGAGCGCGATCCTCGACTATCTCGAGCGGCAGCATCCGGCGCCCGCGCTGATCCCCGAGGACGCGCGGGACGCCGCCCGCGCCCGCTGGTTCGACAAGTTCGGCGAGTGCGAGCTGACCCGCCAGGTGCTCGTGCCGTTCGTCGAGCGCTTCCTGAAGCCGCGCCTGTTCAAGGTCGAGGGCGACGAGGCGCTGGCGCAGCGGACCGTCGACACGGCGCTGCCGCCGCTGTTCGACTACCTCGAATCGCAGATCGGCGGGCCCTACCTCGTCGGCGGCCGGTTCGGCATCGCCGACATCGCCGTGGCGGCGCCGTTCCACAACCTGCGGCTGGCCAAGGTCGCGGTCGACGGCGCCCGCTGGCCGAAGCTCGCCGACTGGGTCGCGGCGACGCTCGAGCGGCCGTCCTTCACCGCGGCGATCGCCGCGGCGAAGAGCTGAGGGCGGCTCAGCGCCGCTTGCGGATCGAGCCCACGGTCTGGAGCTGCGTCTGCGCCTCGGCGCGGTCGTCCTCGCTGGCGGCCGCCCAGTTCTTCTCGTAGAGCGCGACGATCCAGTCGTCCTTGCGGCTCTCGGCGCCTTCCCGGGCGAGGGAGAGCCACATCAGGCCCCGCACCCGCTGGATCGGGATGCCGCCCAGGCCGTTGACCAGCATGTCGCCGAGCAGCGCCTGCGCCGGATGGTGGCCCTTCTCGGCGGCGAGGTTGAACCAGCGCGCGGCCTGCCGCGGGTCGGCCTCGACGCCGGTGCCGTCGAGGTAGAGCCGGGCGAGATTGTACTGCGCGTTGGGGTCCCCGTAGTAGGACGCCGCGTAGTTGAACATGTCGTAGGCGCGCTCGGGATTGGGGCGCACGTAGGTGCCCTTGATTCCCTCCAGGAAGTAGGTGCCCAGCGCCGTGAAGGCGCTGCCCAGGACCGCCGAGTTCTGCGGATCGGGCCCGTCGTCGGTGCTGGCATCGGCGATCCGCGAGAAGAACTCGAACGCCTTCAGGTCGTCGTGCGGGACGCCGTCGCCGTCGGCGTACATCCGGCCGAGCTTCCACAGCGCCAGGGCGTGGCCCTGGCCGGCCGCGTACTCGAGGGCGCGGGCGGCACCCTGCTTGTCGCCGGCATTGTACTCCCGCATGCCGGCCCGGAGCGCGTCCTTGGCCGAGCGGTAGCTCTTGTCGGCGACCGGGACCTGCACGGGCGTGCGGACATTGGCGTCGAGGGCGCGCGACGGCGCGACCGGCAGCGCGAGCAGGGCGAGCGCCCAGGCCGCGACCGCGAGCCCGCCGACGCACCGGAACCGACCGGGATCGGCCCCGGCCGGCGCCCGGCGCCGGCTGAGGTCAGTCCTAGACGTCCGCATAGCTCTGCGTCTCCTTGGCACCTCCCGGATGGGTGACGGCGCCGTACAGGGCCGGGCCGACGCCCTGCGCGTATTTCCAGAGGTAGCCGGAGGTCGCGGTGTTGGGCCGCGCGGTCCAGGCCTTGCGCCGCTCGGCCAGTTCCGCGTCGGACAGGGCGACGCTGAGCGTGCCCTGGATCGCGTCGAGGGTGATCACGTCGCCGTCGCGGAGCAGCCCTATCGGGCCGCCCACGGCGGCCTCGGGGCCGACATGGCCGACGCAGAAGCCCCGGGTCGCGCCCGAGAAGCGCCCGTCGGTGATCAGCGCGACCTTGTCGCCCATGCCCTGGCCGTAGAGGGCCGCGGTGGTCGACAGCATCTCGCGCATGCCGGGGCCGCCCCGCGGACCCTCGTAGCGGATCACGAGGACGTCGCCTTCCTTGTAGCTGCGCGCCTGCACGGCCGCGAAGCAGGCCTCCTCGCCGTCGAACACGCGGGCCGGGCCGGTGAAGACCTGCTTCTCGGCCGGGATGCCGGCGACCTTCACGATCGCGCCCTCGGGGGCGAGGTTGCCCTTGAGGCCGACGACGCCGCCGGTCGGGGTGATCGGGCGGTTGGCCGGGTAGACCACGTCCTGGTCCGGGTTCCAGGTCACCCGGTCCATGTTCTCCGCGATGGTGCGGCCGGTGACCGTCATGCAGTCGCCGTGCATGAAGCCGTGGTCGAGGAGCGTCTTCATCAGCAGCGGGATGCCGCCGACCTCGAACATGTCCTTGGCGACATAGCGCCCGCCGGGCTTCAGGTCGGCGATGTAGGGCGTGCGCCGGAAGATCTCGGCCACGTCGAACAGCGTGAACTCGATGCCGCACTCGTGCGCGATCGCCGGCAGGTGCAGCGCCGCGTTGGTCGAGCCGCCCGAGGCCGCCACCACCGTGGCGGCGTTCTCCAGGGCCTTGCGGGTGACGATGTCGCGCGGGCGGATGCGCTTCTCCAGAAGCTCCATCACCTTCTCGCCGGCGGTCGCGCAGAACTTGTCGCGGATCTCGTAGGGGGCCGGGGCGCCGGCCGAGTACGGCAGCGCCAGGCCGATCGCCTCGGAGACGGTCGCCATGGTGTTGGCGGTGAACTGCGCGCCGCAGGCGCCGGCCGACGGGCAGGCGACCTGCTCCAGCTCGTCGAGATCCTCGAGGCTCATGTCGCCGACGGCCACCTTGCCGACCGCCTCGAACAGGTCCTGAACGGTCACGGGCTTGCCACGGAACGAGCCCGGCAGGATCGAGCCGCCGTAGATGAAGATCGAGGGCACGTTCAGGCGGACCATCGCCATCATCATGCCGGGCAGCGACTTGTCGCAGCCCGCCAGACCCACGAGGGCGTCGTAGGCGTGGCCGCGCATGGTCAGCTCGACCGAGTCGGCGATAACCTCCCGCGACGGCAGCGACGCGCGCATGCCGCCGTGGCCCATGGCGATGCCGTCGGTGACGGTGATCGTGCAGAACTCGCGCGGCGTCCCGTTGGCGGCGGCGACGCCCTTCTTCACCGCCTGCGCCTGGCGCATCAGCGAGATGTTGCAGGGCGCGGCCTCGTTCCAGCACGAGGCGACACCCACCAGCGGCTGGTGGATCTGCTCGCGGGTCAGGCCCATGGCGTAGAGGTAGGAGCGGTGCGGGGCGCGGTCGGGCCCCTCCGTGACGTGGCGGCTCGGCAGCTTCGACTTGTCGTTCAAACGCGTCACCATGACTTCAGACCAAGCCTTCGCAGCCGATCCCGAGGGTGCGTTGAACCGCGGCGCGTCGCCGTTCGCGAAGCGCCGGGAAATCCGTCCGCGTGCTCGGGAAGTCCTCGTTTCCGAACGGTAAATCGTTGTCGAGATTGCCGTTTACCGCGGATGTTGAGGTGGGCCCGGACTATGGCGGGATCGCGGCGTTTACGGGCAGGTCTCGGGGCGGAGCGGGGATCGTTTTACGGTGTTGCGACCCCGCCACAGCCACGCTTGCGGCGAATTCGCCGGCGGCGACAAGATGAAGGACAATGGCCGGGCGCGAATGGGGCGCTCCGACGATGCGCAACTTGTCTTCAGGCAGGCCGAGGATCTCCCGGGCGCGATCCCCAGGAAACGCGGCAATACGGCGCCCGGAAAGTCGCGGCATCACTATCCGTCCGCGGGGATGGCGCCGACAATACGCCGGCGCACGCGTCGAGCGACCTGCCGCGATCCAGGCGCGACGAGGCCGGCGCCCGCCGTTGCTTGAGGCTCGCGAGGCCGCCGGGCCCGCGGAGCGGCGGGATCCGCGCCCGTTCGTGAGGTGCGGCCGGCCAGACCGAGCGGCGCCGGCGCCGCTCTCCGCCGCCGATCTGACGGCTCCCGCTGGCCCGCACGCGGCATGCGGCGACCGGCACGGTCAACCCGTCCGTCGCCGCGCGTCCGGGATCACAGGATCACACGACGCCGTGATCGCTGCCGGACCTGCGCTCAGGCCGCTCCAGCGTGGGGCGCGGGGATCTCGGTCGAGATGGCGTCCACCGTGCGCGGCATCGGGCTGCCCTGCCCATCCGTCCGCTGGATCCGCACCTGCTGATTGACCGGCTGCATGTTGCCGAAGGGTGTCGAGAAGGCGATCTCCGCGGCGTCGCGCCCGACGCCGATCCGCACCAGCCCGTCGAGGTCGGCCTGTCGGGTGGCGTCGAACAGCCACCAGCGCCCGTCCAGATAGGCCTCGAACACGGCGTGGAAGTCGCTCGGGACGAGGCCATGGGCGTAGCAGCTCACGAACCGGGCCGGGATACCGAGCGCCCGGCAGAAGGCGGCGCCGATATGCGCGAAGTCGCGGCAGACGCCGGCGCGCTTGAGCAGGGACTCGTCCGCGGTCGTCTCGCCGTCGCTGGTGCCGGGCTGGTAGGCGATGTGGTCGTGGATCCAGTTGCAGATCTGGTTCACGCGCGCGTGGCCCTTGGGCAGAGCGCCGAATTCGGCCAGCGCGAAGGGCGTCAGCCGGTCCGAGGAGACGAACCGGCTCGGGAGCAGGAACGGCAGGATGTCGAGAGGCAGTTGTCCGATGGGCGTCTCGTTGATGGTCGCCGGGTCGGCCCGATGCACCGTGAGGTCGACCTCGGCGTTGTACTCCAGCGCGAACTGACCGGTCGGCACGTTGACCGCCAGATAGCGGTTCTGGAGGTCAGGGGTCGTGTAGAGATCGCGCTTGAGGTTCGGCGTCAGGACCAGGCTCTCGCTCAGGATCTCGACGCTCTTCAGCTTCGCCACCTCGAGATTGAAGATGAAGGTGGTATCCGAGAGGATGTTGTAGGACAGGCTGCAACCGAGGGTGTAGCGCATCGGATCTCCTTGCCGGATGACGGCCCGTCCGTCGTCCAAGCAAGGGGCGCGCCCGATCGTCGGTTCCGGCTCGATGGCCGTTCGATCGGGGCGATGCGGGCAAGACACAGGTGCCGCGTCGGGCGGGCGGCGCCGCCGTCATCGCGAGCGCAGCGAAGCGACCCAGGGCAGCGCGACATCGCCGGCCGTGGCGCATCCCTGGATTGCTTCGCTCCGCTCGCGAGGACGGCCGCGGCGACGGAGCCGGTCTCAGCCGCGCTCGGCGGCATCCCTCGGGAGCAGCAGCACCGTCAGCGAGCGGACGCCCTGCGCGCCGTGGATCAGGACCCCCTCGATGTCGGCGGTCGCCGACGGGCCGGTATGCAGCACCGCGTAGGCCGAGCGGCCGAATTCCGGCCGGCGGTAGGCCGCCTGCACGTTCGGCACGATGTCGGCCGGATCGAGCAGCACGACGAGGTGCTGCGCGAGGTAGCCGACCGCGTTGACGATCAACTGATCCTGGGTGAACAGCACCGAGCCGGTCTCGGCGATGCCGAACACCGCCCGGACCACCGCCACGTCGACGTCCTCGACCTCCTGGGGCGCGCGCACGCCCCGCAGATCGCGGTTTCCGGTCAGCTCGGGGACCGCGGAGGCGACGACCTTGGCGGCGTCGAGGCGCTCGCGCACGCCCGCGAACACGTCGCCGGCACCGGGCTCGGCCACGCGTCCGCCCATGCGCTTCAGCCGCTCGCCGAACTCCGCCACGAGGTCGTCGCCGACGAGCGGCGTGAACAGCGGCACCTCCGGCAGCGGGAAGTCGCCGGCCGGCCGGTTCCTGCGGATGCCGTCGAGGATCGCGTCGCGGGCGCTCATCGACCGGTGTCCTTCATGCGGTTCTGCTTGTACCAGGCGTGGAAGGTCTGGCGCGGCGCGTCGGGCATCTCGCGCTTCTTCCCCCAGGTGTTGAGCGGGTTGTAGACCGCGAAGCGCGGCAGGACCTTCAGCGCGGAATCCGCCGCGCCGATCGCCGCCCGATAGGCGGCCGGGCGCGAGAGCACGGCGCCCGCGGCCTTCATCATGCCCTGCTTGAGCGCCGGGATCTGGTGCTCCTCGACCAGCACCTTCCGCCACGCGAAGATCTGTTCGTGGATGTTGATCTTCACCGGGCAGACGTTGGTGCAGGAGCCGTTCATCGTCGAGGAGAACGGCAGCGTCGAGTATTTCCGCTTGTTGAAGGTCGGATCGATGATCAGCCCGATCGGCCCCGAATAGGTCGCCCCGTAGGAGAGCCCGCCGGACCGCCTGTAGACCGGGCAGGTGTTCATGCAGGCGCCGCAGCGGATGCATTTCAAGGAGGTCCAGAACTCCTCCATGCCGAGGCGCTCGGATCGGCCGTTGTCGACCAGCACCATGTGCATCTCGGTGCCCGCGCGGGGCGCGCGGAAGTGCGAGGTGTACTGGGTGATCGGCGAGCCCAGTGCCGAGCGCGACAGCAGGCGGATGAACACGCCGAGATGCTCGACCTTCGGGATGATCTTCTCGATGCCGATGGAGTGGATCTGCAGCGGCGGCACGTTGCCGGAGAGGTCGGCATTGCCCTCGTTGGTGCAGGTCACGACCGTGCCCGTCTCGGCGATCGCGAAATTGCATCCCGTCATGCCGGCATCGGCCTTGAGGATGTAGGGCCGCGTGGTCTCGCGCTGGCTCTCGGCGAGGTAGTGCGCGTCGTCGTTGTCCGGATCGGTGCCGAGCGTCTTGGCGAAAACCTCGGCCACGTCCATCCGCGTCTTGTGGACGGCCGGCGCCACGACGTGGCTCGGCTCCTCGTTGTCGAGCTGCTGGATCCGCTCGCCGAGATCCGTCTCGATGACCTCGATGCCGTTGGCCGCCATGTGGTGGCGGAAGCCGCACTCCTCGGTGAGCATCGACTTCGACTTCACCAGCGTCCTGGCGCCGTGGCTCCGCAGGATCTCCAGCACGATCCGATTGTGATCGGCGCCGTCCTTCGCCCAGTGCACGTGGACGCCGTTGGCCTTCGCGGCCGCCTCGAACTGCTCGAGATACCGGTCGAGATGGCTCAGCGTGTGGGTCTTGATCTGCGAGGCGAGCTCGCGCAGCTCCTCCCATTCCGGGATCCCGTGCGCGGAGGCGTCGCGCTTCTTGCGCAGGTCCCACAGGCGCTCGTCGTGGGCCGCCTGGTGCAGCGGCGCCGCGAGGAAACGCTCGGCGGCCTCGGACTGGTTGATCGGGCGATCGCCCCGGATCTTCGCGCCGCGCGGCTGCGGCTCCCGGGTCTGCGGCGCGCGGATCGGCTTCGAGGCGGCCTCCGCGTGCTGGAGACGCCGGCCGTCCGGCGCCCGCTCGCTCTCGTCGTGGCCGGCCCGCACCTCCGGGTGGATGACGCCTTCGCGCTCGCGCGGGTTGAGGTCCTCGACGCTCATGCGGCGGCTCCGTTCAGCACCTGCGCGATGTGAATGTACTTGAGCGGCAATCCCAGACGCTCGGCGCAGCCCTTCTGGTGCATCAGGCAGGAGGAATCGGCCGACACGACGTAGTCCGCCCCGGCCCGGTTCTGATCCGCGACCTTGTCGTAGCCCATCTTGGCCGAGACGGCCGGCTCGAACACCGAGAAGGTGCCGCCGAAGCCGCAGCACTCGTCCGGCCGGGCGAGATCGACGAGCTCGACGCCCTTCACGAGGCGCAGCAGGTCGAGGGGCTTCGAGAAGTCGGGCTTCACCAGCTCGGTCGGCCGCGCGTGATGGATGCCGCGCAGGGCGTTGCAGTTGGTGTGATAGGCGACCTTGTGCGGGAAGTTCGCCCAGGGCAGGTCCTCGACCTTCAGCACGTCGTGCAGGAACTCCACGAGCTCGTAGGTGCTGGCGCGGACGTGGCGGACCTCGTCGGTCTGGGGGATCGCCGTCAGGTGCTCCCGTACCTGGTGGACGCAGGAGCCCGACGGGGCGACGACGTAGTCGAAGCCGGAGAAGTTCTTGACGAACAGCGCCTCGGTCGCGGCGGCCTCGGCGTGGCAGCCGGTATTGGTCATCGGCTGCCCGCAGCAGGTCTGGTCGAACGGATACTCGACCGTGCAGCCCAGGCGCTCGAGGAGCTCGAGGGTGGCGATCCCGACCTCGGGCTCGAAGGCGTCGACGTAGCACGGCACGAACAGGCCGACCCGCATGGTCTGGCAACTCCCTGACTAACCCGGCCCGGTGGCCTGGAACGGTTCAAGACTGGCCCAGGGTCTACCGGATGGGGCGATCCTTGGCGAGATCGCTCACTGCGGCACCGTGCCCGCTGTAACCGGTCGCCGCTGCCTCCCCGCGCCCGGCCTCGGCCCGCGCGCGATCGCCCGCGCGAAGCCGGGGAGTTTTCCCGGGGAGCGATGCCGCGCGCTTGATTTCCGACGCCCCAGAGTCGAAGGACGTCTGGAAGCGTTCCGAAGAGATCATCACCATGGAAGAACTGCTCGCCCGCGTCACCACCCGCACCGGGCTCGACGCCGCGACCGCTCAGACCGCCATCGGGCACATCCTGGCCTTCCTGCAGAAGGAAAGTCCTGCCGCCGAGGTCGGCCAGCTGCTGGCGGCCCTGCCGGGTTCCGAGGCGCTGATCGCCGAGTCGAACGCCGGCGAGAGCGGCGGCGGCGGCCTGATGGGCATGCTCGGCGGCATGATGGGCGGCGGCGGCGTCATGGCGCTCGGCCAGAAGCTGATGGCCGCCGGCGTGCCGATGGGTCAGATGCAGCCCCTCGGCCAGGAGCTGTTCGCCTTCGGCCGCGAGAAGGTCGGCGAGGACGCGATGGGCCCGATCATCGGCTCCATCCCCGGGCTGAACCAGTTCGTCTGACCGCGGATCGGTGTGCGCGGCCGCACTGCATTCGGGTGACGCCTGGACGAAGAGTAAAAAAGAGGTTTCGAGGCGAAAGCTTGACGGAACCTGTCCACGCGATCCCCGTTATTGGGGATGTGGCCCGGATCGACGCCTCTGGCAGTGTCCGGTACCGCACTCAAGCAGGCCGGCCATGCCCGTCTTCGAAGCCAAGAACCTGGACAGCGAGTTCGAAGGGCAGTCCCTGCTCGCTGCCATTCTGCACCCGACCCGCGCGGCGCAGACCCGGGCCCTGAGGCACGGTCGCAGGCGGGCGGAGCGCGCGGCGGCCCTGGCCGACCCGATGACGATCGAGCCGCGCTTCCCGATCGCGCCCGGCGAGCTGGCGCCGACCGGGTTCACGGGCCGCTGAGAGGCTCGGCCCGTCGCGCCGACGCCTACCAGGCCTGCGCGGTGACGAGGCCCTGCCGGGTCACCACCACCCATTCCCGTCCGTGGCGCTCGACGCCCTCGACGCGGCCGACGCCGGGGATGACGTCGCCGGGGGCGACCTCGACGAGGCGGCGCCGACGGTTCTCCAAGATCGCGGTGCCCTCGTAGACGTCGCGGAGGGCCCAGCCCTCGATCACCGGCGGCTTGTCGGACGCGGCCGGCTTCGGCTTGGGCTCGCTCACCTTGGCGTCCGCGACCTTGACCTCGGGCTTCGCCTCGACGGCGCGGGCGGGCTCCCCGATGCTCCCGGTCTGGGTCGGCTCCGTCTTCGCGGCGGCCGGCGTCGCGGCGGCGCGGCGGTCGAGCTGCGCGGCGAGGCCGCTGAGGCGGGTGTTGTGGTCGCGCTCGACCTGCTCGAGCCGCTCGCCGAGGGCCGAGATCTTGCCGTTCAGGCTCTTGTCGACCTGCGCCAGGCGCTCGCCGAGGGCGGTGCTCCGGCTCGCCGCCTCCTTCCGCGCGCCGTCGGTCGAGGCGCGCAGGTCGGCGAGGACGGTGTGGAGCTGCGCGATGTCGGCGGCGAGGCGCACGGTCTCGGTGCGGCCGGCATCGAGCGTCGTCTCCAGGGCCGCGAGCGCGTCGGGCCGGACGGAGGCCGGGCGGGAGAGCGCCATCACGCCCCCGCCCAGGAGGACACCGATCGCCAGGGTCGCGCCCGGGACCGCGAACCGTTTCGGATCGAGGCGCGACAGCGACGCCATCGTGAATCTCGCGGCGGCGGGCGAGGCCGCGGTCTCGTTCGCGGCTGCCGCGGCCTCGGTCTTGCCGGTCACCGCGGCCCTGAGCAGGTCGGCCGGAGAGACCCCCGGGGACCCGGCCTGCTTGGCTTCGATCTTCGTCATCGCCCCGAACTCCGCACGCGGCCTCGCGCTGCAAGCGTTCGTTAAGGACGTTTGTTTACGAAACCCTTACCGCGGTCTGACGGCTCAGGCCGCCAGCCCGCGCTTCTTCAGCAGCGGCTCGATGCTCGGCATCCGCCCGCGGAAGGCCGTGTAGGCCTCGCGCGGATCGCGCAGGTTGCCGGCCCCGTACACGAAGGTACGCAGCCGCTTCGCCGTCTCCGGATCGAAGATGTCGCCGGCCTCGCGGAACGCGTCGAAGGCGTCCGCGTCCAGCACTTCCGACCAGAGGTAGCTGTAGTATCCGGCGGCGTAGCCGTCCCCCGAGAAGATGTGGGCGAAGTGCGGCGTGCGGTGCCGCATGCTGATCTCGGCCGGCATGCTGATCCGCCGCAGGGCCTCGGCCTCGAAGGCGGGCACGTCGAGACCGCCCTCGCCCTCCGCCGAGAGGTGCAGCGTCATGTCGACGATCGCCGAGGCGGTGTACTCCACCGTGGCGAAGCCCTGATTGAAGGTCCGCGCGGCGAGCAGCTTCCTGAGCAGGGCGTCGGGCATGGGCTCGCCCGTGCGATGGTGGCGCGCGTGGGCGCGCAGGACCTCCGGTTGCTCGAGCCAGTGCTCGTAGAGCTGCGAGGGCAGCTCGACGAAGTCGCGCGACACCGCCGTCCCGGACAGGAGCGGGTAGGTCACGTCCGAGAGCAGCCCGTGCAGGGCGTGGCCGAACTCGTGGAACAGGGTGCGGGCGTCGTCGAACGACAGCAGCGTCGCCTCGCCGTCGGGCGCCTTGGCGAAGTTCATGACGTTGACGATGATCGGCGTGATCGGCCCGTTGAGGCGCTCCTGCGAGCGGAAGGCGCTCATCCAGGCGCCGGACCGCTTCGAGGCGCGGGCGAAATAGTCCCCCAGGAACAGGCCGACCTCGGACCCGTCGGGATTGCCGACCCGCCAGACCCGGACATCGGGATGGTAGCGCGGCACGTCGGAGAGTTCCGTGAAGGTCAGGCCAAACAGCCGGGCGGCCGTGTCGAACGCCGCCTGGATCATCCGCTCGAGGGGCAGGTACGCCTTGATCTCGCTCTCGTCGAGGTCGTGCTCGGCGCGCCGCACCTTCTCGGCGTAGTGCCGCCAATCGTGCGCCTGCAGGGCGAAGTTGTGGCCCTCCGCCTGGATCGTGGCCTGGAGGCGATCACGCTCCTCCGCCGCCCGCGCGCGGGCCGGCGTCCACACGTCCCGCAGCAGCCCGGTCGCCGCGTCCGGGCTCGCCGCCATCGTGTCGTCGAGGGCGAAATGCGCGAAGCTCTCGAAGCCGAGGAGCCGCGCGCGCTCGGCGCGCAGCCGGATGATCTCCGCGATGATCGCGCGGTTATCGGTCGCGCCGCCGTTCTCGCCGCGCCGGGTCCAGGCCGCGTAGGCGCGCTCGCGCAGGTCGCGCCGCGTCGAGCAGACCAGGAACGGCTCGATCAGCGAGCGGGACAGGGTGACGACGTGCCCGTCCAGGCCGCGCTCCCTCGCGGCGCTCTCGGTCGCGGCCCGCAGGAACGGCGGCAGGCCGGCCAGGTCCTCCTCGCCCTGCAGTGGCAGGATGAAGCTGCTCTCGTCGGCCAGGAGGTTCTGACTGAACGTCGTCCCGAGCTCCGACATGCGCGCCGCGATCTCGGCGATGCGGGCCTTGTCCTCGGGCCCGAGATCCGCCCCCGACCGGCGGAAGCGGATCCGGTACCGGTCGAGGACCCGCCGCTCCTCCGCACCGAGCCCCCCGGCGTCGATCGCCGAGATCCGGGCCCAGAGCTCGGGGTTGAGGTAGATGGCGCTCCCGTGCCGGGCGAGTTTGGGCCCGATCTCCCGCTCGATGGCTTGCAACTCCGGGTTGGTGTGGCTGCCGGTCAGATTGTAGAACACGCCGGCGACGCGCTCGAGGGCGAGGCCGGCCCGCTCCATCGCCGCGACGGTGTTGGCGAAGGTGGCCGGCGCGGTCTGGCCGGCGATGGCGCGGATCTCGGAATCGTGCGCGGCGAGCGCGGCCTCGAACGCGGGTCCGTAGTGCTCCGGCCGGATCCGCTCGAACGGCGGCAGGCCGTGCGGGGTGCTCCACTGCGCTTCGCGGAAGGGATTGTCCTGCGGCAGGCTCGGGAGCCCGGCATCAGCTGCGTCCGACATGCAGTCCTCAAATCTACGTCCACGCGACAGCGCGTTCGTCTGCGCCGCCGGTGCGCCGACATGGGGTGTGCCGGCGCGATCTGGAAGACAGTGGTCCGATCGGCGCGGCCGTCAACCGGGTCCGGGCGATCCGAATGACGTCTCGCTCGTTGTAGAGGCCAATGCCCACGCTTCGAGGCCCCATGCCGGGACGCAGCCTATCGACCCTCCGACCCGCGCTGGTTCTCGCGGGCGGTGCCCTCGCCGCGGGGCTCGCCTTCCCGGTATCGCCGGCCCGCGCCATCGAGGCGCCGGCGGCCACCGTGCCGACGCCCCCGCCCCTGCCGCCGGAGCGTCCCGAGGCGCTGAAGCCGCCCGTCGCCGATCCGGCGCCGCCGACGCCGCCCGCGCGGCCGCCGGAGCTGAAACCGGCCGTGGCTGAGCCGAGCAAGGAACCGGTCCGGGAGCCGTCGAGGGAGACCGGCCGCGAGAAGCCCTCGGACGCCGCTCAGGAAACCGGGAAGGACGCCGGGAAGGACGCCGGCAAGGACGCCGCCAGAGAGGCCGCCAGGCCGGAGATCCCGTCACCGCCGCCGGCACCGCCCGAGCGGCCGCCGGAGCTGTCGGGCGCGGCCGCCCTGGCCCTCAAGGTGACGCCGCCGGACGACAGCGCCTGCCGGACGCGCCTCAAGCGCCTCGGCGTCGACTTCGAGCCGCTGCCGCCGATCTCAGAAGGCCAGTGCACCGCGCCGCTGCCGCTCAAGGTGACGAAGTTCGCCGACGGCGTGGCCCTGCCGCAGGGCGCCACGCTGACTTGCCGGACCGCCGAGGCGCTGGCGCGCTGGGTCACCGAGGTTCAGGTCGAGGCCGAGCGGACGCTGAAGCATCCGGTGACCGCGCTCGAGCTCGGCGGCTCCTATGTCTGCCGCGGGCAGAACCACGACGTCGACGCCAAGCTCAGCGAGCACGCCTTCGCCAACGCCGCCGACATCATGGGCTTCGCCTTCGCGGGACGCGCGAATATCCCCGTGAAGGCGATGTCGGACGGTTCCGAAGAGGCACAGTTCCTCGGCGCGGTGCGCGCCAAGGCGTGCGGCTTCTTCCGCACCGTCCTCGGCCCGGGATCGAACGCCGCCCACGCCAATCATTTCCATCTCGACGAGCGCGAGCGCAACGCCGGTCACCGCTTGTGCCAGTAGAGCCGCGTGGAACGTTCCCGCAGATCCGGCATTTCTCGGCTCGGGAGCGCCTCCGCTCCCCGGAATGACGACGACGATGATCCCGAAACCTTGGCTGTCGGTCAGCGCGGCACTGCTGGCGAGTTGTCTGGCCGCGCACGGCGCGACGGCGCGGACCGGGAAAGGCCAGAAGGCCGAGCCGCCGGCGCTGACCGCCGAGGCGGTGAACGCCGCGACCCTGTCACAGACGGGCGCCGGGAAGACCGAGGGCTCGAAGCCGGACGCGAAGAAGCGTCGGGCCAAGTCGTCCGATGAGAAGGCCGATCCGCTGATCGTCAAAGCCCAGGTGCTGCTCGATCGCGCGCATTTCTATCCCGGCGCGATCGACGGTCGGAAAGGCGACAACTACCGGCACGCCCTCTCGGCCTTCGCGGTGGCTCAGGGATTGCCCGCCAGCGAGGATCTGACGCCCGAGATCTGGGACAAGCTCCAGGCGACCAGCGATAAGCCCGCGGTCACGGACTACACGCTCACCGAGAGCGACGCCGCGGGCCCCTATGTCGAGCGGATCCCGCCCAAGATGGAGGAGCAGGCCGAGCTCAAGACGCTGGGCTACACCAACCCCCGCGAGATGCTGGCCGAGCGGTTCCACATGAGCCGCGACCTCGTCAGCGCGCTCAATCCCGGCAAGCCCCTCGACAAGGCCGGCACCACCATCGCGGTGGCGGCGGTCGAGCCGATGGGGACGGACAAGCCGAAGGCCAAGGATCTGCCGCAGGAGCCGAAGGTCGAGCGCATCGAGGTGGACAAGACGAGCCGCGACGTTCGCGCGTTCGGCGCCGACGGAAAGCTCCTGGCCTACTATCCCGCGTCGATCGGCAGTTCCGAGAAGCCGGCACCGAGCGGCGAGACCAAGGTGAAGGGCGTCGCGTTCGACCCCGACTACACCTACAACCCGAAATACGCTTTCAAGGGCGTGAAAGCGCAGCACAAGTTCACCATCCAGTCGGGGCCCAACAATCCGGTCGGCCTGGTCTGGATCGATCTGGCGATTCCGAGCTACGGGATCCACGGGACGCCTGAGCCCGAGAAGGTCGGGAAGACCGAGTCTCACGGCTGCATCCGCCTGACGAACTGGAATGCCCGCGACCTCGCCGCGCATGTGACACGAGGTGCCAAGGTCAGCTTCAAGGACGACTGAGGTGATGCGCGGCGCGGCCCCGGGCCGCCCTCGCGGCGCCGTCAGCACAAAAATGTATCATCGGTTAACATACCGCCCGGTCTGGGTGTCGGAACGGGCCAGGAACGCTTGACACATTGCGCATTACGGGCGACGCCTCAGGTTGTCTCGCGGGCTGACCCTCGGGCCGCGTTCACCCTTCCGGACGCTGCTCACGCGGTGCGCAAGGCCTGACCAACCGCATGGCAAGATCCCCGGCGACGGGGGCATTCGAAGGGAAGACGGCCCGGCGTGATTGCTGACCCCAACGACGACGTCCTCAACGGCGTCCGTGTTCTCGTCGTCGAGGACGAGGCCGCGATCTCGATGCTGCTGGAGGACATGCTCCTCGATTTCGGCTGTGCCGTGGTCGGGCCGGCCGCGCGTCTCTCCTCGGCGCTCGAGATGGCGTCGCAGGAGGCGTTCGAGGTCGCCATTCTCGACGTGAACGTGGCGGGCGAGCCGATCTACCCGGTGGCCGAGGCCATCGCCAAGCGCGATCTGCCGCTGGTCTTCTCGACCGGCTACGGCGGCGCCGGCATCCGCGAGCCGTTCCGCGACAGGCCCGTGGTCCAGAAGCCGTTCAGCCAGGCCGACCTGAAGCGCACCCTGATCGGGGCGATCCGCGCGGCCCGCGACTGAGAGCGGGGCGTTCGCGCAGGCAGGCTGAGGTCCCCGCGTCAGAGCCCCTCGATCGTGAAGACCCGCTCGACATGGGCGGGCCAGGCCCGATGCCCGACGAACACGGCGTCGGCCCGGAACGTCGCTCCGGCGCACCAAGCATTGCGACCGATCCAGGCCCGGACCGCGCGGGAGAATCGCCGCCGCTTGGCGCCGTCGATCGCCTCCCGGGCATCGTCGCGCTTCGCCCGCGCCTTCACCTCCACGAAGACGACGGTGTTCCAGCGCCGGACGACGAGATCGATCTCGCCGCCCGCGACGCTGACGCGCCGCCCGATCGGCCAGTAGCCTTTCAGCATCAGCGCGGCGAGCGCCAACCACTCGGCCCGGTGGCCGAACCGATAGGCGGCGCGGCGCCGGCCGGCCCCGTCCGGCAGAGCCCCGGTCATCCCGGGTCCCGCGCCAGCGCCAGCGCGCGCGCGTAGACGAGGCGCCGCGGCTGCCCGGTCTCGTCGGACACGAGGCTGGCGGCATCCTTGATCGAGTGCCGCTCCAGGGCCGCCAGGATCAGGGCGTCGAGGGCGGCGTCCGTATCCGCGGTCCGCTCCGGCGCCGTCGCCGCACCGATGATCACCACGATCTCCCCCTTCGGCGGTCCTTCCTGGGCGAAGCGCGCGCTCAGGCTGCCCAGCGTATCGCGCCGGATGGTTTCGTAGAGCTTGGTCAGCTCGCGGGTCACGGCGGCGGGCCGCTCCGAACCGAGCACCGCGGCGGCGTCCGCCAGCATGTCGGGCAGGCGATGCGGCGACTCGAACAGGACCAGCGTGCCGGGAACCTGGAGCAGCGCCTCGAGGCGGTTGCGCCGCGCTCCGGCCTTCTGCGGCAGGAAGCCCTCGAAGAAGAAGCGATCGGTCGGCAGGCCCGCCGCGACCAGCGCCGTCATCACCGCGGATGGCCCCGGGACGGGCGTGATGGCGATCCCGGCCTCGATGGCGGCCTGGACCAGCTTGTAGCCGGGATCCGAGACGAGCGGGGTCCCGGCATCCGAGACCAGCGCCAGGGCCTCGCCGGCGCGCAGCCGCGCCACCATCCGCTCGCGCACCGCGTCGTTGGAATGCTCGTGATAGGCCAGGAGCGGCGTCGTGATCCCGTAATGCGCCAGCAGGTTCCGGGTGACGCGGGTGTCCTCGGCCAGGACCGCGTCGGCCGCCGCCAGGGTGGCCAGCGCCCGGATGGTGATGTCGCGCAGGTTCCCGATCGGGGTCGCCACGATGTGCAGGCCCGGGGACAGGGGCTCTGTCTCGCTCGCGAGCCCGAAGGCCGTGAAGGTCGTGCTGCGCGGCCGGTCGGGGGCGAGCTTCTGTGACGGAGCTCGGGTCGAGGCGGCGGGCCCCGGGTCGTCGAATCTGCGGGTCATCGCCGGCGATCTTGCCACACCCGCCGCCTCTCGTCGCGGCGGGGCCGCGCGACCGGGGGCAAGTCCGGGCCGCCGCGTTTACATTTGGGATCGTGCCGGTCAGGCTGCGGAGCCTGCCCGAAGGAGTACGCGCCATGGCGCGCCCGACAAGCGCGCGGGACCGTCTCGTGCGTGTCACCGCCCCGACCGCCGCGCTCTGCGCCGTCCTGCTGTCGCTCGGTGGCTGCATCGGCAGCGACCTCGCCCGGCGCGCGACCGGGCCGCAGGCCGAGCTGACCCCGCCGGCCGCCGTGCCGGGCGCGCCGGGCCCCGCGCCCACGCCGGCGCCGATGCCGGCCGCTGGCGGCGGCGGGCGCATCGGCGCGGGTTCGGTGAAGGTGGCCCTGGTGCTGCCGCTGACCGGCCAGGGTTCGACGGTGGGTGCCGCCATGCGCGACGCGGCGCAGCTCGCCTACGACGAGGCCCAGCAGCCCGACCTGACGCTCCTCGTCGAGGACGACCGGGGCAGTCCGGACGGCGCCCGGGAGGCGACCCAGGAAGCGCTGCGCCAGGGCGCCGAGATCGTCCTCGGCCCGCTCTTTGCCGGCAGCGTCCAGGCCGCCGCCGCCGTCGCCAGGACCGCCGGCAAGCCGGTGATCGGCTTCTCCACGGACGCGACCGTGGCGAACCCGGGCGTCTACCTGCTGAGCTTCCTGCCGCAGCCGGAGGTGGACCGCGTCATCGAGGACGCGGTCGCCGGCGGGAAGCGGTCCTTCGCGGCGCTGATCCCGGAGACGGCCTACGGCAACGCGGTCGAGGCGGAGTTCCGGGAGGTCGTCGCCCGGAAGGGCGCGCGGGTCGCCGCCGTCGAGCGCTACCCGGCGGGCGCGCCCGTCCCGGCGGTGGAGCGGCTCGCGCGGGTGATCGCCGGGCCCGGCGCCACCGCCGACGCGCTGTTCATCCCGGAGACCGCCGACGCGATGCCGACCGTGGCGGCCGCGCTGACGAAGGCGGGCTTCTCGCCGGCCCGGGTGCGCCCCCTCGGCACTGCCCTCTGGAACGAGCCGTCGCTCTTCGCGCTGCCCGCCCTGCAGGGCGGCCGCTTCGCCTCGCCGGACCGCGTCGGCTTCTCGAATTTCAGCGCGCGCTACCAGGCGCGGTTCGGCGCCGTCCCGCCCCGGGTGGCCTCCCTCGCCTACGACGCGGTGCTCCTCGCGGCGGCCCTGTCGCGGCGGTACGGCTCGCAGCGCTTCGCCGAGGCCACCCTGACCAACAGCCTGGGCTTCGCCGGCGTCGACGGGACGTTCCGGTTCCGGCCGGACGGTCAGAGCGACCGGTCCCTCGCGGTCTACGAGATCCGCAACAACGCCGCGACGCCCGTCAGCCCCGCGCCCCGGGTCCTCGCGAAGCCCGCGATCTGATCAGGCGGCGAGTTCGGCGACCAGCGCGTTCAGCACCGGCGCGCCGCGCGCCGTGGCGGCGATGCGGCCGCCGGGCAGCCGCTCCAGCAGGCCGTCCCCGATCAGCATGCCGATCCGGTTGCCGTTCAGCGGCCGTCCCTTGAGGGCCGCGTAGGTGTCGGGATCGATCCCCTCGCGCAGGCGCAGGCCCATCACCAGGAACTCGTCGGCCTGATCGGCTGCGGTGAGGATCTCGGTCTCGACGATCCCGTGGCCCTCGGCCTCGACCCGGGCGAGCCACGCCTCGGGCGATCGCTCCGTAACGGTTCCGAGCCGGCCCCCGGGCGTCACGAGCCGCCCGTGGGCGCCCGGACCGATGCCGGCATACTCGCCGTAGCGCCAGTAGAGCAGGTTGTGCCGCGATTCGGCGCCGGGCCGCGCGTGGTTCGAGATCTCGTACGCCGGAAGGCCGGCCTTCGCGCAGAGATCCTGGGTGACGTCGTAGAGGGCGCGGCCGACCTCGTCGTCCGGCGTCACCAGCTTGCCGGCGGCGGCGAGCCCGTGGAACGGTGTCCCGGGCTCGATGGTGAGCTGGTAGAGCGAGAGGTGCTCCGCGGCCCGCGCGAGCGCCTCGGCGAGCTCCGCCCGCCACAGCGCCGGCGTCTGGCCGGGCCGCGCGTAGATCAGGTCGAAGGAGGTCCGCGCGAAGGCCGACTGCGCCAGGGCGATCGCGTCCAGGGCCTGTGCCGTGTCGTGCAGGCGCCCCAGGGTCCGCAGCGAGGCATCGTCGAGGGCCTGGATGCCGAGCGACACACGGTTGACCCCGGCCGCGCGGTAGCCGTGGAAGCGGCCGGCCTCGACACTCGACGGGTTGGCCTCGAGGGTCACTTCCGCGTCCGGCGCGACCGCCCAGTGGGCCGCGACCGCGTCGAGCAGGCCGGCCACGGTCGCGGGCTGCATCAGCGAGGGCGTGCCGCCGCCGAGGAAGATGCTGGTGACGGTGCGGCCCGGCGTGCGGGCGGCATTGTGGGCGATCTCAGCGCGGAAGGCGGCGAGGAAGCGGGGCTCGTCCACGCCCGCGCGGCGGACGTGGCTGTTGAAGTCGCAGTACGGGCACTTCGCGGCGCAGAAGGGCCAGTGCAGGTAGATCCCGAAGCCCGCGTCGCGGGTCGGATGGTCCGGGCCGGTCGATGACATGATGGCGGGGATGTGAGCGCCCGCGCCCCGTTTGGCAAATCAGGCGCCGGGCGCGAGGCAGGCGCGGCTCAGCTCGACGAAGGCGCGGGCGCGGTGGGACAGGCCCCGCCCCTTCTGCCAGTCGACGCCGTGCTTCTCCTCGGCGGTCATCTCGCCGAAGGTGCGGTCGTGGCCGTCCGGCCGGAAGATCGGGTCGTAGCCGAAGCCCGCGGAGCCCTTCGCGGCGACGAGGTCGCCGAACACCCGTCCCTCGAACAGCTCGGTGTGTCCGTCCGGCCAGGCCAGCACCAGGGCGGACACGAAGTGCGCCCGGCGGTCGGCCGCGCCGCGCCGGTCGAGTTCGGCGAAGATCCGCGCCATCGCGCCGGCGAAGTCCTTGGTCGGGCCGGCCCAGCGGGCCGAGAAGATGCCCGGCGCCCCGTCGAGGGCGTCGACGCACAGGCCGGAATCGTCGGCGAAGGCCGGCAGTCCGGTGGCCTCGGCCGCAGCTTGCGCCTTGATGGCCGCGTTCTCGGCGAACAGGGTGCCGGTCTCGTCGGGCTCGGGCAGGCCGAGTTCGCCCGCCGACACCGCCTCGATTCCGAACGGCGCGAGCAGCTCGCGCATCTCGGTGAGTTTGCCGGCATTGTGCGTGGCGATCACCACCTTCCCGGTCAGACGGCGGCTCACGCGATGGCCTCCTTCTGCAGGGCGACCAGCCGCTCCGTGCCGGCGCGGGCGAGGCCGAGGAGTTCGAGGAGCTGTTCCTGCGTGAAGGGCTCCATCTCGGCGGTGCCCTGCACCTCGACGATGCCGCCCCGGCCCGTGAGCACGAAGTTGGCGTCGGTCTCGGCGGCCGAATCCTCGGCGTAGTCGAGGTCGAGAACCGGCGTGCCCTTGTACAGGCCGCACGAGACGGCGGCGACGTGGTCGCGCAGCGGATCGACGGAGATGATCGAGCGCGTCCGCATCCAGGCGAAGCAATCGTGCAGCGCCACCCAGGCGCCCGTGATCGCGGCCGTCCGGGTGCCGCCGTCGGCCTGGATCACGTCGCAGTCGATCGTGATCTGGCGCTCGCCCATGGCCGGCAGGTTGGTGACGGCGCGCAGCGACCGGCCGATCAGCCGCTGGATCTCCTGGGTCCGGCCCGACGGTTTCCCGGAACCGACCTCGCGGCGGGTGCGTTCGTGCGTCGCACGCGGGAGCATGGCGTACTCGGCCGTGACCCAGCCCTTGCCGGAACCGCGCAGCCACGGCGGCGCGCGCTCTTCCAGGGACGCGGTGCAGAGCACCCGGGTGTTGCCGAAACTGACGAGGCACGAGCCCTCGGCGTAGCGCGAGACCGCGCGCTCCAGGCTCACGGGCCGCAACTCGTCGGCGGCACGCTTGGAAGGCCGCATCGCGGGCCCCTTCTGTCGAGAGTGTCGAGGGCCGCGCTCTTAGGCCGCCGCGCAACCACGGGCAAGCATCGCCGTGCGGATTGATCCGCGCGGGACGGTTGGACATGATCGGACCACAGGATGACCTCGTGACACACCCCAGTCCCAACTTCCCGAACGGCCAGTCCATGCAGGCGCTCGCCGCCCTCAACGAGCGTGCCCGGGAGATCTTCCGGCAGATCGTCGAGAGCTACCTCACCACCGGCGAGCCGGTCGGGTCCCGGAACCTGGCGCGCATCCTCCCGATGGCGCTGTCGCCGGCCTCGATCCGCAACGTCATGGCGGATCTGGAGCATTCCGGCCTGATCTTCGCCCCGCACACGTCCGCAGGCCGCCTGCCGACGGAATTGGGCCTGCGCTTCTTCGTCGACGCGATGCTCGAGCTCGGCGACGTCAGCCAGGACGAGCAGGCGCGGATCGAGGCGCAGATGCGCGCCGCCGCCTCGGGCCACACGTTCGACTCGGCCCTGGCCGAGGCCTCGACCATGCTGTCCGGGGTCTCCCGGGGCGCCGGGGTCGTCCTGACCACGAAGGCGAACGTCAACCTGAAGCACATCGAGTTCGTGCGCCTCGATCCGGCCCGGGCCCTCGTCATCCTCGTCTCGGACGACGGCTCGGTGGAGAACCGCCTCGTGGACCTGCCGCCGGGCCTGCCGGCCGGCGCGCTCCAGGAGGCGACGAACTTCCTGAACGCGCGCCTGCAGGGCCGCACGCTCGGCACGCTCCGCGCCGAGATCGAGGCCGGCCGCAAGGCGATGAAGCGGGAGCTCGACGCGATCACCGAGCGCCTCGTCGATGCCGGGCTCGCCACGCCGGTCGGCCCGTCGGAGGCGCGCCAGCTGATCGTGCGCGGGCAGGCCAACCTGCTCGACGACCTGCGCGCGGTCGAGGACCTCGAGCGCATCCGCCTGCTGTTCAACGATCTGGAGACCCAGAAGGACGTGATCGATCTCCTGTCCCGCGCCGAGGGCGGCGAGGGCGTGCGGATCTTCATCGGCTCGGAGAACAAGCTGTTCTCGCTGTCGGGCTCCTCGCTGATCGCGGCGCCGTTCCGCGACGGTTCGCAGAAGATCGTCGGCGTCGTCGGCGTGATCGGTCCGACCCGGCTCAACTACGCGCGGATCGTGCCGATGGTCGACTACACGGCGCGCGTGGTGTCGAAGCTCCTGGACGGCGGGCGGTAGAGGGCACCGGGCAGAGGATCCGCCCGGCACACCGATCGTCCTGTGACCGCCCGCTCAGGCCGGGATCACGTCCACGATCTCGTAGGTGTCTGGATCGATGATCACGATATCGTCCCGCACGAGGATGAAGTCGTAACCTTCGTATTCCGGCACCAGCTCGATGATCGCCGGCGGCAGCCGGTGGAGGGTGATCGAGCGCGGGATCGCCGTGCCCACCGCCAGACCGAAGGCCACGTCCCGGAGCGGCGAGACACCCAGGCGCGTGATCGAGCTGCGGAACTCGGTCCGCTGACGGGTATCGAGGCGGCCGACAGCGCCGCGGACGGCGCCGCGGTCGCGGGCGCCGGCGCGGCCACCCCGTTCCGCGGCCGGACCGCGATCGCCGCGCGCGGGACCGGCCGCGTCGCGGTTGCCGCGCTCGGGACCGGCGCCGGGCTCGCGCCCACCCCGCTCGCCCCGGTCCCCGCGATCGCCGGCACCGGGATTCGCGGCCGGCCCGCCCCGGTCCGCCGGTCCGTTGCGCTCGGCCGCGCCGCCCGGACGGCCCGGCCCCTCGGTACCGCGACCGGCGGCGCCGCCCGGCTCGGCGCCGCGCGGGCCACCCTCGGCCCCGCCGGGACCGCGCATCGCCCCGCCCTCGGCCCCGCCGGCGCCACCCCGCATGCCGCCGCCCGCACCGCCGCCCGCACCGCCACCGGCCGGACCGGCGCCCGCACCGGCCGCGCCACCGGGACCGCCGGCGCCGCCGCCACCGGGTCCGGCCCCGCCGCCGCCCGGGCCGCCCTGCGCGAACGCCGTCGCCGCTCCGGCGACGACGAGGGCCGCCGCGACCGTGTCTCTCAGAATCCGCTTCATGGCTTCTCCTCCTGGGGTGGTCGGAGCGCCATCGACGCCCACGCCGGGCCGCAACGGGGCCTCGGGGCGAACCGTTCCGTCCCGCGGCACTGTGGACGCGCGGCCGGTGACACCCGCCCGCGCTGTCCTCGGCTAAGTCGGATCACGGTCTTGCGATCAGGCGCGTCACCTGTAACGTCGCGCCGCACGAAGAAGAGACCGGTTTCGGCCGGCATCAAGATTGATCCACGGAGACGCCATGTCCGCCTCTCGAGACGATACGATCGGTATCGCACCGAGTGCCCTCGATGATGCTGCGGACCGGAAGCGCCGGATCTGGGCGATCGTCGGATCGTCCTCGGGCAATCTCGTCGAGTGGTACGACTTCTACTGCTACGCGTTCTTCGCGCTCTACTTCGCGCCGGCCTTCTTCCCGAAGGGCGATTCCACCAGCCAGCTCCTGCAGACCGCCGGCATCTTCGCGGTGGGCTTCTTCATGCGCCCGATCGGCGGATGGCTGTTCGGGCGCATCGCCGACCGGGTCGGCCGCCGGACCTCGATGGTCATCTCGGTGCTGATGATGTGCTTCGGCTCGCTGCTGATCGGCATCCTGCCGACCTACGAGCATGTCGGCACGCTGGCGCCCGTGCTGCTGCTCCTCGCCCGCATGCTCCAGGGCCTGTCGGTCGGCGGCGAGTACGGCACTTCGGCCACCTACATGAGCGAGGTGGCGATCAAGGGCCGGCGCGGCTTCTTCGCCTCGTTCCAGTACGTCACGCTGATCGGCGGCCAGCTCCTCGCCTCGCTGGTCCTGGTGCTGCTGCAGACGGTAATGACCGGTCAGGAACTCACCGCGTGGGGCTGGCGCATCCCGTTCTTCATCGGCGCCGCGCTGGCGGTCGTCGCGCTCTATCTGCGGCGCTCGCTGGCCGAGACGAAGGACAGCAGCGACAAGGAGACCGCCGGCACCTTCTCGGCGCTGGCCAAGCACTGGCGGGCGTTCCTGGTCGTGGTCGCCTACACGGCCGGCGGCTCCCTGAGCTTCTACACCTTCACGACGTACATGCAGAAATACCTCGTCAACACCGCCGGCATGCCGAAGACCTCGGCGTCGCAGACGATGACGGCGGTGCTGTTCGTCTACATGATCATCCAGCCGCTCTTCGGCGCGCTCTCCGACAGGATCGGCCGGAAGGCCAACATGCTGCTCTACAGCGGCCTCGGCACGCTCATGGTGGTGCCGCTGATGACGGCTCTCGGGACCAACAAGGACCCCTACCTCGCCTTCGCGCTGATCTCCCTCGGCCTCGCGGTGGTGTCGTTCTACACGGGCATCAGCGGCATCGTGAAAGCGGAGCTGTTCCCCACCAACGTCCGCGCCCTCGGCGTCGGCCTGTCCTACGCGGTCGCCAACGCCACCTTCGGCGGCACCGCCGAGTTCGTCGCCCTGTGGTTCAAGGACAACGGCATGGAGAGCACGTTCTTCTGGTACGTGACTGTCCTGATGGCGGTCGCCTTCGTGGCCTCGCTGATCATGCCGAACCCCAAGGTCCACGGCTATCTCGACGGCGCCGGCACCGTCGAGGAGGCGCTGGGCAAGAAGCCCCGTCTCGCCCACGCCTGAACGAGGGCCGCCCGGCTGGACCGGGCCGGCCTTTCACGCTGATATGGCTCCCGCCGGGCGCGCCAGACGCCCGCGGGAGGACGCCATGTTCAGGAATGCCGCCGTCGGGGCGCTGGCCCTGCTCTGTCTCGCGACCGCAGCGCGCTCCGGGGCCGCCGAGCCGGGAACCGCCGACGCGCCGTTCAGGCCGACGCGGCCCGCGGGCTACCTCTTCGTCGGCGGCCGCTACGCCACGGCGGGCGGCAAGACGACGGCGTCCGGGCAGATGTTCGTGGAGTACCGCGCCCCGGAGCGGGTGACGCAGCCCTACCCGATCGTCCTGGTGCACGGCACCGCGCAGACCGGGACCAACTTCCTCGGCACCCCGGACGGGCGCCCGGGCTGGGCCGACCGCTTCGCCGCGAAGGGCTTCGCGGTCTACGTCGTCGACCAGGTCGGCCGCGGCCGCTCGGGCGGCGACCCGGACACCTACGGTCCCTACGCCCGCCTGCCCGCCGAGGATCTGGAGACGGTGTTCACCGGCCAGGAGCGCTTCGCGCTCTACCCGCAGGCGAAGCTTCACACGCAGTGGCCGGGCGGCGCGGGAGTCCGCGGCAACGCCGCCTTCGACCAGTTCTACCTCTCCCAGGTGCCCTACATCGCCAGCGCGCTGAAGAGCGAGGAACTGGTCGATCCGGCGCTGGTCGCGCTGCTCGAGACGATCGGCCCCGCGATCCTGCTGACGCACTCGCAGGCGGGCGTCTTCGGCTGGGCGGTCTCCGATCAGCGGCCCGACCTCGTGAAGGCGCACGTGGCCGTGGAGCCCAACGGACCGACCTTCTACGACATCCGCTTCAAGGGCGGCGCGGAGTGGTACGAGCGCGTCGGCGAGTCCCGGGCGCGGCCCTACGGCATCACCCGGGTGCCGCTGCACTTCGAGCCGCCGGTGAGCGGTCCGGCCGACTTGACGGTCGTCCAGGCCGAGAGCGCCGCCGCGCCCGACAAGATCCGCTGCTGGCTCCAGGCCGAGCCCGCGCGCCGGTTGCCGAACCTCGCCCGGGTCCCGGCGGTGATCGTCACCGCCGAGGCCTCGTTCCGGGCCACCATGGACGATTGCACGGCGGCCTTCCTGACCCAGGCCGGGGCGCGACCGGACCGGCTGGCGCTCGCCGAGCACGGCATCCGCGGCAACGGCCACATGATGATGCTGGAATCGAACAGCGACGCGGTGGCGGACGCGATCGTCGGCTGGATCCAGGGCCGGGTCCGGGCTCCGGCCCAGCCTTAACCCGCCGCTTACCGTGTCGCGGCGAGGGTGCCGCCGTCATCCGACGAGGGACTGCATGACCGACATGACCGACACCGTGGGCGTCGCGGGCGACCGCATCCGCTCGATCATCGAGCGCGTGGAACGGCTGGAGGAGGAGATCAAGGACCTGATGGAGGCCAAGAAGGAGGTCTTCGCCGAGGCCAAGGGCGAGGGTCTCGACGTGAAGGTGCTCAAGGAGATCCTGAAGATCCGCAAGCAGGACAAGGACGAGCGCGACGAGCAGGAGACGCTCCTCGACGTCTACCTGCGCGCCATGGACGCGCCGTCGCCGGCCCCGATCGCCGTCGCGGCCTGACACGCTCGACCGGGTGCGGCGCCGGGCGCCGCACCCCTCTCCGCGTATCGCAGCTAGGCCGCGAGGTAGGCGGCGATGTTGCGCCGGATCCGCTCCAGGGGATCCTCCGCCGGGTCCGGCAGGACGAAGCGCGCGCCGGTGATCGTCTCGTAGGCGCGGATGTAGACCGCGGCGGTCTCCAGGACGACCTCGGCCGGAATCTCCGGGATCGGGTCCTTGTAGGGGTCGCAGCGGGCGACGACCCAGTTGCGCACGAAGTCCTTGTCGAAGCTCTCCGGGGCCGAACCCGCGGCGAAGCGCTCGGGATAGCTCTGGGCGAACCAGTACCGGCTGCTGTCCGGCGTGTGGATCTCGTCGGCGAGGACGATCCGGCCTTCCGGATCCGTTCCGAACTCGTACTTCGTGTCGGCCAGGATCAGGCCGCGCTCCGCCGCCAGGGCCGTCCCGCGCGCGAACAGCGCCAGGGCCGCCTCGGACACGGTCCGCCACTGCGCGCGCGTCAGCAATCCGCGCTCGAGGATCTCCGCCTCGGTGAGCGGCTCGTCGTGGCCGCCGTCGAACGCCTTGGTGGTCGGCGTGATGATCGCCTCCGGCAGCCGCTGGTTCGGCCGCATCTCGTCGGGGAAGCGGTGGCCGTACATGTCCCGCTCGCCGGCGCGGTAGCGCGTCAGGATCGACGTCGATGTGGTGCCCGCGAGGTAGCCGCGCACCACCACCTCCACGGGTAGGATCTCGAGGCGCCGGCCGACCACCACGTTCGGGTCGGGATAGGCGATGACGTGGTTCGGGCAGAGGTCGGCGGTCTGCTCGAACCAGTAGCGGGCGGTCTGGGTCAGGACCTGGCCCTTGAACGGGATGGCCGCGAGCGCCCGGTCGAAGGCGCTGATCCGGTCCGAGGTGATGAGGATGCGCCGGCCGTCAGGGAGGTCGTAATTGTCCCGAACCTTGCCGCGGTAGTGCCGGGGCAACTCGGGCAGGGTCGCGTCGCGCAGGACCTGATGCGCGTGCGGGGCGAGATCTGCCGTGTTCATCGGGCTTTCCGTCAGGCTGAACGGCGACCGCGCCGTCGGACCTCTGTGCGCGGACGGGCCGGGAAATTCCAGTCCTGGCCCCCGCGAGGGCGCGCGGCGCCCGCCCTCGCCCTGGTCGGGCCCGCCCGGAACCCTACACTTACGCGGGGACCAACGACGGTGGATGACCGGCCGCAAGGCGCCGAACGCGTCTCCCGGACGGCCGAGGCGCGATGTACGAGACACCCCAACCGTCGGGCAGAGACCCGTTCCTACGCCGGATCGAGACGGTGGCCCTGTTCCGGCTGACCGACGCGGAGCGCGCCGCGCTCGCCACGATCCCCATGCAGGTCGCCCAGTTCGAGCCCAATCAGGACATCATCCGGGAGGGCGACCGCCCGTCCCGGAGCTTCGCGCTGCTCAGCGGGATCGCCTGCACCTACAAGTCGACCCGTGCGGGCAAGCGGCAGGTGATGAGCTACCATGTCCCCGGGGACGTGCCGGATTTCCAGAGCCTGTTCCTGGAGGTGCTCGACATCAACATCGCCACGGTGAGCGCCTGCCGCCTCGGCTTCGTCCAGCACGACGCGGTCCGTGCCATGCTGCGGGCACACCCGCGGCTCAACGAGGTGTTCTGGCGCGCGACGCTGATCGACGCCGCCATGGTCCGGGAGTGGATGCTCAATACCGGGCGCCGCGAAGCCTATGCCCGGATGGCCCACCTGTTCTGCGAGCTGGTGACGCGGCTCGGCGCGGTCGGGCTGGCGCCCGACCTGACCTGCGACCTGCCGATGACGCAGCCGGAACTCGCGGATGCCCTCGGCATCACGTCGGTCCACGTCAACCGCACGGTACGCGATCTGCGAGCCGCCGGCCTCATCGCGCTGCGGGGTCGCCGCCTCACCGTCAACGACTGGGCCGGGCTGCAGGAGGCGGCGGAGTTCGACCCGACCTACCTGCACCTGCGCGATGCGGAGACGCGCTGACGGGCACGCGCGCGCTGAGACCGCTCATCGTCGAGAAGGAGGCGTGTTCTCGGTCGCGGGCTCTATCGATCCGAGGATCGGGCGCTCAGCGAGCTGATGGTGCCCAGGGACGGAGTCGAACCGCCGACACTGCGATTTTCAGTCGCATGCTCTACCAACTGAGCTACCTGGGCGTCGTCCGCGCCGGTGTCGGCCTCGGACGTCGCGGGGTATAGTGAGTGCTTGGCGGCCTGTCCAGCCTCGCGTGACGCCGACGTGACCGGAAGGCCGAAAAATTCAGTCCTCCGGATCCGGCGAGGGCGGCGGCGCGTCCGGATCGCGCTCCTCGGGTATCGCGTAGCGCTCGTTGAGCCAGCGCCCGAGATCGACGTCGGCGCAGCGCTGGGAGCAGAACGGCCGGAAATCCGGCACGGACGGCTGTCGGCAGATCGGACAGGGCGGCGGCCGGCGTTCGCGGCTCATGCCAGGGCGCCCCACCCGGCCCGGACGGGATAGCCCTCGCCGTCGAGCAGACTGAGGGTCTCGTAGAGCGGCAGGCCGACCACGCCGCTGTACGAGCCGACCAGCTTCACCACGAAGGCTCCGGCCAGTCCCTGGATCGCGTAGCCGCCGGCTTTGCCGCGCCACTCGCCCGAGGCCACGTAGCCCTGGATGTCGCGGCCCGAGAGGCGCTTGAACCGGACGCGGCTCTCGACGATCCGCTCGCGGCGCCCGCGGGGCGAGAGGACGCAGACGGCCGTGTAGACCCGGTGCTGCCGCCCCGAGAGCAGGCGCAGGCAATCCGCGGCCTCGTCGGGAACCTCGGCCTTCGGCAGGACGCGCCGCCCGACCGCCACCACCGTGTCGGCCGACAGGAGCCAGGTGGGTGTCGCGGTGTCCTCCAGGTGAAGCGCCGCCTCGGCGGTGGCGAGCTTCGTCCGCGCGAGGCGGCGCGCCAGCTCGCGCGGCGGCTCGGCCTTGCGCGGCGTCTCGTCGATCTCGGCCGGCAGGAGCGCCGCCGGCTCGATCCCGATCTGCTGGAGGAGCGCGAGGCGGCGCGGCGAAGCGGAGGCGAGCACGAGTCGCGCTGTCGGCTCCGGCGTCGCGCCGATCGCTTCAGGTTTGGCGTCCATGATGTCCCGTTCGCACAATCGACCGGAGCCGCGCGACCGGAGCCGTGCGCGCCCTGCGCGGCGGCACTTCGTCGGCCGGGACAGGCTCGATGCGCCAGCCTGATAAGGGAAGGGGTCCGGCTTGTGAACTCGAGCGGGCCAGGCCGTTGGCGCGGGCGCGCGCCGCCTCGAGCGCGCGATCCCTGACCGCCCGGCACGCGCGCCGGCAGCACCGGTCAGGTTCGGCGGCGCATCGGGACGTCCAACCCGGCAGCGGATCCAGATTAGAGATCCGCCCGGCGGTGCTCGCAAGAACAGCCCAAGGTCACGACCGCGGCCGTAACCCGGCGTTAACCACGATCGACCGAGGATGGCGGCATCCGAATGGGATCGTCATCGATGCTGAACGCTGATCCGCTCGTGCAGCGCCCGAAGCTCGTCAACGCCGCCCTGCTCGCCCGCGCCCTCGACGGGCTCCGGCCGCAGGTCGCCTCGCCGATCGAGATGTGGCAACGGCTCACAGACCAGTACGTGGTCGATCTCGACGCGGTCGCGGCGCTCCTGCCGGCGGACGAGCCGGAGACGCACTGGCTTCCCGCCCGCGACTGAGCCCGGCCCGATCGCCACGTCCCCGGCCTCCGAGGCCCCGCGCCGCGCTGGCACGTGACGTGCTTCGAAGTCTCCAGCAACCGGAGGAAGCCCCCAGGCAACGACAACGCGGTGGCTCGCACGCCGGAGCACCCCGCGGACCTTTCGATCACTCGAAGCTGAGGTCCGTCATGTCGGAATTGCTCTCCGTTGCCCTCGTCTGTGCCGGCACGCTGCTGGCCCAGGACTGCTCCCGGGACACCGCCCTCGACGTCATCATCGCGCCGGCGCACACGCCGATGGAATGCCTGATGCACGCCCAGACGATGGCCGCCCAGGCCGGGTTGCCGGGGGGCAGCGACCGCTACCTCAAGGTCGCCTGCGAGCATCGCCGGAGCGAGGCCGAGCCGCGTCCCGCGATCCGCCGCGCCTCGTGAGGCCAGGGCTGCGCCAGGCGATTCGGCGCGCACCAGCGTGACCGGCGCGGCGTCTGGTGCATCAAAGTCACGTCGCGACGATTCTTGTTCGCATCCGCCCAACGGACAGTTGCCGCCCCCGGGAACGGGACCCATCCTGCACGGCCACGCTGATGCAACCCCCACTCCGGCATCCGCCAACGTCGCCGCCCCGATAGCCCGCGTGCCGGGCAGGGCTCAAGCGAGTGCCTGCCCGATGCTGTACGACGCGTTCGACCTGCAGACCGACATCGCCGCCCAGACCCGGGCGTGGGGCCGGCTGCTGAACGACATCTGGTCGCCCTGGGTCGGGTGGGGCGAGCCGGCGACCTGGATGTCCGCCGGCGCCCGCATGATGATGCGCGCCGGCCTGACCTTCGCGCGGCCGCCCTACGGCATCGACTCGGTGACCGTCGGGAACCGGAGCGTCCCGGTCTCAGAGGAGGCGGTCGAGGTCACGCCCTTCGCCACGCTGCTCCACTTCAAGAAGGACATCCACACCGAGCAGCCCAAGGTGCTGATGGTGGCGCCGATGTCGGGCCACTTCGCCACGCTGCTCCGCGCCACCGTGCGCACGATGCTGCCGGACCACGACGTCTACATCACCGACTGGCACAACGCCCGCGACGTGCCGCTCGCCGAGGGGACGTTCGGCTTCGACGACTACGTGAGCCACCTCATCCGCTTCCTGCGGACGATGGGCGAAGGCGCCCACATGGTGGCGGTGTGCCAGCCCGCCGTGCAGGCCCTCGTGGCCGCCGCCGCGATGGCGCAGGCGAAGGATCCGGCCGCACCGCGCAGCATGACCCTGATGGCCGGTCCGGTGGATTGCCGGATCAACCCGACGGGCGTGAACGAGCTCGCGACCTCCAAGCCGATCGAGTGGTTCGAGAAGAACCTGATCGCGACGGTGCCGTCGCGCCACAAGGGCGCCGGCCGCAAGGTCTATCCGGGATTCGTGCAGGTCTCGGCCTTCATGGCGATGAACGCCAAGCGCCACATCCAGGGCCACGCCGACCTGTTCTGGCACATGGCCAACGGCGAGCACGACAAGGCCGAGGCGATCGAGACCTTCTACGACGAGTACTTCGCCGTGCTCGACCTCGCGGCCGATTTCTACCTGGAGACGGTCAAGACCGTGTTCCAGGACCACGCCCTGGCCCGGAACGCGGTGTCGTACCGGGGCGAGCCGATCGACCTGCGCGCGATCCGCCGCACGGCGCTGATGACGGTCGAGGGCGAGCGGGACGACATCTGCGCGGTCGGGCAGACCATGGCGGCCCACGACCTGTGCTCGGACCTCGCCCCGTACATGCGCACCCACCACCTCCAGGCCGGCGTCGGCCATTACGGCGTCTTCGCCGGTCGGCGCTGGGAGACGCAGATCTACCCGCAGGTGCGCAACTTCATCCAGGCGCACAACTGACCGGGCCGGTCGGGCGCGTCGCGCCGATTTGACCCGCCGACCTGCGCGGCCCACCATGCTAGGCACGTGTGACGGGGCCCGCCGAGCGCGGCTCCGTGGGCCACTCCTTCGGCGTGAGGCGGAACGGTCGGCGTGATCGGCAGGAACGGCACCGAGAGCAAGACCAGCGCGGGCGGAGCGGACGCGGCGTCCACGCGGCTCGACCGGCTCGTGGCGCAGGCGCGGGCGGCCGCCCTGTGGGAGCAGGCGTGGCCGGTGCTCTGGCGCGGGATCGGCGTCGGTCTGCTCTTCCTGGTCGTCTCCTGGGCGGGCGTGTGGCTCGACCTCACGCCGCTCTGGCGCCAGATCGGCCTCGGCGCCCTCGGCGCCCTCCTCGTGGCCGCGCTCCTGCCGCTGATCCACGTCGGACGGCCGGACCGGCGCCTGGCCCTGGCGCGGCTCGACCGCGAGGCCGCGTCCCGCGACCCGAAGCTGCGCCACGGGCCGGCCTCGGCGGCCGAGGACAGCCTCGCCGTCGGTGCCGCCGATCCGGGGAGCCGGCTGCTGTGGGATCTCCACCAGCGCCGGGCCGCGCAGGCGATCTCGGCCCTGCGGGTCGGCCTGCCGCGGCCGGGCATGACCCGGCACGATCCCTTCGCGCTGCGCGCCGGCCTCGTGGTCGCGGCGGTCGCGAGCCTGTTCGTGGCCGGTCCCGAGTGGCGCCAGAGGATCGGTGCCGCCTTCGACTGGCAGGAGCCGGCGGCGCCGGGGCCCAACTTTCGCGTGGACGGCTGGATCGACCCGCCGCTCTACACGCGGCTCCCGCCGCTGCTGATCGCGATGGACGGGAGCGACCAGCACCTGCGCGCGCCCGTCAATGCCCAGCTGATCGTGCGGATCGCCGGCCAGGGCAAGGCCGCGTCCGAGACGACCCTCACGCCCAATGCCGGCCTGGTCCCGGTCCCGGGCCAGGAGGCGCGCCCCGATCTGCGCGAGGAGCGCTACCGCATCGTCGGGGGCGCCGCGCTGACGATCGTGACCCCGGCGGGCAAGCAGCGCCTGACCGTCGACGCGATCCCCGACCGGCCGCCGGAGGTGACCGCCGTCGGCGGTCCCGAGGTGAACGGGCGCGGCACCTTCAACCTCACCTACCGGGCGAAGGACGATTACGGGATCAGCTCGGCCGAGGCGGTGATCGAGCCGCTGAAATCCGCCCGCGCCCTGGTCCCGGTCCCGCAGATCAACCTCGCGCTGCCCGGCGACGCGAGCGGCGACACCGATACCAAGACCCTCGTGGACCTCACGGACAGTCCGTGGTCCGGCGCGAAGGTCCGCTACCGCATCGTCGTCAAGGACGAGGCCGGCCAGGAGGGGCGCACGCCGGACACCGAGATCGTCCTGCCGGCGCGGCCGTTCCGCGAGCCGCTGGCGCGGGCGCTCGCCGAGCAGCGGCGCCGCCTCGTCACCGCGCCCGACACGGATCGTCGCTGGGTCCAGGGGGCGCTGGACGCCCTGCTGGTCGCGCCCGACACCTTCACGCCGCAGCCCGCGATCTTCCTCGGCCTGCGCACGGCGACCGAGCGGCTGCGCCGCGCGCGCACGGATTCCGACCTCGTCGCGGTGGCCGACCTCCTGTGGGAGATGGCCCTCAAGATCGAGGACGGCGACCTCTCGGATGCCGAGAAGCAGCTCCGTCAGGCCCAGGACCGGCTGAAGGAGGCGATCGAGCGCAACGCGCCCGACGACGAGATCAAGCGGCTGACGCAGGACCTGAAGCAGGCGCTCGACAAGTTCCTGTCCGAGATGGCGCAGAAGCAGGGCCGCGAGCCCCGCGAGCAGAGCGAGCGCGGCCAGAACAACGGACAGACCAAGACCGTCACGCCGGAGGATCTCGACAAGATGATCCAGGACATGGCGGAGGCGATGAAGCGCGGCGACACCGCCGAGGCGCAGCGCCTGATGGAGCAGCTGCGCAACATCCTGGAGAATCTCCAGACCGCCGAGCGCGGTGGCCGCTCCGATCAGGCGTCCCGCGAGATGCAAAAGCAGATGCGCGACCTCGACGCGATGTCGCGGGAGCAGCAGGGCCTGCGCGACGAGACCTTCAAGGACGGCGAGGAGCAGCGCGGCGGCCAGCGCCCGCAGAATCGCGGCCAGCCGCAGCAGGGCCAGCGCGGCCAGCAGGGCCAGGGGCAGCAGGGCCAGCGCCAGCAGGGTCAGAAGGGGCAGCAAGGGCAGGGCCAGCAGGGCCAGGGGCAGCAAGGCCAAGGGCAGCAGGGCGAGGGCCAGCAGGGCGGCGTCGGCGAGCGCCAGCAGGCGCTCCGGCAGCGGCTCGAGGACCTCCAGAAGCGCATGAAGGAGAACGGCATGCGCGGCGAGCAGGGTCTCTCCGACGCCGAGGAGGCCATGCGCGAGGCCGAGAACGCCCTGAAGGACGGCGATTCGGACGGGGCGGTCGACGCGCAGGGGCGCGCCCTCGACGGCCTCAAACGCGGCGCCGACGGCATGGCCCAGCAGATGCAGGAGATGGCTGAGGGCCAGGGCGAGGGTCAGCAGGAGGGCGGCCAGCAGCCGGGCCAGCAGGGTCAGGCCGGGGCGCGCGACGACGATCCCCTCGGGCGGCCGACCCGCGGCCGCGACATGAGCGACGGGCGGGTCCGCGTCCCCACGGCCGACGAATCGGCGGTCCAGCGCGCCCGGCGCATCATGGAGGAGCTGCGGCGCAAGCTGGGCGACCCGAGCCGTCCCCGCGAGGAGCTGGACTATTTCGAGCGCCTGCTCCGCCGCAACTGAGCGCCCGCCACAACACGACGCGCGGAGCCGGATCGCGGCTCCCGCCCCACCCGGATCTTCGACCGCATGTCGTCCAACACCCTCGTCCTGATCGCCTGCCTGGCCGTCGCGGCCGTCCTCGTCCTGGGCCTCGCCAACATGATGCGCGGCGGCAGCGTCAACCTCTCGCAGAAGCTGATGCGCCTGCGCGTGCTCCTGCAGTTCGTGGCGATCGTGATCATCATGGGCGTGGTCTGGTGGCGGTCCGCCTGAGGGCGGCCGGGGGGGTGTGACCGCGCCGCCGCACCCAACACCTTTCGATTGGGTAAAGGATGAATTGCCCGCCGCGCTCGGCGGGCCTCTGCTACGCTCGGTAGAAGCAAATCGCTGCGCCTGAACGGCCGAGCCCGCATGACTGCCCCTTCCCGCCTCTGTGTGTTCGGCTATCTGACCGCGGCGGCGATCCTGCCGGCCGCGGCCGCGGACCTCGCGTCGCCGCCCCCGCCCGCTGCCTACGCGGCGCCCGTCCAGCCGCTCAGCATCGTGTCGGAGATCCGCATCGGCGGCGCGGTGCAGGATCCCGGCAGCGCCGAGGGCAAGCTCCCCGGTTTCAGCAAGGCGAACGTCAACGGCGAGATCCTGTTCGCCAAGCCGCGCATCAGCGACGACCCGTTCTGGCAGGCCTTCGTGCCGCGCCCGACGGTCGGCGGCAGCTACAACACCGGCGGCCGGACCAGCTACGCCTATCTCGGCGCGACCTGGACCCTCGAGATCTTCCCCGAGACCTTCAACCGCCGCGTGTTCCTCGACGGGTTCTTCGGCGGCGTGGCGCATAACGGCTGGACCGGCCCGAAGGCCGAGACGCCCTACGGCTTCAACACCCTCGGCTGCTCGCCGATGTTCCGCGAGGCGGCCGCCCTGGGCTTCCGCCTGACGGAGCACTGGAGCATCATGGCGACGGTCGAGCACATGTCGAATGCCGGGCTCTGCGCCAACAACCGCGGCCTGACCAATTACGGCGGCAAGATCGGCTACACGTTCTGAGGCATTCCCCCCTTGGTCAAGCTCAACCGCATCTACACGAGGACCGGCGACAAGGGGACGACCGCGCTGGCGGACGGGCAGCGGCGCTCGAAGGCGGACCTGCGGGTCGAGACCTACGGCACCGTCGACGAGACCAACGCCTGTATCGGCATGGCGCGGCTGCACACCCAGGGCCCCCTCGACGGGATGCTCGGGGCGATCCAGAACGACCTGTTCGACCTCGGCGCCGACCTCGCGACGCCGCCGACCCCGGAGCCCCTCCCCTACGAGCCGCTGCGCATCGTGGCGAGCCAGGTCGACCGGCTGGAGCGCGACATCGACGCCCTCAACGCAGCGATCCCGCCGCTGAAATCCTTCGTGCTGCCCGGCGGCTCGCCCGCGGCGGCGGCCCTGCACCTGGCCCGGACCGTCTGCCGGCGCGCCGAGCGGCTGGCGGTCAGCCTCGCGGCGCGGGAGGGCGAGACGGTCTCGCCGGAGGCGCTGCGCTACCTCAACCGCCTGTCGGACTTCCTGTTCGTGGCGAGCCGGGCGGCGAACGCCGACGGCGCCGACGACGTGCTCTGGGTGCCCGGCGCCAATCGCTGAGCCGGCATCGCGGGTTTTCGCGGGGCCGCCACGGCGCCGCGTTGACAAGGCGGAAATGTGGCCGTTACGGTCCGGCGCCTTGCGTGCCCCGGCCACGCTGCGCCTCCGAGCGCCCGTGGGAGTGGCCTGCACGACGACAAGAATCCTCCGGGGAAGGATCGTGACCGCCATGAAGGTGCTGGTGCCCGTCAAGCGGGTGGTGGACTACAACGTCAAGATTCGCGTGAAGGCCGACGGCTCCGGCGTCGAGCTCGCCAACGTCAAGATGTCCATGAACCCCTTCGACGAGATCGCCGTCGAGGAGGCGATCCGCCTCAAGGAGAAGGGCAAGGTCACCGAGATCGTGGCCGTGTCGATCGGCCCGCAGCAGGCGCAGGAGACGCTGCGCACCGCGCTCGCCATGGGTGCCGACCGCGCGATCCTGGTCAAGACCGACGTGAACTGCGAGCCGCTCGCCGTCGCGAAGCTCCTGAAGGCCGTCGTCGAGAAGGAGAGCCCGGAGCTCGTCATCCTCGGCAAGCAGGCGATCGACGACGACTCGAACCAGACCGGCCAGATGCTCGGCGCCCTGCTCGGCTGGCCGCAGGGCACTTTCGCGTACAAGATCGAGCCCGGCGAGGGCAGCCTCGACGTCACCCGCGAGGTGGACGGCGGCCTCCAGACCGTGAGCCTCAGGCTGCCGGCGATCGTGACGACGGACCTGCGCCTCAACGAGCCGCGCTACGCGTCGCTGCCCAACATCATGAAGGCCAAGAAGAAGCCCCTGGAGGAGCTGGCACCCGACGCGCTGGGCGTCGACGTGACCCCGCGGCTCACCGTGCTGAAGACCGCCGAGCCGCCGGGCCGCTCGGCCGGCGTGAAGGTCGCTTCCGCGGCCGAGCTCGTCCAGAAGCTCAAGGTCGAAGCCGGCGTCATCTGATCCGCAGGCGGGGCTCCCGGTCGACGGTCGAGCCCCGCACCATCACCCTCGAGGGCACCCCCAGACCATGACGACACTCCTCTTCGTCGAGCACGGCAACGGCCAGATCAAGGACAGCACGCTGAAGGCGCTCGCCGCCGCCAAGGAGATCGGCGGCCCGATCCACGCCCTGGTGCTGGGCACGGGCTCGAAGGCCGTGGCCGAGGCCGCCGGGAAGCTCGACGGCGTCGAGAAGGTCCTGAACGCCGAGGACGGCGTCTACGACCACGACCTCGCCGAGCCCGTCGCGGCCCTGATCGCCGCCATCGCCGAACCCTACGACACGATCATCGCCTCGGCCTCGACCACGGGCAAGAACGTGCTGCCGCGCGTGGCCGCCCTGCTCGATGTCGCGCAGGTCTCCGACATCATCAAGGTCGTCGCGCCCGACACGTTCGAGCGTCCGATCTACGCCGGCAACGCGATCCAGACCGTGCAGGCGCCCGCCGGCAAGAAGGTGATCACGGTGCGCACGGCGGCGTTCAAGGCCGCGGAAGAGGGTGGCGCCGCGGCGCCGGTGGAGGCCGTGTCGGCGGCCGCGCCCGAGGCGGGCGGCTCGAGCTTCAAGGGCGAGGAGATCGCCAAGTCCGACCGGCCGGAGCTGGCCTCGGCGCGGATCATCGTGTCGGGCGGCCGCTCGCTGGGCTCGTCGGACAAGTTCCACGAGCTGATCGAGCCGCTGGCCGACACGCTCGGCGCCGCCGTCGGCGCCTCGCGCGCCGCCGTCGACGCCGGATACGCGCCGAACGACTGGCAGGTGGGGCAGACCGGCAAGGTTGTGGCGCCGGACCTCTACGTCGCGGTGGGCATCTCGGGCGCGATCCAGCACCTCGCCGGCATGAAGGACTCGAAGGTCATCGTCGCCATCAACAAGGACGAGGACGCGCCGATCTTCCAGGTGGCCGATTACGGGCTCGTCGGTGACCTCTTCCAGGTCGTGCCTGAGCTGCAATCCGAGATCGGGAAAGCCAAGGGCCAGTAACGGAACCGGTTCCGGCAATCCGCGAGCATTGTCGCAGAACGCGGCATCACGGGTTCCTTCCGGATCGAGGATTGGTCTAGAAGGCTGCAACGGCGAGACTTCGCGCGGTGCCGTCGCGTTCGTGCCGCCCCGTGGGCGGCGCGGCCGTGTCGCGGCATTCGCATTGGGGGCACAGGTCGGCACATGCATATGGAGATCAAGCGGGTCGGCATCGTCGGCGCGGGCCAGATGGGCAGCGGCATCGCGCAGGTCTGCGCCACCGCCGGCCTCGATGTCCTGCTGAACGATCGCGACCCCGCCCGGCTCGAGAACGGCCTGACGGTGATCGAGGGCAGCCTCGCGCGCCTCGTCTCGAAGGGCACGCTGACGGAGGGCGACAGCGGCGAGGCCCGCGCGCGCATCGTCCCCGCCCGCGATTTCGCCGCCCTGGAACCGTGCGATCTGGTCATCGAGGCGGCGACCGAGAACGAGGCCACCAAGCGGGAGATCTTCAGCACGCTCTGCGGATCGCTGCGGCCGGAGACCCTGGTGGCGACGAACACGTCGTCGATCTCCATCACCCGTCTGGCGGCCGCGACCGACCGGCCGGAGAAGTTCATCGGCATCCACTTCATGAACCCGGTGCCGGTGATGCAGCTCGTCGAGCTGATCCGCGGCATCGCCACCGAGGACACGACCTACGAGTCCGCCAAGGCGTTCATCGCGAAGCTCGGCAAGACGTCGACGATGTCGGAGGATTTCCCGGCCTTCATCGTCAACCGGATCCTGCTGCCGATGATCAACGAGGCGATCTACACGCTCTACGAGGGCGTCGGATCGGTCGAGTCGATCGACACCGCGATGAAGCTCGGCGCCAACCACCCGATGGGCCCGCTGCAGCTGGCCGATTTCATCGGCCTCGACACCTGCCTGTCGGTCATGCAGGTGCTGTACGAAGGTCTGGCCGATTCGAAGTACCGGCCCTGCCCCCTTCTGGTGAAGTATGTCGAGGCCGGCTGGCTCGGCCGGAAGGCCAAGCGCGGCTTCTACGATTACCGCGGCCCTACGCCGATCCCGACGCGCTGAGCGCGCCGGACGCGGGACGGCCCGTGGCCGTCCCGCGAGCGCTCACTTCGCCGCGCCGCCGTTCGCGCCCGGCTGGGCCGGCTGCGGGTAGGACGGGTTGCCGCCCGGGACGCCGGTGCTGTTCGACGGCGACGCGCCGCTCGACTGGCCGTTGACCGATCCGGTCACCTCCTTGCGCGACGCGTCCTGGCTCTGGCTGGCGTAGTCCTTCGGCGAATTGGCGCCGTTCCACGTGAGCAGACCCACGGTGGCGATCGCCAGCAGGACGAGGCTCGCCACCAGGACCCAGAGCACGGGCTTGCCGCGCTCGCCCTGGCGGCTCTCGTTGGGGTTCATTCTCTCGGCCATGTGCAAAACCTTCCTCGGCGGGACGCCACACGCCGGAACGGGCGCTGTGCGACACGATCTCGTTACCGGCCGCCAACGCGGGGCCGCCGAGGCGGGTTCCTGACGGGGCCGGCGCTAGCGCCCGGTCGTCAGCAGGATCTTGCCGAGATGGGCGCTCGATTCCATCAGCTCGTGCGCCTCCCGCGCCCGCTCCAGCGGGAACGTGGCGTGGGTGACGGACCGGATGCGTCCGGCCTCCAGCTCCGGCCAGATGTCCCGGCGCAGGCCGTCGGCGATCGCGGCCTTGTCGGCCTTCGTGCGCGGCCGTAGCGTCGAGCCGGTGAAGGTCAGCCGGTTGCGCATGATCGGCGTGATGTTCAGCCCGTCCACCTTGTAGCCGCCCATCAGGGCGATCATCACCAGCCGGCCGTCCGGTGCCAGCGACTTGAGGTTCCGGGCGAGATAGCTCGCGCCGATCATGTCGAGGATGACGTCGACGCCGCGCCCTTCGGTGAGGCGCTTCACCTCCTCGGCGAAATCCGCCTGCTTGTAGTCGATCGCGGCGTCAGCGCCGAGATCCTCGCAGAACCGGCACTTCTCGGCCGAGCCGGCGGTGGCGAAGACCCGGGCGCCGACGTGCTTGGCGATCTGGATGGCCGTGGCGCCGATGCCGCTCGACCCGCCATGCACGAGGAAACTCTCGCCGCGCGCGAGGCGACCGCGCTGCACGACGTTGGAGTAGACCGTGAAGAACGTCTCCGGCAGGCCGCCGGCGTCGACCAGCGCGACGGCCTTCGGCCGCGGCAGGCAGTGGGCCGCCTCGGCCACAGCGTACTCGGCGTAGCCGCCGCTGATCACCAGGGCGCAGACCTCGTCCCCTTCCGTCAGATTCTCGACCCCGCTGCCGAGCGCGACCACGCGGCCGGCGACCTCGAGGCCGGGAATCTCGGTGGCGCCGGGCGGCGGCGGGTACACCCCCGACCGCTGCGCCACGTCGGGCCGGTTCACACCGGCGGCCACCACCTCGATCAGGACCTGACCGGGCCCGGGGCTCGGCACCGGCGCGGTCTCCAGGCTGATCACCTCCGGTCCACCGGACCCCGCGTAGCGGATCTGGCGCATGCTCCCGGGCAGGTCGGTGGTGGCCATCAGCGATTGTCCTCCGCGCGCACGTCGTGTCGGCCGCGCTCACGGTGTCGCGGTCCGGCTCTACTTGCGGCAACGGGCGCGCTTGGCAAGCCGCGCGCGCGTCACCGGTCCGGTGTGCCGCTAGCGGGCCGCCGCCTTCACGGCGGCCGGCAGCACGATCGCGCCCTGCGCGAGGCTCTTCGGCCAGACCGCGACCTGCTTGCCGTCCTGCCACTGCGCCATCAGGCCGGTGACGAAGCCCGCCCCGTACTTGATCGAGTGGGTGAACGGGTCGTCCTTGCCGTAGAACTGCGTGCGGCCGACGGTGCCGACCCAGTCGGTCTTCTCCAGGGCGTCGACGAGCTTGTCGGCCTCCGTGGTGCCGGCCCGCTTCACCGCGTCGGCCGTGTAGTAGACCTGATCGTACGCCATGTACCCGGCGTAGGACGGGTCGCTGCCGAAGCGCTTCTTGAAGGCGGCACTGAAGGCGAGCGACTTGTCGGTGATCGCGGCACCCGGCACCGCGATGCTCTGGAAGATCACGCCCTGCGTGGCGCCGTTGGTATTGGCCCAGAAGGTCGAGGAGGTCGCCTGCGAGTTCATGCCGGTCATGGCGAGCGGCACCCGCTGATTCTGCCACTGCACGGTCGGCTGCACGCCGACATGCGAGATGCCGGTGACGATCAGGTCGGGCTTGGCCGCCTCGATCTTGTTGTAGATCGGCGTGAAGTCGCCCGTGTCCGGCGAGAAGCGGATGTGATCGACCACCTTCACGCCGATCTCCGGCAGGCACTTCTCGTAGCCGACGTCGAGCGGCCGGGTCCAGGCGGCGTCCTCGCTCATGATCGCGGCGGTCTTCACCTTCATCAGGTCGATCAGCAAGTCCTTGGTCGAGTCGCAGATCGACTGGGCCAGGGCCGCCGAGGTCAGGTAGCCGTGGAAGGTGTACTTGTTGCGGGCGTAGTCCTTGTGGACCGCGAGACTGATCTCGTTCGAGGCCGCGCCCGGCGTGATCATCGGCGTCTTGAGCCGGGCCGCCCAGGGCATCAGCGCCAGCACGACCTCCGAGATGTAGCTGGCGATGACGAGGTTGACCTTGTCCTCGGAGACCGCCCGCTGGAAGGCGCGGACCGCGTCGGAGGCGGAGGACTTGTCGTCGTAGGTGACGACCTGGATCTGGCGGCCGTCGACGCCGCCCTGGGCGTTGATCTCGTCGGCGGCGAGCTGGACGGCCTGCGGGATCGAGGCCCCG
>NZ_JBQEPK010000016.1:0-124921 GCF_052045615.1 Methylobacterium sp. 22177 | reverse complement strand
CCGGCCGAGCGCAGCAGGCCCTCGACGTTCTGGATGCGCTGCTTGGCCCGGTCCTGGAACTGCATCGCCACGATCGCCGCCGACACGTCCTGCGTGATGGCCTGCGTGGTCTCGGCGGTCTGCTGCAGGATGCCCGCGACCTGGGCGTTCTGCTCGACCAGCGCCCGCATCACCATGCGGACGCGCGTCTCGGCGGTGCGGCTCTCCTCGGACATGTCGATCGCCGCGATGTCGCCCAGCAGGGCATGGCTGCCGCGCAGGCCGGCCGCCATGGTGCCGATCTGCTGCTTGATCACGTCCGACAGCGCGTTGATGGTCGTGGCGAGGCCGCGCACCTCGTCGGCGACCACCGCGAAGGCCGCGCCGCTGGCGCCGGCCCGGGCCGCCTCGATCTTGGCGTTCAGGGCGAGGAGGTTGGTCTGGCGGTTGATCCGCTCGATCTGCGCGACGCTGCCCTCGACCGACGTCAGGCCCTCGAGCACCCCCGTGAGCCCCTGGGCGAGGGTCGAGCCGCGGGACGACATCAGGGTGATCCGCTCGATCAGCGCGGTGAGCGTCTCGCCGAGGCCGGCGGCGACGTCGCCGAGCTGCAGGGTCTTGTCGTCGATCTGGACGGTCTGAACCGAGGCGACGAGCCCCCGGACGATCTCCGACTGCTCGCAGGTCGAGGCGGCGATGTTCTGGAAGCGGTTGGACAGGCCGTGGACGTTGGCCTCCACGTCGGTGGAGACGATCCCGAGTTCGGCGACGAGGGCGTCAAGCAGCGCCCGCTGCTGCGCCGAGAGGCCGAGCCAGGCCTGGAGCAGGTCGGCCGCCCCCGCGGCGGGCGCCGGCTCGGCCGGCATCGCGACGTGCGGCGGCACGGGCTCGGACTCGATGGATGGCGCGGCCGCCTCCGCGGGCGGGGCCGGCGGGATCGCGGCGCCGGGCGCCGCGCCCGATCCGGGCCGGTCTTCGACCCGGCCATCCACCCGGCCATCGGGCCGCAGCTCGGAACGCATCTGGGGCCGGCGAAACCGGCCCGGGACCTGCCTGAGAATGTCGTGGGCGGCTTGGAAGGACATCGGCGGGCGGATCTCTCGGCGTCGACCGATGCGCGCGGGTCAAGCGGCAATCCGACGGTCGGTGCCCGCCCGAGGCTAAGGATCGCCGTTAAAGAAAGCGTTATCGGTCGGCCGAAGGCTGCAACGGGAGACGCAGATCGCAGTATTAGCCCAGGAAGACTATTCAATGCAGGGCAGACCTCCGTCCTGTGCTGGACCCGCCCCCGCGTCAGCCGCCCTCGATTGGCCGAACCTTCAGGAAGAATTTACCCGCCACGGTGTTGACTCGAACGGGGCGGCGCGTCGCCCCGCAAGTCTGTCGTCGAGGTCACGAACCCGCATGTCCGAGGCTCCCGCCCTCACGCTCGCTCCCGACTGCACCATCCGGACCGTCCGGTCGCTGCAGGACACGCTGGCGGCGGCGCTCGCCGGCGCGGCGCACCTCACCCTCGACTGCGCGGCGGTCGAGCGCGCGGACATCACCTTCGTCCAGATCGTACTCGCGGCCGACAAGGCGGCGCGGCGGCGCGGCGCCGGCGTCGCGCTGGTCAACGTCCCTCCGGCGGTGGAGAGCGCGTTCCGGCGCGCCGCGATCGCACTCCCCAGCGCGCCGGTCCTCTAGGCGCGCACTCCAGGCGCAAGAACGGAATACGTGTCATGGCCATTGTCCTCGCCGTCGACGACTCGCCCAGCATCCGGCAGATGATCAAGGTGGTGCTCGGCCCGGCCGGCCACACGGTGATCGAGGCCGGCGACGGCGCCGAAGGCCTCGCGAAGGCCCGGAGCGAGAGCGTCAACCTCGTCATCACCGATCTCAACATGCCGGTGATGAACGGGCTGGAGATGATCAAGCAGCTGCGGACTCTGCCGAGCTGCACGGGCGTGCCGATCCTCTTCCTGAGCACGGAATCCGACGAGGGGATCAAGCAGCAGGCGAAGGCGGCCGGGGCGACCGGCTGGATCACCAAGCCGTTCAAGCCCGAGCAGCTGCTCGCCGTCGTGGGCAAGCTCGTCCGCGCCTGAGGCCGCGCGGCCGGGACGGCCGCGCCCCGCCCCGCCCCGCCCCGCGCGGCGGGCCTGCGGAACGCGGTGCAATCGGCTATGGACCTGGATCGACCGGCCGGGACGCCTCCGGCCGCGGGGTCTTCCAGTTCGCGGGCCTTCCATGCTGAATACCGGTTCGAACGCGCCGACCGAGGACGGCAAGAGCCTGGAACGGGCCCTCGGGCACCAGGTCCGCGCCCTGCGCCGCGAGCGGGAACTCTCAGTCGCCGATCTCAGCGCGGCGGCCGGCATCTCGCCCGGCATGGTCTCGAAGATCGAGAACGGGCAGATCTCGCCGTCGCTCGCCACGGTCAACGCGGTGGCGAAGGCGCTCAACGTGCCGATCACCACCCTCTTCGCCGCCTTCGAGGAGAGCCGCGACTGCTCCTACGTGAAGAAGGGCACCGGGGTCGTCATCGAGCGGCGCGGCACGAAGGTCGGGCACATCTACGAACTGCTCGGCGCCGGCATCCGCGGCGAGACCGTGCTCGAGCCCTACCTCATCACCCTGGAGGAGGATGCCGAGGTCTATACCGGCTTCCGCCACGCGGGCATCGAGTTCATCTACATGCTGAGCGGCGAGGTGAGCTACCGCCACGCCGGGCAGGATTACCACCTCAAGCCGGGCGACGCGCTCCTGTTCGACGCCGAGGCGCTGCACGGGCCGCAGGCGCTGATCAAGCGGCCGATGACCTACCTGTCGATCATCGCCTATCCCCGGCAGTGAACGCGGCGCGCCCGCCTGCCCGACCTCGCCGCAGCCGGTGGCTAATTTCTCGGCAGGAAATTTTAGTGATCCTCAGTTGACGAATCCGGGACGCCGTGCGAGCCGTAGGCCGGCAGGCGGCACGGAGTTCGCAGCGTCATGTGCGGGATCGTCGGACTATTCCTGAAGACTCCGAGCCTGGAACCGCAGCTCGGCGCGCTGCTCTCCACGATGTTGGGGACGATGACCGATCGCGGCCCCGACAGCGCCGGCTTCGCCGTCTACGGCGACGCCGCCGCCGGGGTGAAGCTCACCTTGCGCGGGGCGGATGCGCGGGCGCTGGCCGCCGTCGTGACCCGGCTCGAGGCCGAGACGGGCCAGGACTGCGCGGCGCGCGCGCGGGATACCCACACGGTGCTGAGCGTGGACGCGGCGGCGGCGGACGCGGTCCGCGCCTGGCTCGCGGACCACGCGCCGGAGATCGACGTCGTCTCCGCGGGCCGGCGGATGGAGATCTACAAGGAGGTCGGCCTGCCCGCCGCGGTGGCGGACCGCTTCGACCTCGCCGGCATGGCGGGCAGCCACGGCATCGGCCACACCCGGATGGCGACCGAGAGCGCCGTGACCACGAACGGGGCGCACCCGTTCTCGACGGGGCTCGACGAGTGCCTCGTCCATAACGGCTCCCTGTCCAACCACAACGACCTGCGCCGGCGGCTGCGCCGGGAGGGCGTGCACTTCGCCACCAGCAACGACACCGAGGTCGCCGCCGGCTACCTGAGCTGGCGGATGCGCGCCGGCGCCTCCCTCGAGGAGGCCCTGCAGGCGAGCCTGACCGATCTCGACGGGTTCTTCACCTTCGTGGTCGGCACCCGGACGGGCTTCGCGGTCCTGCGCGACCCGATCGCCTGCAAGCCCGCCGTCATGGCCGAGACGGACGCCTACGTGGCCTTCGGCTCCGAGTACCGCGCCCTCGTGGGCCTGCCCGGTATCGAGGCCGCCCGGGTCTTCGAGCCGGAGCCCGCCAAGGTCTACGCCTGGGAGCGCCACTGATGCCGACCGTCGACCTGCGCGCCGAGCCGCTGCGCGCCCTGAACCGCGCCCTCCACGCCCTGCGTCCCGACACGAACGAGACCCGCTGGACGGTGGTGAACCCGGACGGACGGCACGCCATCGCGGCGGGCCTCGACGCCCCGGTCCACGTCGAGATCGAGGGCAATGCCGGCTACTACTGCGCCGGCATGAACAAGCGGGCCACCGTCGTGATCGGCGGCAATGCCGGGGTCGGCGTCGCCGAGAACATGATGTCGGGCGTCGTCCACGTGCGCGGCGACGCCAGCCAGGCGGCCGGGGCCACCGCCCAGGGCGGCCTGCTCCTGATCGACGGCAATGCCGGGGCGCGCTGCGGCATCTCGATGAAGGGGGTCGACATCCTCGTGAAGGGGTCGATCGGCCACATGTCGGCCTTCATGGCCCAGGCCGGAACACTGACGGTGCTGGGCGATGCCGGCGAGGCGCTGGGGGACTCGCTCTACGAGGCCCGGCTCTACGTCCGCGGCGCGGTGACGAGCCTGGGCGCCGACTGCGTCGAGAAGCCGATGGGCGACGCGCACCGGGAACAGCTCTTCGCCAAGCTCGCGGCCGCGGGCCTCGCGGGCGAGGTCGATCCGGGCGAGTTCCGCCGCTACGGGTCCGCGCGCAGCCTCTACCACTTCCACGTCGACAACGCCGGAGCCTACTGATGGCCGAGACGCCCCCGCGCACGGTCCCGCGCACCTCGGCGACCTTCACCCCCGAGGTCATGGCGGAGATCCGCCGGGCAGCCGCGACCGGCATCTACGACATCCGCGGCGCCGGCGCGAAGCGCGCGCTCCCGCATCTCGACGACCTGCTGTTCCTCGGCGCCTCGATCAGCCGCTACCCGCTGGAGGGCTACCGCGAGCGGTGCGGCACCGAGGTGGTGCTGGGCGACCGCTTCGCCGCGAAGCCGATCCGCCTGAAGACCCCGGTGACCATCGCCGGCATGAGCTTCGGCTCCCTCTCGGCCAACGCCAAGGAGGCCCTCGGCCGGGGCGCGAGCCTCGCCGGGACCTCGACCACCACGGGCGACGGCGGCATGACCCCGGAGGAGCGGGGCCACTCGCAGACGCTGGTCTACCAGTACCTGCCCTCCCGCTACGGCATGAACCCGGACGACCTGCGCCGGGCCGACGCCATCGAGGTGGTGATCGGCCAGGGCGCCAAGCCCGGCGGCGGCGGCATGCTGCTCGGGCAGAAGATCACCGAGCGGGTCGCCGGGATGCGCTGCCTGCCGCCGGGCATCGACCAGCGCTCGGCCTGCCGCCACCCGGACTGGACCGGTCCGGACGACCTCGCGATCAAGCTCGAGGAGTTGCGCGAGATCACCGACTGGGAGAAGCCGATCTACGTGAAGGTCGGGGCGAGCCGCCCCTACTACGACACCGCCCTCGCGGCGAAGTCCGGCGCCGACGTCGTCGTGCTGGACGGCATGCAGGGCGGCACCGCGGCCACGCAGGACGTGTTCATCGAGCATGTCGGCATCCCGACCCTGGCGGCGATCCGGCCCGCCGTGCAGGCCCTCCAGGACCTCGGCCTGCACCGGAAGGTCCAGCTCGTGGTCTCCGGCGGCATCCGCTCCGGCGCCGACGTCGCCAAGGTGCTGGCGCTCGGCGCCGACGCGGTGGCGATCGGCACCGCGGCGCTGATCGCGCTCGGCGACAACGATCCCCGCTGGGAGGCCGAGTACGCGGCGCTCGGCACCACGGCGGGCGCCTACGACGACTGGCACGAGGGCAAGGACCCGGCGGGCATCACCACGCAGGATCCGGAACTCGCCCGGCGGCTCGACCCCGTGCTCGGCGGCCGGCGCCTCGCCAACTTCCTCGCCGTCATGACCCTGGAGGCGCAGACCATCGCCCGCGCCTGCGGCAAGAGCCACCTCCACAACCTGGAGCCCGAGGACCTCGTGGCCCTGACGATCGAGGCCGCGGCCATGGCCCAGGTCCCGCTCGCCGGGACGGACTGGATCCCCGGCAAGGCCGGGCCATGAGCGCCGGGCCATGAGCGCCGGGCCATGAGCGCCGGGCCATGAGCGCCGGGCCATGAGCGCCGCGCTCTGACGACCGCGCTCCGAGAGACCGGGGCCGCCGCCGGGCGACCCCTCCCCCGTTCCGGCCCTCGTCGGCCCTAGTGAGGGTGCACGCGATGTCGCTCGATCTCGAGACCGCCGCCAAGGAGCGCGGCATCAAGTACTTCCTCGTCTCGTACACCGACCTGTTCGGGACCCAGCGGGCCAAGCTGGTCCCGGCCGCGGCGATCGCCAGCACCTGTCGGAACGGCGCGGGGTTCGCGGGCTTCGCCACCTGGCTCGACATGAGCCCGGCCGATTCCGACCTCCTCGCGATCCCCGACGCGGACGCGCTGATCCAGCTGCCCTGGCGCCCCGAGGTCGGCTGGCTGCCGGCCGACCTCGTCATGGACGAGCGCCCCGTCGAGCAGGCGCCCCGCAACCTGCTGAAGCGCCTGATCGCCGAGGCGGCGGATCTCGGCCTCGCGATGAAGACCGGCGTCGAGTGCGAGTTCTTCCTGATCACCGCCGACGGCGCCGAGCCCGCCGACATGTCCGACCGGCAGACGAAGCCCTGCTACGACCAGTCGGCGCTGATGCGGCGCTACGACGTGATCAGCGAGATCTGCGACGCGATGCTCGCCCTGGGCTGGAACCCCTACCAGAACGACCACGAGGACGCGAACGGCCAGTTCGAGATGAACTGGGACTACGACGACGCCTTGGTCACCGCCGATCGCCACGCCTTCTTCAAGTACATGACCCGCTCGATCGCCGAGAAGCACGGCCTGCGCGCGACCTTCATGCCCAAGCCATTCGCGGAGCTGACCGGCTCGGGCTGCCACGCCCACGTCTCTCTCTGGCGGGACGGGCGGAACGTCTTCGCCGACCCGTCCGACCCGACCGGCCTGTCGCCGACGGGCTACCACTTCATCGGCGGCCTGATCCACTCGGCCGACGCGCTGGCGGCGATCACCAACCCCTGCGTCAACTCCTACAAGCGGATCAACGCGCCCCGGACCAATTCGGGGGCGACCTGGGCGCCCAACACGGTGACCTATTCGGGCAACAACCGCACCCACATGATCCGCATCCCCGGGCCGGGGCGGTTCGAGTTCCGCCTCGCCGACGGGGCCGTCAACCCGTACCTGCTCCAGGCGGCGATCCTGGCGGCCGGCCTCGACGGGATCCGCAACCACCGGGATCCGGGCCCGCGCCTCGACATCAACATGTACACCGACGGCCACACGGTCGAGGGCCTGAAGCGGCTGCCCCTCAACATGCTGGACGCCCTGCGCGCCCTGTCGGGCAGCGCGATCCTCGGCGAGGCCCTGGGCCCCTTCGTGCCGAGCTATCTCAAGCTGAAGAACGAGGAGTGGAACGCCTACTGCCAGCACCTCACCCAGTGGGAGCGGGACACGACCTTGGATTGCTGAAGCCGCGCGGAACGGCCCGCGCCGCGACCGGCCGTCTCATTTCAGGTGGTAGGCCACCCCGGCGATCAGCGCCTTCTCCTCGGTGTTGAGGGTGCGCCGCGGGTCGCCGCCGAACTTGTTGTGCCAGTACTGGAAGCCGGCGAAGACCTCGACCCGGTTGGGCGTGTCGGCGAGCAGCTGCCCGACATCGAGCACGAGGTTGGTCTGCGAGACGAATTCCAGCTGCGTGTCGTACTGGTTGATCGTGCCGTAGCGGCCCTTGGGCAGGACGATGGTGTTGAAGCCGGCCAGCGACAGCGGCAGCCCGGTGAACGGCAGCGGGATCGTGTAGGTGATCTCGAATTCCGGCGTCATCTTGAACTCGACGCTGCGGAAGTGCGCGTAGTCGAAGCCCGGTACGGCATCGCGCCCGGAATTGCCCGGTACGGGACCGTTCCCCGCCAGGCCGTTGCGGGAGAATTCCTTGTAGCCCTGGACCTTCAGGTTCACGAACCCGGCCGGCACGTCGAAGGCGAAGCTCAACCCAAAGGTGCCGGCGCGCTTCTCGGAATCGAAGGTCGTGTCCTTGGTGTTGACGTCGGCCCCGAACGACAGGCCGATATCCTTGACGATGCCGGGAACGGCGAGGGCCTGCGTGTCGAAGACCTGGTTGAGGCTCAGGACGCCCCGGTAGATCAGGTAGAACTCGGTGGCGCCGACGCCCTCGAACCTGCCGACCCGATTGCCCGCCGGGTCCTGGGATCCGGACCGGAGGATGTCGAGGGAGAGCAGGTTCGTCCCGTAGGCCCACGAATTGGCGTGGAACAGGTTGATCACGTTCTTGGGGACCTCGCGCCCCACGAACTGGCCGTCGGGACGCTGGACCCGGAGGCCGGGCTCCGCGGAGGGCCCCTGGAAGCGGTAGCTCACCACAGTGTCGGAGAAGGCGAAGACGGACGGCGGCGGCGCCGCCATCACGGTGGCGGCCGCGACGGGAACGCCGGCCTCCTGGCGCCTCGTGCGGGCCGCGGCCGGCGTCGGCGCCGCGGCTGAGGCGGTGGCCGGGGCCGGCTCGGGCTCGGCGCGGGCCGGACCGGCCAGCCCGGTCCCGCAGGCCAGGATCAGCAGCCCCGCAGCCGAGAGCGGGCTCACCCGGGACACCGACCGGAGCATCGCGCGCCCCTCCCCTGGCCCGTCCTCTGAACGGCGCCCCGCGGACCGCGACCGCCCCGGCGCGACGCCGGTCACAACAGCTTCCAGAACACGAGGATCATGACCGCGTAGGCGGCGATCAGCAGCGCGGCGCCCTGCAGGTTGACCCGGGTCCGCCGCGCCGGATCCGGCGTCAGCCACCAGTCCAGCCGCCGGGCCGTCCAGGGCACCATCAGGGAGGTGAGCAGCACGCTGAACACGTTGCCGATGAACAGGGCGACCGGGAAATCCACCTTCAGCAGCCCGGCGAGGATCGGCGTGCCGACCAGGACGCCCCACAGGAACACGGTCGGGTAGAGCGTCAGCACGACGATCATGTTCATCTTCCACGCCGCGGGCGCCGCACCGCCGGGCGGCGCGACGTTGCGGAACCACTGCTCGAAGCCGCTCTGCACCGTCCGGGTGTGGAATTCCGCGGTCATCGGCACCGCCTCGGCGACCAGCGCCTGCCGCTCCGGCGAGTCCATCCAGGTGCGCAGGTTCGCCTCGCTGTCGAAGCGCAGGATCGCGACGTAGTCCTCCTGCACCCCCGGCACGGCCGGCTCGAACCGGTAGCCCTGCATGCCGGGCGCCCGCGACTGCGCGGCCGCGATCTTCTGCTCCCAACGGAGGTAGGCCGCCTCCATGCCGGGCTTCACGCGGGTGCTGATCACCGCGCTGACCGGCGAGGTCCGGGCCGCGCTGGCGTCGTCCTTGACGATGTGGACGTCGTCGCGGCCGACGAGCATCGGCGTGGCGCCCTGGATGCGGGCCTGCCGCTCGGGGGAGGCCAGCCAGGCCTTGGCCTGCTCCAGGCTGTGGAACCGCTGCACGATCACCCAGTCCACCTGCAGCGGCGGGCGCGGCGGGATCAGCTGCTGCTCGATGAAGCCGGGGAAGGCCGCCACGACGGCACTGGTGTCGGTCTGCCATCGGGCGAAGGCGTCCGCGCTCTCCGGCCGGATGGTCGTCTGCGTCACGATGCTGACGGACGTTGTGGCACCGCTCATGACCCGACGCGCTTCCGTTGCACGGCTGTCTGCACGCGCGCGTTCGTGCGGAGAGGCGGACGGCCCTCGGCCCCGCCTCCGGTCACCGCCCGGCGGGTCCGGGACGGTCCCGACGGGCTCCACCTCCGGCGGACCGGGCGACGGGTTCGTGGGCCAAGACACCGGGACGGCGACAGACTCGCGGGGACCTGCCGCTCCGCGAAACACGAGGAGAAACAACCGAGAATTGATCTTGCATCCAGCGTTCACCACTTGACTGGCGGCACTGCCCTGCAAGCCTGCATGAGCAGACAAACCTCGGCCGAAGTCAAGACCTCAACACGGAAGACAAATATATTATTTGTAAATACAATACGTTCTCTACAGCACTCGTCTTTCTAGCCGAAAGTCTTCGACGATATTTATCTCACGCGCGCGGGTCCTGGAACGCCGAAATTTTTCGGCTCCGGCCCGGCCCGGCGCCCGCCACGCTGGGACGGAGCGACAACAAAAAGGAGGCGGGCTGGAGACGTTCGTTCCCCGACGCGTGCCGCCGAGGGCCCGGCCGGACGGTCCTCGCCGGATAGCCTGGCCGGGCAGCCTTGTCGGGCACCCTTAGCCGGGCAGCCCCGGCCGGACGGGCCGGCGCCCCGTAAGGCAGCCTTAACACTAACCGACCATACCCGGGGGCTGTCGTAGGGCCTCTGGGGTGTGTGCGTGCCGCGATGAATGCCGTGTCAGGACCGCCCGCCGGGCTCAGCACGTCCCTGACGCCGCGCGTTCTCGACGGCAGCACCCCGCACGCCGAACCGGTGACCGGCGTCGTGGCGGGCGAGGCGGCCCGGGCGGCGTCGAGCAGCGCCGCGACGGCCCCCGCGGCGCCGGCTCTCGACCCGGCCCGGATCCGGGACCGCATCGACGCCCTGATCGACAACCAGATCACCGCCGGCCGGATCACCGGTGACCAGGGCGGCGTGCTCCGCCAGCTGCTCACCGCGCCCGAGGCCGGGGCAACCGCCGATCCGGCGGATGGACCGGCCTCGCAACCGGCGCGTTCCGCCACCAGCGGAACTCCCGACGCGTCCCAGGACCCGACCGCGTCGGGCGACGCGCGCCTCAGCCCCAGCGAGACGCTGGCCTCCTTCATCCAGCAGATGCAGCGGACGCAGAGCCGGACCATCGGCTACGGCAGCGACGGCGCCCGCAACACCGATTTCGCCAGTTCCCGGCTGCTCGACTTCAACACCTGAGCGCGGCGCTACCAGGATCGCGCGATCCGCGAGACCCGCTGCACAGCGAGGCTGTAGGCCTCCGCATCCGCGTCGACCTGGACATGGACCCCGCGCGCGCTGGTCGTCACGACGCGGGCGCGCACGGTCCCGAGGATCGCCGCGTCGATCACCAGCTCCGTTCCGGGCGCGGCCGCGAACGCGTCGGGCATCGCCATGAGCAGGCCGCCCGCGCTGACGTCGAGGATCGCCGCCCGATAGCTGCGCCCCGCGTCCCGGACCCGAGCGGAGAGCGTGACCGGAAAGCGGGGCGCCGCGCGGCGGTCGCCGGCCTCACGCATGGTGCCCTCGCGGGCAGGACGACTTCATCTCGACTATAGACACCCACACCGACCTAATAGAGACAAATACATTCTCGGTTAAGGTAAAGAGCCGGTTAACCTTCTGCCACGACACTGCGCCCGCGCGCACAGTTCCGCGCCCGCCCGTGTCGGAGCCGATGAGCGCAGACCTGCCCCTTGCCCAGCCCGCCCGCCCCGGCGCCCCCGGTCCGGAGACCGAGGCCCTGCGCCAGATCGTCGACGCCGCGGCCGGGCTGATCCTGCGCCTCGACGGTGCGGGTCGGGTGACCTTCGCGTCCGCGGGGGGCCGGTCGATCCTCGGCGCGGGCGCCGAAGGCCTGGTCGGGCATCCGCTGCGCGACGCCCTCCACCCGGAGGATGCCGGCGCCCTCGCGGACGCCGCGGGCGCGGGCCGGTCCGACACGGCGCTCGTGCGGATGCGGGGTGATCCGGGCTGGGTCGCGACGGTGCTGGTCGTGCGCGCGATCGCCGGCACGGCGGATCGGGTCGTCACGGTCCGCGCGGCCTCGGAGCCGGAGCAGACCTACGCGAACCTGCGCACGAGCCGCGACCATTACCGGGCCCTCGTCGACACGCTGCCGCAGCTCGTCTGGATGGAGCGGGCCGACACGGGCGAGACGATCTACGTCAACCAGGCCTTCGAGGCCTATTGCGGCCCGATCCCCACCACCCGCGCGGCCCGCACGGACCGGTTCCACCCCGAGGACGCCGGCCGGATCGCCGGGGCCTACGCCAAGGCCCGCGTGCAGGGCCGGTCGAGCGAGATCCAGGGCCGGGTCGCCGACCGGGCCGGCCGCTTCCGCTGGCACCAGTTCGTGGTCCGGCCCCTGCACATGGGCAGCGACCTGATCGGCTGGCTCGGCTCCGCCCTCGACATCGACGAGATCGTCAGCGCCCGGGAAGCGCTGGTCGAGAAGGGCGAGCTCCTGCGCCTGGCCCAGGAGGCGGCGGGCGCGGGCCTGTTCGACCTCGACCTCGCGAGCCGCGACCTGATCCTGTCGCCCGACAGCGCGCGCCGCCTCGGCTTCTCGGGGGACCGTCCGGCGGTGGTGAACGTCGCCGAGGGGATGCGGCGGGTCGTCCCCGCGGATCGCGCCGCGACCCTGCGGGCGGTGCGGGCGGCCGCGGCCGAGCGCAGGACCTTCGACGTCGCGTTCCGGGTGCCGGACGCGGGCGGCGGCTGCCGCTGGATCCAGGCGATCGGGCGCCCCCATCGCGACCGCGACGGCGTCGCGGCGCGGATCGTCGGCCTGACCCTCGACATCACGGCCCGGAAGGACGGCGAGCGCGCGCTGATCGCCGCCAAGGCGGCGGCCGAGGCGGCCCGCGCCGAGGCCGAGCGCGCCGACGCGGCCAAGACCGAGTTCCTCTCGGCGATGAGCCACGAGATCCGCACGCCGCTCAACGCGGTGATCGGCTTCGCCGGGCTGCTGGCCGAATCCGGCCGGCTCGACGGCGATCTCCGGCGCTACGCGGAACTCGCCGCGACCGCGGGGGCGAACCTCCGCACCGTCGTGGACGACATCCTGGACTTCTCGTCCGTCGAGGCCGGGGCGATCAACCTCGACCCCGAACCGGTCGCGCTGCGCCCCCTCGTCGATGCCTGCCTGGGCATCGTCGAGGCGCCGGCCCGCGCCAAGGGCCTCGATCTGGTCGCCCAGATCGACGCCGCGGTGCCGGACCGGCTGGTGTGCGACCCCGGGCGGCTGCGGCAGATCCTGCTGAACCTCCTCAACAACGCCGTGAAGTTCACGCCGCGGGGCCGGGTGACCGTCGACCTGTTCCACGAAGAGGCCGGTCCGCGCGGCGACACGATCCGCTTCAGCGTGACCGATACCGGGATCGGGATCGCGCCGGACCGCCAGGAGCGGCTGTTCCAGCGCTTCTCGCAGGCCGACAGCTCGATCCGCCGCGCGTATGGCGGCACCGGCCTGGGGCTGGCGATCAGCCGGCGGCTGGTCGAACTGATGGGCGGCACGATGGGTCTCGTCTCCGCGGAGGGACGCGGCTCGACCTTCTGGTTCGCCCTGACCCTGCCGCGGGCGCCGGCCGCCGCGGCCCCCGTCCGGTCGGCGCCGGCGCGGCCCGGACGCACCGGGCGCATCCTCCTGGTGGAGGACGTGGAGATCAACCGCGAGCTGGCCTGCACCGTGCTCAGGGCCGCCGGTCACGTCGTCGACGTCGCGGCCGACGGTATCGGGGCGGTCCGCGCCGTCGAGGCGGCGCCCTACGATCTCGTGCTCATGGACGTCCAGATGCCGCGCCTCGACGGCATGATGGCGACGCGGCTGATCCGCTGCCTGCCGGGCCCCGCCGCGCGGGTGACCGTCGTGGCGATGAGCGCCAACGTCCTGCCGGACCAGGTGCAGGCGTTCCGGGCGGCCGGGATGGACGACCATTTCGGCAAGCCGTTCGAGCCCCAGGAACTCTGCGCCGCCGTGGCGCGGTGGCTCGGCGACCCCGCCGGCGAGCCGGCCGGCGAATCCGCCGATGCGGCCCCGGAGGACGAGCCGACCCTCGACCGCGCCCGCTACGCGGACAACATGGCGCTGATCGCCCCGGACACGCTGGCGCGGCTCCTCGGACAGTTCCAGAGCCGCGCCCGAGAGGCGTTCGCGGCCCCGGATCCCGGAACCGCCGGCACGGCGGCCGGGCGCGCGACGCTGCGCGCCGAGGCGCACGCGCTCGCGGCCGCGAGCGGTCTCCTCGGCTTCATGCCGCTCAGCCGGGCCTGCGCGGCCCTGGAACAGGCCGGCGACGACGTGACCTTCGACGCGCTGCTCGCCCGCGCCCGCGACCTCGCCGTGGCGGCCGTCGCGGAGACCCGGACGCTGCTCTCCGGCGGCCCCGCGTCCCTCCGGACCGCCTCGGGAGCGCGGTGATGACGACGACCCGACCGGGCGCCGGCGCTGAGGGCCGCGTCGCGATCCTGGCCGACGACGACGAGTTCTTCCGCCTCGCCATGGCGTCGCTGCTGTCCCGGCAGCTCGGCTTCGCGCGGGTGATCGAGACGGCGAGCCTGGACGAGGCGCTGGCCGCCCTCTCGGGGACGCCCGAGACCACCCTGGCGCTGTTCGACCTGCAGATGCCCGGCATGGCGGGCGCGGGCTCCGTGGCGGCGGTGCGGGAATGCTACCCGGCGGTCAAGGCCGCCATCGTCTCGGCCTCCACCGCCCGGGCCGACGTGCTGACGGCGCTGGCCGCCGGCAGCCACGGCTACGTGCCCAAGACCCTCGGGACCGCGGAAGTGCTGCGGGCGGTCTCGGCGATCCTCGACGGCGCGATCTACGTGCCGCCCTTCATGGCGGACCCGCCGCCCAGCGCGGCCGCGCCGCCGGTCGGCGAGGTGTCGCTGACCCGCCGGCAGCGGGAGGTGCTCGAACGCATCGTGGCCGGGCGCTCCAACAAGGAGATCGCCCGGGAACTCGATCTCGGCGAGGGCACCGTGAAGGTGCACGTCGCCGCCCTCCTGCGCACCCTCGGCGTCGCCAACCGGGCGGCCGCGGCGGCCACCGGCCCGCGGATCCTCGCCGGACTAGGCCGGCCGGCCTAGTCCCGGCCGGCCCGTCCACAGCCTGTGGGCATCGCCGGGCCGCGGAGGAATGCCTGCGGGTGCTGCGCGGTCCCGGCGAGATCTTGCGGCGTCTACTGGATCGACTGCGAGGAAACCGCCTAATAGCGGCCTAGTCCTTCTTCGCTCTGTATTGTCCGCGTCGCGGAAAGGGGTGGTTAGGGATAGAGGCCGGATTCTGTCGGTGTCCTGCAAGTCACGTAGCGTATCGACATGCATCGCAGCCTCATCGGGTGGGCCGCGGCCCTGGCCGCGGCGGGATGTCCCGCGGCCCGGGCCGCCGACTGGTATACCGGGGCCGAGACGCCGGCCGGCCCGGATGCCTGGATCGTCGCCGTCGACACCTCGGCCGCGATCGCCTCGCAGGGGTCGCAGTTCGCCAGCGCCACCGTGACGGCCGCTCCGGCGGGCGACCTGCTCACCAGCGGCGTCCGCGTGCGGGTCGACGGGCTGATCGGATCGTACCGGGCCGAGAGCCCCGGCGCCCCCCGCGCCGTCGGCCAGCAGGCCGACCTCGCCGCGATGGCCGGCTACGCCCTCGTCGGCCCGGACAGCGTGCTCAGCGGCTTCGTGGGCCTGGCCGTGCGCCGCGACGAGGTCGCGCAATCCGGGCTGACCGAGACGGTGGCCCGCACGGGCGTCGGCCTGAAGACGGCGCTCGACTACTACGCCCGGCCGACCGCCTTCACGATGTTCCACGCGACCGGCACCTACAGCACCGCGTTCAACGCCTATTACGGCCGCGTCCGCTTCGGCATCGCGGCGCTGGCGGGCGGCTATGTCGGGCCGGAATTCGCCGCCCTCGGGGACGACTACTACCGGCAGTGGCGGGTCGGCGCGCATCTGAGCGGCATGCAGATCGGCGCGGTGCAGCTCGGCCTCTCGGCCGGCTACGTCCACGACCACGTGCGCAAGGGCGGCCTCTACACCGCCCTCGACATGCGGACGGGCTTCTGATGGCCCGCGCGACGCCCCTCGGCGGCCCGGCGCCCGCCCAGGCCCTTCCAACCGCCATCCCGGGCGCCATCACGGGCGCCATCCCGGCCGCCCCGGCGGCGCGCCCGCGCCTCCTGATGGCCCTCCTGTGGGCGACCTGGGCGCTCTGCGCCGCCCTCGCCCTCGGCTTCCTGACGCAGCCGGTGGGCCTGACGGCCCAGGGCGTGCTCTGCGCCGCCGCCGGAGCCGGGATGCTCGCGCTCTGGCTGCTGTTCCCCCGCCGGGGCCTCGCCCGGATGGCCTTCCTGGCGCTCGGCACGGCCGTGGTCATCCGTTACGCCTACTGGCGGGTGACCGGCACGCTGCCGACCCTCGACGATCCCGTCAGCTTCGGGCTCGGCGTCGTGCTGGCGCTGGCGGAACTCTACTGCGTGCTGATCCTCACGGTCAGCCTGATCATCAACGTCGCGCCGCTGGCCCGCGGCGCCGCGCCGGTCCTGCCCGAGGCGGACCTTCCCACCGTCGACATCTTCATTCCGTCCTACAACGAATCCGCCGAGATCCTGGGCCTCACGCTGGCGGCGGCGCGCAACCTCGACTACCCGGCCGGCCGCGCCACCGTCTGGCTGCTGGACGACGGCGGCACGGACCAGAAATGCGCCGACCCGGACCCCGCCAGGGCCGGCGCGGCGCGGGCCCGCCGCGCCGCGCTGCAGGCGCTCTGCGCCGGGCTGGGCGTCCGCTACCTGACCCGGGCGCGCAACGCGCACGCCAAGGCCGGCAACCTCAACAACGGCCTGACCCAGGCCCGCGCCGACCTCGTTCTGGTGCTCGACGCCGACCACGCGCCGTTCCGGCCGTTCCTGCGGGAGACCGTGGGCCTGTTCGCCCGCGACCCGAAGCTGTTCCTGGTGCAGACCCCGCACGTCTTCATCAACCCGGACCCGATCGAGCGGAACCTGCGGACCTTCACCCGGATGCCGTCCGAGAACGAGATGTTCTACGGGGTCACGCAGGCCGGCCTCGACAAGTGGAACGGCTCGTTCTTCTGCGGCTCGGCCGCGCTCCTCCGGCGGAGCGCCCTCGACGCGGTCGGCGGGTTCTCGGGCGTCACGATCACGGAGGATTGCGAGACCGCCTTCGAGCTGCACGCCCGCGGCTGGACCAGCGCCTATGTCGACCGGCCGCTGATCGCCGGCCTCCAGCCCGAGACCTTCGCCGACTTCATCGGCCAGCGGGCGCGCTGGTGCCAGGGCATGTTCCAGATCATGCTCCTGAAGAATCCGCTGTTCAAGCGCGGCCTGAAGCCGATCCAGAGGCTCTGCTACCTGTCGAGCATGACCTTCTGGTTCTTCCCGCTGCCGCGCCTGATCTTCATGCTAGCGCCGCTGCTGCACATCTTCTTCGACGTGAAGATCTTCGTCTCCTCGATCGACGAGGCGCTGGTCTACACGGCGACCTACGTGGTCGCCAACATGATGATGCAGAACTACCTCTACGGCCACGTGCGCTGGCCGTGGGTCTCCGAACTCTACGAGTACGTGCAGGGCGTCTACCTCGCCCGCTCCATCGTCTCGGTGGTGCTGTCGCCCCGCAAGCCGAGCTTCACCGTCACCAACAAGGGCCTCGGGCTCGACCGCGACCACCTGTCGGGGCTGGCGTGGCCGTTCTTCGCGATCTTCGGGGCGCTGGCGGCGGGCTGCGCGACGGCCGCGTGGCGCTACCTCTACGAGCCGGGCGTCACCAGCCTGATGCTGGTCGTCGGGCTCTGGTGCCTGTTCAACCTCGTCATCGCGGGCGCGGCCCTCGGCGTCGTGGCCGAGCGCCGTCAGACCGAGCGCAGCCACAGCCTGCCGGTGAACCGGCGCGCCGTCGCGTCGGTCGGCGGCGCCGTGTTCGAGGTCGTGGTGGAGCGCGCCTCCGCCGAGGGCTGCCGCCTGCGCCGCTGCGACGGGTCGACCTGGCCGGCCGCGGCCGAGGCCGGGAGCCCGGGCCGGATCGTCCTCGCCGAGGGGTCCGGCGCCGTTCTCGCCTTCCGCCCGCGCGCCGGCCTGTCGGGCGACACCTGGGAGGTCGCGTGGGAAGTCGCGCCTGCGGAAGCCGGCGCCCCGCTGTTCCGCGGGCTGGCCGAGCTGATCTACGGCGACGTCTCCGCCCTGCAGGCGTTCCTGTCGGGCCGGCGCCGGCCGAAGGACCTGCTCTCCGGAAGCCTCCGCTTCCTGGCCTGGGGCATCACCGAGCCGGGCCGGGCCGTCACCTACGCGCTCCGGGACCGCGGCGCCGCTCCGGCGGCCGCTCCGGAAGTCCCGGCCGCGATCGTCCCGGCGCCGGCGGCCCCCGCGGAGATCCCGCAGGCGGCGTCGATCCCCCTGCCGGTCGTCGACGTGCCCGTCGCCGAGCGGGCTGCCGCGGCCGCCGCCCCGGCGGTGCCGGCGCCCGTCGCGGTGACCGCTCCGGTCGGCGCCCCGGCGACCGCCGAGCCGGCGCCGGCCAAGCCCGTGCCCGTGCCCGTGCCCGCGCCCGCGCCCGCGCCGGCGCCGACCCCGCTCCCGGCGGCCGAGCCGGACGTCTCCGTCGCGATGCCGCTGACGGAAGCGGCGTGGAGGCAGGCGGTCGCCAGGCTCGCCGCGGCCGAGGCCCCCGCCGCGGCATCCGGCACGGACGCTCCCGAGCCGCGCCTCGACCCGGCCGCCTGGCTCGCGGGGATCTTCGCCCTCGCCGGCGCCGAGCGCCCCGAGCCGGCCCGCGCCGCCGACATCGTCCGCGGCCCCGACTTCCGCGCGCTCGTCCGCGCGCCCGCCGATCCCGCCGCCATCCGCTCCGCCGCCTGAGGTCCCGATGCGTCACGGCCTTCGCCCGGTCCTCGCGGCCGGCCTCCTGACCTGCGCCGCCGGCGCCTCGGCCCAGACCTTCTCGGGGGTCGGGGCGGCCCCGGTCCTGACGCTGCCGTCGCCCGAGCGGGCGCCGGTCGCCGCGCCCGCCGCGCCGCCCCCGACCGCGGCCGGCGCGGCGGACCCGGTCGTCGCCGAGCGCGGTCCGACCCTCCGGCGGCTGCCGTCGATCGCCGAACCCATGCGGCTCTGGGGCGAGAACGGCCGCCTGAGCTTCGCCTTCTACGCCACCGAGGCCGAGGCGCGGGCGGGCGGGCGCTTCCAGGTCGGCTACATGGCCGCGGTCTCGATCCTGCCCGACACCGCGCGGCTGACGCTCAGCGTCAACGGCGCCGCCCTCGGCAGCGGCGCGATCGACGGCAGCCGCGGTCTCCGCAGCCTCGCCTTCGACCTGCCCGCGGGGACGCTGGCCCGGGGCTTCAACCGGATCGACATCGCCGTGGCGCAGCGCCACCGCGTCGACTGCGCGGTCCCGGCGACCTACGAGCTGTGGACGCAGATCGACCCCGAGACGACCGGCCTCCTCGCGGTCACGGACGGCCCGCAGGCGCCGGCCGATCTGGCGGCGATCGGCGGCGGCCCCGACGGAGCGGTTCCGATCCGGCTGCTCCAGACCGGCGGGAAGCTCAGCCCGCGCGCCGTGGAGCGGGCGCTCGCCGCCCTGCAGGCCGCGGTTCTCCTCGGGGGCTTCCGGCAGCCCGCGGCGGAGTTCGCGCCGGCCGTCGAGGCCGGCGACGGGCTGGCGCTCGCGGTCGGGCGCGTCTCCGAACTGGCCGCGAGCCTGGATCTGGCGCCGCTCGGCCCCGTGACCGGGCCGCGCCTCGCCCTGCTGCCGCGGAACGCGGAGCGTCGCCCGGTCCTGGTCGTCACCGGGCCGGAGGACGCCGACGTGACCGCGGCCCTGGGGCAGCTCGAGGATCTCGCGCGCGCCGACCGGCCGGGGACGCCGCAGGGCCGCCGGGCCCTGGCCGATGCGGGCGGCCGCGCGGTCTCCGGGGGCGAGACCCTGACCTTCGCGGATCTCGGCATCCCGGACGCCCACGTCGCCGCGCGCACCCACCGGATCGCCTTCGACCTCGCGCTGCCGCACGATTTCATGCCGGCCGACTACGACAAGCTGATCCTCGACCTCGACGCCGCCTATCCGGCCGGTCTCGCCCCCGGCGCCCAGATCGTCGTGGCGATCAACGGCGCCACCGCGGCGAGCACGCCGCTGGGCCGGCCGGGCGGCGAGGCGATGACCCGGCGCGCGGTGGTCCTCCCGCTGCGGCTGCTCCGGCCCGGCCAGAACCGGATCGCGGTCCGCGCGGAGCTGCCGCGCGGGGACGACCGGGCCTGCCCGGACGAGGCGGCGGTGCCGACCGAGCGGCTGTTCCTGGCCGCCACGAGCCGCCTGACCCTCCCGCCGCTCGCGCGGATCGGCCGCCAGCCCGAGCTCGCCGAGACCGTCGCCGAGGCCTTCCCGTACGCGACGGCCGGCCGGCGCCCGACCCTCGTGGTGCCCAATCCCGATCGGGACACGATGGCGGCGGCCGCGACCCTCGCGGCGCGGCTCGGCCTCGCCGCCGGGCGGGTGCTGCCCTTCGCGTTCGCGGCCGGCCGGGCCGGGATCTCCGGGCCGGCCGTGGTGGTCTCGCCCGCCCCGGCCCTCGACGGCACCGTGCTGGCCGCCGCCGGCCTCGATCCCCGGGCCGTGTTCGACGCCTGGGCCGGGCGGGACGCCGTGCCGGCGCGCGAGAGCGGGCCGGCGCTGCGGCGGCGCGTGCTGCGGACCGACGGCCTCGCCGCCTGCAGCGCCCTGGTGCGCCCCGCGCCCGACGCCGTGGCCGAAGCCGCGACGCGGTCAGGCGCGCGGCCGTCCGCCCCCGTCCTGACGGACGCCGCCGCTCTCCTGGCCCAGGGCGTGACCGGGCCCGCCCCGGACGATCTGGTGACCCTGGTGACGGCGCCGAGTTCGGCGGGCCTGCGCGAGGCGGTGGCCTGCCTCGTCCATCCGCGGGTCTGGACGCGGCCCGCGGGGCGTCTCGCCGCGCTCTCGTCCGTCGACGGCGGCGTGGCGGTCGAGGCGGCGGCCGAGCCCCGCTACGTGGCGACCCTGGCCCCGGCCCCGGGCAACCTCCGCCGCGTCGCGGCGGGCTGGCTCTCGCTCCACGCCGGCCTCTTCGGCCTCGCCGGCCTGCTCCTGGCCGGCGGCCTCGCCGGCTCGACCCACCTGCTCGTGCGCAACCTCGGTCGGAGACCGGAATGAGCGTCCTGATAAGCGTCCTCCTGCGCGGCCTCGCCGGCCTCTGCGTCCTGACCCTCCTGGCCGCCCGCCCGGCGCTCGCCGCGACGGCCTCGGCCCCGCCCCTCGCCGGCACCCTCCGGAACGCCGAGGCGTGGCGGGCCTACAAGGCCCGGTTCGTCAGCGAGCAGGGACGCGTGGCCGACACCGCCAACGGCGGCATCAGCCACAGCGAGGGCCAGGGCTACGGGATGCTGCTCGCGGTGGCGGCGGGCGACCGCGAGACCTTCGAGCGGATCTGGACCTGGACCCGGGCGAACCTGATGGTCCGCGACGACCAGCTGATCGCGTGGCGGTGGGAGCCGGACAAGCGCCCCGCCGTGGCCGACATGAACGACGCCTCGGACGGCGACCTGCTCGTCGCCTGGGCGCTCACCGAGGCCGCCGAGGCGTGGCACGAGCCCGAGCATCAGGTCGCCGGCCGCCGGATCGCCGTCGAGCTCGGGCGCAAGCTGCTCCTGCCGCGCGCGCCGCAGGGTCCGCTGATCCTGCCGGCGGTGGCGGGGTTCTCGGCCGAGGATCGGGCGGACGGCCCGGTGGTGAACCTCTCCTACTGGGTCTTCCCGGCCCTCGACCGGGTCGGCCTGCTCGCGCCCGAGTTCGACTGGCGGGCGCTCGCGCGCAGCGGGCGCCGGCTGATCGCGGCCGCCCGCTTCGGGTCGCAGCGGCTGCCCGTGGAGTGGATCTCGCTGTCCGGGGCCGCGCCCCGCCCCGCCGACGGGTTCCCGGCGGAGTTCGGCTACAACGCGCTGCGGATCCCGCTCTACCTCGCCATGGCGGGCATCACCGAGCCGGATCTCTACGCGCCATTCCTCGCCCTGTGGCAGAAGCCCGAGGCCGGGCTGGCGCTGGTCGAGACCGGGACCGGACGGGTCGCCGCGCGGCTGACCGAGACCGGCTACGCCGCCATCCCGGCGCTGGCCGCCTGCGCGAGCCGCGGTGCGCCGTTCCCGGCGGCCCTGACGCGCGTCCGCGCCGAGAGCGAGAACTACTACCCCGTTACCCTGCAGCTGCTGGCCCTGGCGGCCCTGAACGCGCGGTACCCGGCATGCGCACCGCGCTGATCCTCGCCGCCCTGCTGGCCGCCGCTCCGGCCGCCGCCGCCGGCGCGACCGCCGGGCCCGCCGCCAGGCCGGACGAGACCGCCCTGCGCTACTACGCGAGCCAGCACCAGCGCGCGCGGGTGGAGGCCGAGACGGAGCGGCTGCGGCGGCGCCATCCCGGCTGGCAGCCGCCGGCCGATCTCTGGACCGCGCGCGCCGGCGGCGAGGACGAGGACGGCCTCTGGGACCTGCTCGGCGCCGGCCGCGACGCCGATCTCGCCGCCGCGCTCGCCGCCCGCGCCCGGGCCGAGCCGGGTTGGACGCCCTCCCCGGCGCTGCAGTCCGCCCTGTCCGCGCGCGCGCTGCGCGAATCCTGCCTGTCCCTCGCCAGGGCGGGCCGCTGGCCCGACCTCGCGACCCTCGCCGCCGGCCGCGCCGCCGACATCGCCGCGGCCGACGCCGAGGTGGTCTGGGCCGTCGCCGAGGCCTACGGCCGGACCGAGCGGCCCGAGAAGGCCTACGACCTGCTGCGCGGCGCGCTCACCGGCGGCCGGTTCGGGCCCGAGGAGCGGCGGGTCAGCCTGCTGCGGGCGATGCAGATCCTGCCGATGGCCGATGTCGACCGGCTGGCCGCCCTCGGCGAGGCCCGGGACCTGGACGCGATCCGCGTCGACCTCATCCGCGGCCGGATCGGCGCCGTGCTCCACGACGAGGCCGGGCAAGCGGTCTCGGCCCACGACCTCGCGGCGTTCGAGGCCTACGCGGAGGCCGCGCACGATCCCGACCAAGCCGCCCTCGTCGCGTGGCTGGCGTTCAAGCGGCGCGACCTGCCGACGGCCCTCGCGTGGTTCAAGCGCGCCGTCGCGCGGGGCGGCGACGCCATGGTGGCGCACGGCCTCGCCCACACCCTCCGTCTCCTCGGCCGGCGGCGCGACGCGGAGGACGTCGCCTACGCGTGGCGGGCGCCGCTCGTGAACAACAGCCTCCTGTTCATCGACCTGCTGGAGACGGATCTGACCCGGGCGGACCCGCCCGCCATCGAGCCGGAACGGCTCAGGCGCTACGCCGAGGTCACCCTGGCGACGGCCTCGGGCGAGGGCGCGCAGGCCCTCGGCTGGTACGCCTACAACCGCTGCCAGTTCGACACGGCCCTGGGCTGGTTCCGGCGCGCCGTGGCTTGGTACCCCAAGGAGGCGACGGTCTACGGTTACGCCCTGTCGCTGCGCCGGACGCGCCAGGAGCGCACCTTCCTGGAGGTCGTGAACCGCTACGACGGGCTGTTCCCGCGGGTGGTCGACCTGCTGTTCCAGAGCGCCGCGGCCCGGCCGATGCCCTGCGAGGCGCCGGAGTCCCGGACGGCCAGGGCCGAGCCCGCGGCGAGCCCCGGCTATCTCGAACTCGCCGCGGTCACCGGCCCGGCCGCGCGCGGCCGCGTGCCGCCGCCCGACGAGATCGCCGCCGACCGGACGCCGGCGCCGCCGGCGATCCGGCGCAGCGACTTCCCGGTGGCGGTGCTCATGGAGAACGACCTGCGCGCCGCGCCGACCGGGAGCCCGGTCACCGAGGCGCGCTGGTCGGCGCGGCCGCGCGGCCGCGCGCCCACGGTCGCCCGCCGCGTGCCGGGCGTCGGGCCGATGCCCTACGAGCGCTACGGCTTCGCGCTCCTGCCGGCCTGGAACGGCGGCGAGCAGGCGAGCCAGCCGAGCGCCGCCGACAGCCCGGCGCCGCGGGGGACCCTCTGGGCCGACGAGCAGGCCGCGCGGGCGGGCACGGAGCCGGGCGGTCCCGCGGACCGGGAGGCGCCGGCGACCACGGGCGCCCTCGGCGCGCGGCAAGCGATGCGTAACCAGACCGTGCGAGAGACGACGCCGTGACGTTCCCTGTCCGCCCCCTCCGCGCCCTGGCGCTGACCGCCCTCCTCCTCGGCGCCTGCACGGCCCGGGACGCGGCGCGCTCCGTCGCCGGAACCCCGCGCTACGCCAGCCTGGACGCGATCGCGGACGGGCGGCTGCCGGCCTCGGCCGATCCCGGCCGTCCCGCCACGCCGATGGCCGTCCTGCCGGACTGGGCGGGCCGGCCGGTGCGACTGCGGGAGCACGACGGCGCCGACGCCTTCGAGCAGGCCGTGTCGCTGAGCCCCGCGCCCCGCGGCGCGGGGGGCGAGAACGGCATCCTGCTGCGCATGCCCCGCGGCAGCGCGGCCGGGGAGGCGAGCCCCGCCGGCGGCCGGCCGACCGAGACCGGCATCCGCGCCGAGCTCGCCGCGGCCTTCCCCGGAACGGCGATGCAGGTCGTGACCCGGCCCGCCGCCAACGCCTACGGGCCCTACGGACTCGCGGTCGGCCGGGCGGCGGGGGGCGCCCGCTGCCTCTACGCCTGGCAGTGGATCGCCGCCGCCCCCGATCTCGACCCGGCCTCCGGGCGACCCGGCCCGGTGTCCCTGCGGATCCGGCTCTGCCGCGACGACATCACCCTCGAGGCGATGGCCGCCGCGATCACGCAGATCACGCTCGTGCCGCGCCACGCGGGAACGCCCGTCGCGGGCCCGTCGGCGGCGCGGCCCGTCCCCGCCGCGCGGCCCCGCACCGCGGGCCGGATTCCGGCCGCGGCGCGGGATCCCGCCCCGGTCGCCCGGGCCGCGGTCGCCGCGACCGCCCCGCCGCCGGGCCGGCGCTACCTGGGCGTCGCCGAGGCGCCGGACGGCGGGCGCGGGCCCCAGGACGCGGGTCCGGCCGCGCTGCGGCAGGCCTCGATCGGCGCACCGCCCTCCATCCAGGCCGAGGCGAGCGGCGCCGACCTGCCACCCGAGGCGCTCCGCGGCCCGGTCGCCCGGACCGGGATCCGCCCGTGAGGATCGCATGACCGACCGTATCCTGCTGGTCGAGGACGATCCCGGCTCGCGCGACCTGATCGGCGCCCTGCTGGCGGCGCGCGGCGACGCGTTCGACTGCGCGGCCGACGGGTTTCTGGGCCTGCGGCTCCTGAGCGAGCGCCGCCACGCCGTCGTGCTCATCGACTACCACCTGCCCGAGATGGACGGGTACGCTCTCGCGCGGCTGATGCGCGAGATCGTCGGCGCGCAGGGGCGCGTCCGCCTCGTCGGGATCACGGCCGACCGGCACGGCCTGGCGTCGCGCCGGGGCGCCGACGCGCTGTTCGACGCGATCCTGGTCAAGCCGGTCGAGCCCTACCTGCTGTACGCGACGCTCGACCGCCTGCGCGCGCCCGACGCGGCGTCGGACGCGGCGTCGGACGGGCCCGCGGGCGTCGCACCGGACCCGTCGCCGAGGCCCGCCGACGAGGCGCCGGCCGAGGCGCTGTGGCGGCGGCGCGGCCTCCCGGGGCGCCCGCGCGCCGCCCTGTACCCGGATCTCGGCGCCGAGGCGGCCGCCGCGGTGGGCCACGCCTTCCGCCTCGCCCCCGTGGCGGAGGCCGATCTCATCCTGATCGGCGCGGCGGAGGGTCTCGCGCAGAGCCGGGCGCTGCCGCCGGGAAGCCCGGGCCACCTGCTCCCCACCGTCGATCTGACCGGACGTCTCGGCGACGCCTGCGACGCGACGTTCCGGGTGGACGATCCGGCCGCCTGGACGGCGCTGGCGCAGACCTGCCGCGCCTTCGCCGAGCGCCGCGCGGGACTCGCCGCCGCGGTTCGGGATTCGGACGATCCGGCCTGCCGGCTGCTCAGCTGGCTCCACGTCGGCGCCCGCAGCCTGCCCCTGTCGGCCGCCGAGGCGCCGGCGCCGATCCTGGCGGCCGGCCTGGTCCGCAGCGCCGCCATGGCGGCGATCCTGGCCCTGACGGAGCAGGAACTGGCCGCCTGCGTGCCGGCCGGAGGCGGGCTGGCGGTCAGCCTCACGCCGGCCGGGCTGTCGGCCGCGGTGGCCGGCCTCGCGGCGGCTCCGGCCGCGCGCCCGGCGCCCGATCCGGAACCTGTCCGCGACGCGGCGCGGGTCGAGCGCCTCCGCGACGCGATCGGCGCGGCCGAGGTCGCGCGCCTGACCGGCGACCTGCGGGCGCGCCTCGAGGCGGCGTTCCCGCCCGGAACCCCGCGCCCGACGATCGCCCAGGAGGCGCACGCCCTGATCGCCATGGCGGGCAGCCTCGGCTACACGCGCCTGGCGGCGGCGTGCCGGACCCTCGAGGCCGCCGTGACCGGCGGCTCGGACGAGGCGGACGCCCTCGGGCACGTCAGGGGCGCCATCCGCGACGTCCTCGCGGAGCGTCCGGCCGCCTGATCGCCCGCTTCCGGGACGCCCCGCGATCCGGGCCGGCACCAGCGACTGGAAGATCGCCCCGCGAAGCCTGGAGGTCCCGGACCGGTCGCGCCGTCGCCCCGCGCGGCGGCGCCGCCCCCTCCGACCCGGATCGCGGTGCCCTGAAGCAGGATTGCCCGGCCGTGACGGGACGGATTATTTCTTGTCCGTCCGTCTCAGCCGGGGCGCCGCCGCCCCGATCGAGGGCCGCGGCCGCGGCCGCAACGCGCCGGATGTGCTGCCCGGATCGGCCTGCCGGCAACATTGATCAGCTATTCACGGCCGCTCTATTGCATTCTTGGACATTTACAATTCCACCGCGATCGATTGTCCGGAAGCGTTGACGGGGCTCCGTCGACCCTGTCTATCCTGTCGACAGAGACATCGTAGCCGCGCGTTATTGGCTGACGAACATGCGCTTCGCGGGACGCACGGTCTCAGCCGGACGTCCCGCACCGCGCCACGCCCCGTCGCCGATCCTGCCCGCGCAGATCGACGGCGGTCGCGTGCCCGTCGCGGCCGACACCGCTCGGCCGTACCGCGCGGCGACGTTGCTCAACCCGACGGCAATGTCGGCCGGCCGATCCCGAGTCGTTAAGCACGCCTTGAAGTCTAGTGCGGTTCGACACAACAAGCGGGATCGCCCCTCGATAAGCAAGTCTCCGCGGTTCACAGTATCGATCAGCCGACCCGTTTCGCGACGACAGAGGTTCCAATGTCTGACAACCACGAGAAGTTCATGGCCCGGGCGATCGCCCTGTCGGAGAAGACGTCACTGGTCGACAGCGCCGGCGGCGTGTTCGGCTGCGTGATCGTCCAGGACGGCGAGATCATCGCCGAGGGCGCCAACCGCGTCGTCGCCGAGAACGACCCGACCTGGCACGGCGAGATCGAGGCCATCCGGAAGGCCTGCAAGGCGCAGGGCAGCTTCAAGCTCCGGAACGCGACGCTCTACACCAGCGCCGAACCCTGCCCGATGTGCATGGCGGCCGCCTACTGGGCCGGCGTCAAGAACGTCTACTACGCGGCGCAGGTCGAGGACGCGCTGGAGTACGGCGGCTTCGACGACAGCATGATCTACGCCGAACTCAAGAAGGATGTCGGCGAGCGCTCCATCCCGACCCAGCAGATCATGCGCGAGGAGGCCGTCGAGGTCTGGAAGAAGTACGCGCAGAAAGCGGACCGCGTCCCCTACTGAGGGCCGGATCGCGAGATCGGCCGTCCTGTTCCGCCCGCTCAGGCCCCCTCGCCCGAGCGGGTCTCCCCGCCCGCGCAGTGCCTGGACATGAATGCTGAGAGCCTGAGGACGGTCTGCAGAGGCCCGGTCATCGACGCGGGCGACCCGCAGTTCCGGGACGCCCTTCACGGGAACCTGTGGAACAGACTGATCCCGGACCGGGCACCGCAGATGATCGTCAAGGCGGCCGACGAGGACGACATCGTCGCCACGGTGACGTTCGCCCGCGCGCACGGCCTCAAGGTGGTCGTCCGCGGCGGCGGCCACAATTGGTGCCAGCCGACCCTGCGCAACGGCGGGATCCTGATCGACCTCGGGAGCCTCGACAAGATCCTGGCGATCGACGTCGCGCAGCGCCGGGCCGTCATCCAGCCCATTCTCAGCAACCGCGACATCCAGAAGGCGCTCAACGGCCACGGCCTCGCCTTCCCGACCGGCCACTGTCCTCAGGTCAAGGCCAGCGGCTACTTCCTCGGCGGCGGCATGGCCTGGAACCCCACGGTCTGGGGCTACGGGACCGAGAGCGTCGAGGCGATCGAGCTCGTCACCGCCCAGGGCGACTTGATCCGGGCCAGCGAGACCGAGAACCCGGACTTCTTCTGGGCCGCGCGCGGCGCAGGCCCGGGCTTCTTCGGGATCGTCACGAAGTATTTCCTCAAGCTCCACGCGCTGCCGAAAGCCATTCACGGGAGCGAGTCCTTCTATCGCCTCGAGGACGCGCCGGCCATCGGCAGGTGGCTCGGCGAGGCGGCGCCGACGATCGCGCCGAGCGTCGAGCTGACCCAGTTCCTCGTCAAGGCGCCGCCCGCGCTGGCCGCGCAGGCGGCGGCCCAGAACGGCTGGGTCTGCATGGTCACCGCCACCGCCTTCGAGGACACACCGGAGGCGGCGCGGCGCGCGCTGGCGCCGCTGGACGGCGCACCGGTCGCGCCCCTGTCGCGCGCGCGGGCGACGCCCCTCGACTTCGAGCAGCTCTTCGACGCGTCCGGCGCGCTCTTCCCGGAGGGCGTGCGCTCACGGGTCGAGGCCACCTACTCCAATCACTGCCCCGGCGCGCTGATGGCCGCCATCCTGCCCCTGTGGCGGAGCGCGCCTTCGGCGACCTCGGTGTTCCTGTCGACGATCTTCTGCGGGCCCGACGTCCCGGGGCCGCAGCGGGACATGGCCCGCTCCATGACCTCGAAGGTCTATGGCGGCCCCTGGACCATGTGGCGCGAGGCGGACGACGACCAGGCCAACGCCGCGTGGCATCAGGCGGTGATCGCCGCGCTGAAGCCGTTCAACATCGGCTACTACATCGGCGAGACCGACACGGTCGAGCAGCCCGAGATCGTCGCCCAGGCGTTCACGCCCGAGAAGTGGCAGAGGCTGTGCGCGCTGCGCGACAAGCACGATCCGGACCGCGTGTTCTTCGACTACTTCGACGGTCTCCGCTGAGCCGAGGTGCGGTCACGTCGGCGTGTCGATCGCGTCCCACGGCGTGTCGCGGTCGTTCTGGAAGCCGGTCAGCCAGTTCAGCGCGACGTGACGCTCCGCCACGACGTCGCCGTTGAGCCCCGCGGGGGCCACTCCCTTCTGCCGCGCCTGCCGGACGACCCAGTGCTCCCGCCACGCGCGGTCCAGCGCCTCCAGGATCTCGCCGGGCGGCCGCAGGCGCGCGACATCCGCCGCGCCCGCGTCCTGCGCGAGCGGCGCGACTGCCCGCCAGAGCGCGTCCACGTCGGCCGCGGCGTCGCTGTCGGCGATCCGGGCCGCGCTCGCGCCGAGCGCCCACAGCAGGGTGTTCGCGGCCTCGTAGCGCCAGGACGCTGCCGCGGCGTCCCTGAGGTCCGCCGCCTCGATCCGGGCGCGCTCGGCCGGCGACAGGGAAGCGAAGCCGGTGGGATTCAGCGCCCTCTGTCCCGGCGCGATCAGCGTCGTGCCGGCGCCGAAGGCCTGCCCCCAGGCGGCGATGTAGAGCAGTGCCAGAGCCCGCCGGAGCACCTCCGCCGGTGGTCGAAGTGCCAACTCCGCCTCGCCGAGCGCGGGGGGCATGCCGGCCGGCGGCTTCGGGTCCAGGTTCCCCAGCCGCTCCAGGGTCCGGGCGCGGCGCGCGACGGCGTCGGGCGGATAGGGCAGGCGCGCCGCGGGATCCGTCTCACCCGCGGCCGACATGAGGAGCGCCATGTCGGGCGCGCGCACCGAGCCGTCCGGCAGGAAGAGGACGGCGTTCGCCGCGAGCGCCCAGGCCTCGACGCGCGGCAGATCGGGCGCGGCGACCGCGAAGCTGACGTGGTTGCGGACGCGCTGCAGGTGGCGCCACAGGTGGTAGCGCAGGGCGGTCATCTGGCCGTCGCCCCGTCCCATGACGTAGCCGATGAACCCGTCGAGATGCGGCTGCAAGGCGGGGTCGGACAGGTCCCGACGCCCGTTCGGCTCGTGGGGGAAGGCCAGCGCGGGCAGGTCGCGCACGGTCGCGTAGGCGTTGACGAGAAGCGGCTCGTCCGGCGGCGCCTCCGCCGCCGGTGCCGCATCGGCGCGTCCGAACAGCCGCTTCAGCAGATTCATGCCTCTCCCTTCCGGTCTACCCGTGAAGCGGCGCCGTCGGGTCTGCGGCCGCGGAAGCGGGCGCGCGCACAGTGAGGCGGGCGCCCCGGCCGGGCAAGGCGCACCGCGCGCGCCCGGACGATCCTCCCCGAGCCGGCCGCGCCGGCGCCCGGCGAACGCTCACCCGAACGGCCCGGGCGCCGGGCCGCGGACGCGAGCCCGCCCGCTCCGCGCCGGAGGCGGGGCCCTCGCCGACAGGATGGGCGCGCTCAAGCCCGAGGCCCTCGTCGTCGGCCTCACCGGGGGCTTCTTCGTCAGCGCAGGCCCGGCGCTGGCCGACGACACGCCGACGACACGCCGACGACGGCGGGCGCGGCCCGAACGATTGTACAGTCGCCCCGCGCGCACGCTGAACCGATCCAGCGCCCGGGAACACGCTTATACTTTATAGAATAACCTTTTCTCTCTATCGATCTTACGTATCCGGCGGATATCGCAGATATCGCCTCGCCGATATGCCGGTCGCCGGCCATGTTAGGTAGTATGCGCCGGTTGATAACAATTTTTGTTGCGACAACTCGGCGGCGAGCTATGCTATCGATACAGGATAGGCAACCGAATCGAGTCGGTCTCGCGTATCGAACCTGTATTGCCGCAGGGCACGGCAACCGTTCGGGGCTGCCAAAACACGGATCGACCGGGCTACCCGGTCGAGGCGACGCGCGGGTGTGCCGATCATGATGTTTGCTGTCCCCGCCCTGCTGTTGGAGCTGGCGTTGACGACGCCGGTCTCGGACAAGATGCCGGTCTTCGACGTTCGTGGCAGCTGCCGGGCGGCGACGCAGGAGATGACCCTCGATGTCGGTCGGCAGAAACTCTGCCTCCAGGACGAGGGATCGGCCCGCGCCGAGGTGGCCAAGAAGTGGTCCAGCTTCCCGGCGGTCGACCGGACACGCTGCGCGGCGGAAGCCCAGCTCGACGGCCTGCCCAGCTACGTCGATCTGCTGGAGTGCCTGACCCTCGCCCGGGAAGCCAAGGCCGAGGACGGCCAGTAGCCGCGGCTGGACCGAGGCCGAAGACCGTCCCGTAACGCTCTCAGGTTGAGGGTCGACCGTGCCGATCGTGTTTCAGCTCCCCGGATCCCTCCGTCTCCTCGCCCTGGCCGCCATCGCGGGACTCGCCGCCGGCTGCCACGATTCGAACCAGTACGTCCCGCCGCCGCCGCCCACCGTCTCGGTCGCGCAGCCGGCCATGCGCACGGTGACGCGCTACTTCGAGCTCACCGGCAACACCAAGGCCTTCGCGGCCGTCGAACTCGAGGCGCGGGTCCAGGGCTTCCTGGAGGCGATCACCTACAGGGACGGCGCCGTCGTGAAGAAGGGCGCGCCGCTCTTCTCCATCCAGCGCAACACCTACGAGGCGCAGCTCAAGCAGGCGCAGGGCGCCCTGGCGGCGCAGCAGGCCACCCTGGCGAACGCCCAGTCCGAGTATCAGCGCCAGTCCACGCTGGGCCGGCAGGAATTCGCCTCGCAGGCGCGCGTCGAGGACGCGAAGACCAAGCTGGACCAAGCCAGCGCCGCCCTCATGGAGGCGCAGGCCAATCTCGACATCGCCACCATCAATCTCGGCTACACGCAGGTCTCGGCGCCCTTCGACGGCGTGGTCACCAACCACCTCGTGGATGTCGGGGCGCTCGTCGGCATCAGCGGGCCGACCAAGCTGGCGCAGCTCGTGCGCATCGATCCGCTCTACGTCTACTTCAACGTCAGCGAGCAGCAGGTTCTGCTGGTCAAGCAGCACCTGCTCGCGACGCAGCGGACGCTGGGCGACCTGTCCAAGATCCCGGTGGAGATCGGCCTGCAGACCGAGACCGGCTATCCCCATACCGGCAAGCTCGACTACCTCGCGCCGCAGGTCGACCCGTCCACCGGCACGCTGATGGCCCGGGCGCTCATCGAGAACGGCGACCACGCGCTCCTCCCGGGCCTGTTCGTGCGGGTCCGGATCCCGGTCGGACGCCAGGATAAGGCCCTGCTGGTCCGCGACGACGCCATCGGGACGAACCAGCAGGGCAGCTACGTGCTCACGGTCGGGGCCGACGATGTCGTTTCCCAGCGGGTGGTGACGCTCGGCCCCCGGGACGGGCGCTACCGGGTGATCGAGACGGGGCTCGCGCCCGGCGACTGGGTCGTCACGGACGGCATCCAGCGGGCGATACCGGGCGCGAAGGTCGCCCCCCAGAGGGCGGCCGTGGCCGACGCCTCGTCCGAACCGGCGCCGCCCCAGCGGTGAGAGATCGGCCGCGGGACCCGGCCGCGCCGACGCGGCCCCGGGTCTGCGGCGCCGATCCTCCCCGCGCCCGGGGGCCGGCCTCCGCCAAAGCGCGTCCCGCCGATGCGGTGGGACGGCCCCTGAGACGCCGGCACCGAGGGCCAACGGCATGATCTCGCGCTTCTTCATCGAGCGGCCGGTCCTGGCCAACGTGCTGGCCCTGGTCATGGTGCTGATCGGCGCGGTGTCGCTGCTCAACCTGCCGGTGTCCCAGTATCCCAACGTCGTGCCGCCGACGGTCCAGGTCACCACCCGCTATCCGGGCGCGAGCGCCCGCACGGTGGTCGACACGGTGGCGCTCCCGATCGAGCAGCAGGTCAACGGCGTCGAGGGCATGCTCTACATGCAGTCGACCAGCGCGAGCGACGGCACCTACACGCTCACGGTCACCTTCGCGATCGGGACGGACGGCGACCAAGCCCAGGTGCTGGTGCAGAACCGGGTCGCGATCGCGATGTCGTCGCTGCCGCAGGCGGTCCAGGTTCAGGGCGTCACGACCCAGAAGAAATCCACCGCGGTCCTGCAATTCGTGACACTGTCGGCCAGCGACGGGAAGTTCGACAGCCTGTTCCTGTCGAATTACGGCGTCATCAACGTGCAGAACGAGCTGGCCCGGCTGCCCGGCGTCGGCAACGTCACGGTGTTCGGCGCGGGCCAGTACGCGATGCGGATCTGGCTCGACCCCGACCTCGTCCAGGCCCGCGGCCTCACCCCCGACGCCATCATCAACATCGTGCAGCAGCAGAGCCAGGAGGTCACCGCGGGCGCCGTCGGGATGCCGCCGGTCCCGGCCGGACAGGACTTCCAGTACACCCTCAACGTCAACGGGCGGCTCAACAACGCCCCGGACTTCGAGAACATCGTCATCAAGGCGGACGCGCAGGACGGGGGCCGCATCACCCGCCTGCGCGACGTCGGCCGGGTCGAGCTCGGCGCGCAGACCTACAGCCAGTCCTTCACGCTGAACGGGCAGCCCGCCGCCGGCATCGGCATCTACCAGCTGCCCGAGGCGAACGCGCTGACGGTGGCGAACGCGGTCCGCGCCCGGATGGCCGAGCTCGCGAAGACCTTCCCGTCGGGCCTCGTCTACGCCATCCCGTTCGACACGACGGAGTTCGTGCAGGCCTCGATCCACGAGGTCTACAGGACGCTGTTCGAGGCGGCCGTGCTGGTCCTGATCGTCATCCTGGTCTTCGTCCAGGACTGGCGCGCCATGCTGGTGCCGGCGACGACGGTGCCGGTGACCATCATCGGCGCCTTCGCGGCCATGGCGGCGATGGGCTTCAGCGTGAACCTCTCGACGCTGTTCGCCATCGTGCTGGCCATCGGCATCGTGGTGGACGACGCCATCGTGATCGTCGAGGGGGTGTCCCACCACATCGACGAGGGCCTCTCGCCGCGGGCGGCGGCCGAGCAAGCGATGGAGGAGCTGTTCGGCCCGATCATCGGCATCACCCTGGTGCTCATGTCGGTGTTCGTGCCGGCCGCGTTCCTCCCCGGCCTGACCGGGCAGCTCTACAAGCAGTTCGCCCTGGTGATCGCCGCGACCGCGCTGATCAGCGCGATCAACGCCGCCACCCTGAAGCCGACCCAGTGCGCCCTGTGGCTGCGCAAGCCGGTGCCGCCGGAGAAGCGGAACGTGTTCTACCGCGGCTTCAACCGCGTCTACGGCGTCCTGGAGAACGGGTACGCCCGGCTGATCGCCAGCATGGTCCGGCGCAGCGGCCTGATGGTCGCCGCGGCACTCCTGCTGATCGGTCTCGCCGGATGGGGGCTCACCCGCCTGCCCACCGCCTTCCTGCCCACCGAGGATCAGGGCTACGTCCTGATCGGCGCGCAGCTGCCGGACGGGGCCTCGAAGGAGCGCACCGACGCCGTGATGCAGCGGATCAGCGCCCAGGCGAAGGCGACGCCGGGCGTCGACAACGTCCTCTCGATCAGCGGCATCTCGGTCCTCGACTCGAACGCCACCCTGCCCAATGCCGGCGTCGCCTACGTGGTTCTCAAGAACTGGGACGCCCGCGCCGGGGAGAAGGGCCAGGATCTGCGCAGCCTCTACGAGCGCTTCAACACGATGCTGGCGGGCGTCGAGGACGCCGACACCTTCGTGCTGATCCCGCCGCCGATCCAGGGCATCGGCAACGCCAGCGGCTTCACCATGCAGATCGAGCTGCGCAACGGCGACTTCGACTACCCGCTGCTGGAGAGCCTCGCCCGGACGATCGTCGCCGACGGGAACGCGCAATCCGGGCTGCGGAAGCTCAACACCTCGTTCCGGGCCGGCGTGCCGCAGATCGCGATCGCGGTGGACCGGGTCAAGGCCGAGGCCCTCGGCGTGACGGTCGGTCAGGTCTTCTCGACGCTCTCGAGCTACGTGGGCTCGTCCTACGTCACGCAGTTCAACAAGTTCGGCCGGACCTTCCAGGTCTACGTGCAGGCCGCGCCCGACTACCGGCTCCGTCCCGAGGACGTCGAGAACCTGAAGGTGCGCGCCGGCAACGGCGTGATGGTGCCCCTCGGCACCGTCGTGGAGATCAGGACCGTGCAGGGCCCGTCCCTGATCAGCCTGTACAATCTCTACCCGACGGCGACGATCGTCGGCGGGGCGGCACCGGGCTTCAGCTCCGGGCAGGCGCTGGACCTGATGCAGCAGATCGCCGCCAAGGTGCTGCCGCCGGGCACGGGCTACGACTGGACGGCGATGTCGTACCAGGAGAAGGCGGTCGGCGCGCAGATCTACCTCGTGTTCGGGCTCGCCATCCTCCTCGTCTACCTGGTCCTGGCCGGCCAGTACGAGAGCTGGATCCTGCCGCTGGCGGTCCTGCTCGGCGTGCCGCTGGCGCTGCTGGGCACGGTCGGGGCGCTGCTGCTGCTCGGCGTCGCCAACAACCTCTACACGCAGATCGGCCTGATCCTGCTGATCGCGCTGGCGAGCAAGAACGCCATCCTGATCGTCGAGGTCGCCCGCGAGAAGCGGCAGTCCGGCCTCGACATCGCGGCCGCCGCCGTGGAGGCGGCGCGACTGCGCTTCCGCCCGATCCTGATGACCTCGTTCGCCTTCATCCTCGGCGTCCTGCCCCTCGTCACCGCCTCCGGGGCCGGGGCCGCGGCGCGCAAGTCCATCGGCATCACGGTGTTCAGCGGCATGCTAGCCTCGACCTGCCTGGCGGTGCTGTTCGTCCCGTCCTTCTACGTGATCCTGCAGCGCCTCGAGGAGCGCCGCGCGCGCGGGCGGCAGCCCGGGCCGGTCGCCGCCCCGCCCGCGGCCGGGACAGCCCCCGAGACCGGTCCCGCGTGAGCCGGAGCGCGGATACGGCTCACGCCCGACCGGCCCACGACCGGCGCCGCGGCCGCCGCGCGCCGCCGCTTCCTCCGGCGCGCGCCGCGCCGGATCCGCGGCCGGACCTTCGTCGACCCGCCCATACGGCACGCCCGGCCGTTGACGGCCTGGCATCGCCAACCCTATTAGATATAGCATCAGCTATAATGATGGGTCAGGGCTATGACGCACACCGGCACTCCGCGTCGACGCTCGGCTCCGAGATCGGTCCTGTGCGGCCTCGCCGCGGCGCTCGCGCTCACCGCGGCCCCGGCGCTGGCCCAGAGCCTGCCCACCGCCGCCGAGAACCTGACGCCGGGCGACCTCGACAGCGAGCATCTGTTCGGCTTCACCGAGGGCAGCGACCTCGGCGTTCCCGGGGAGGCGGAGCTGGAATGGGAGACGAGCGGGCGCCTCGGCCGGCGCGTCGCCCGCTTCCTGACCGTGGACAGCTCCCTGGCCCTGAAGGTGCCGCTGACCCACGATTTCCGCTTGGCTCCGGGCGTCACCTTCAACGCCTACGACATCGGTGCGCCCGGCACCCCGACCCGGACCACGGGCGGTTTCAACGGCGGCTTCCTCGAGACCCGGCTGCGCCTGCTGGACCGCCGGGCGGCCGCCTTCGGTCTGACCCTCAACATCGTGCCGGGCTACGGAATCGTCGACGGCGGGTCGGGCGTGCCGGCGCGCAGCTTCGGCACCGAGATCGGCCTGCTGGCCGACCGCGAGATCATTCCCGGCAAGCTGATCGCCGCCGTCAATGTCGGCTTCGCGCTCTCGACGACGCGGCTGACCGCGATGGACGCGCCCGTGCGCGGTTCGGGGATCGAGGTGGCGGGGGCACTGGCCTACTGCGTCCGGCCCGGCCTCTTCCTCGGCGGCGAGGCACGCTATGCCCGGACCTACGACGGTCTGGCGCTCGATAGGTTCGCGGGCGAGGCCGTGTATCTCGGGCCGACCGCCTACACGACCCTGTCACCCCAGGCCTGGGCCTCGTTCACCTGGAGCTTCCAGGTCGCCGGGCGGGCGACGGGCGAGCCCGGGCCGCTCGACCTGTCGAGCTTCGACCGCCATCAGATGCGGTTGCGCGTCGGATACAGCTTCTGATCGCGGCCTGCGGGCTTCACGGAGGTCACGGACGGGCGCCGATACAGCGGGAGGACGCCGGTCCTCGAGCGCTTTGAAAGAGAGACTGGCGGAGAGGGGGGGAGAATCCCCCACGTGAAGCCGGTTACGGCGCCGAGCCCTCGAATGCGCGAGGCTGAGACGGGCCCCCGCGGGCCGGCAGGTCCTGTGGAGGCGAGCGGAAGGCGGCCCAGGGCGCGCTTCGCTCCGATGCCGTCTGTTGGCCTAGGGCTCATCGATTCGATCAGGGCGGCGCGATGTGCCCGCACGTCCGGTCTGGAGACCGGGCCGCTCAGCGCGTGCCGCCCGCAGTGGGACGCGGAGATCGACTCACCGCCCGCCGGCGGACGTTCCGCCCTCCACCTTCCCGCGCCGCAGAAGCTTCCATTTCGCGCAGCGCCGTCCGTACGATTCTGCCCTGTGCCTCGCCGGCATTGACCGGCGACGCGCCAGCACAACTTGCGCTGGGAGATCGAACGATTCTGACTAGATACCGACGGCGGAATGGTGCCTCCTCATGCTGGATCGTTTCCTCCGCAGGCTGGCATATGGTGCAGATCTCACCGCGGAGGATCGTGCCTGCCTGAATCGCCTTCTTCGACAAACGCGGGTCGTCGAGCCACGCCAACAGCTCGTCGCGGAAGGCGATGCAGTCCAGCGCGTTCTCGTCATGCTGGAGGGCTGGGCCTGTCGGTCAAAGCTTCTCGCCGATGGTCAGCGTCTCATCACCGACTTGATCCTGCCCGGTGACATCAGCCACGTGCAGACGAGCCTGCTCGGTTACGCCGATCATTCCGTGACCACGCTGAGTGCGGGCCTCATCGCGGAAATCAACCCGGCCGAGATCGCAGAGGCGGTGCAAGGTCGCCCGGGTATTGCCCAGGCCTTCCGCTGGTCCTCGCTCCAGACCGACAGCATCTTGCGCCAGTGGCTCATCAACAATGGCCGCCGCTTGGCGGCCCCGCGCCTCGCTCACCTGATCTGCGAGATACAGGCTCGGCTACAAGCTGTTCGCGTGCCAGTCGAAGATGGTTTTCCCTGGCCGTTGCGACAGGAAGAATTCGCCGACGCCGCGGGCCTGACTCCCGTGCACGTCAACCGATCGATCCGCGTGCTACGGGATGACGGGTTGATCGTGCTGAAACAGCGCTGGATGCACGTGCCGGATCCAGAGCGGCTTGCAGCCCTCTGCGACTTCAAGCCAGACTACCTTCATCTCGCCCCCGCGCGGGCGATGGTGATGCGCTGAGACGATGCCGCTGTTCTACTTCCACCTGCGCACCCCCAGGAGGCTGGAGCGGGATACGGACGGGCTCGACAGACCGAGTTTGGAGGCCGCCTACCTGGAAGCCTGCCGGGCGATCCCGGATCTGTGCGTTGATCTCCTGCACGAGGGCACCGCCCCCCTGGCCTGCGCGTTCTTGATCTGCGACGCCGCGCAGACTGAGCTGATGGAGGTGCCGTTCAACGAGCGCCTTCACGACGGGCGCAAGTCTGAGCGGGCCCCCCAGGCCCCTGACCTATCTCCTTCGGCGCAGGTGCGGCATGGACGCGCGATGGTGGCTGAGATGCGGGCTCAGATCGCCGAGATGCGAGCGGACGCCACAGAGATGCGAACAGCCGTGGAACGGAGCCGCGTGCTGCTCAAAGAAACGGAAAACGCTGCAGCAAAGCCGTTGCGCTGATTGACGGCCAAGCGCCCGCCGAGCGCGAATTGCGGTACATGGACCATTCGCTTCTTACCGAGTGATCCTTTGAAAGCCTGACGGCAGAACCTTCCCGGGTCCGCGTTGGGTCAGCGGGGGTCCCTACAGCCATGCCGGCATCGATGCATCCGCTCTCCGGAAGCAGAAAGGCTTGAAACCACCCGGAGCGGCTCCCGTTTCCGCCCCTATCCGGCCGCCGCCTACGGCTCATGCGCACTGGCGAAGCGGACGCTCATGACTCGGTCGCGAAGCTAGGCCGAGAGAGCCATCGGCACAGTGCTGTCCACCAATCGCTGCGGCCGTCCAATCAGGTAGCCCTGGATCGCATCGCAACCAATCTCGCGCATGAGGGCGAGCTGCGACGGCGTCTCTACGCCCTCGGCTTGCAGCACGACATCCAGCGCCTTCGCGATATGCATGATGCCTTTCAGCACCGCCAACGAGTGACGGTCCGTCTCGGCCGTGGCTACGAAGGAACGGTCCACCTTGATGCGGTCGAGCGGAAAGTCGCGCAGATGGGCGAGCGACGAGTAACCCGTGCCGAAATCATCCATCGCGACCGTCACGCCGAGGCGGCGGATAGCGGCCAGGATCTTGGCGATCCGAGGGCCGTCCTCGACGATCGCTGTTTCCGTGAGTTCGATCTCCAAACGCTCGGCCGGCAGGCCACTTCTGGCCAGAGCCTGCGTGAGATCAGACAAGAGCTGCGGAGAGCGAAACTGAACCGGTGAAACGTTGACCGCGACGTAGACATCGTTCGGCAATCGCGCGGCCTGCCGGCACGCCTCCTGCAACACCCAGGCTCCGATCGGAATGATCTGCCCGGTCTCCTCTGCCAACGGAATGAACCGGGCCGGAGACACGGCTCCGAGCTTCGGGTGATCCCAGCGGATCAACGCCTCGTAGCCGATGATCCGGTCGTCGACGAGGGCGATCACCGGCTGAAAGGCCAGATACATCTCTCCCCGTTCGATCGCGGCACGCATGTCCGTTTCCAGCTGAACCCGATCGGCGACGGTCCTCAACATGTCGGGCGTGTAGCAGCTCGTTCGACCTCGACCCTGGCGCTTCGACTCGTAGAGCGCGATGTCCGAGAACTGCATGAGTTCGATCGCATCCTGCGCGTCATCCGTGCAGCACAGACCGATGCTGCAGCCGATCGACACAGTGAGGTCGTCGATCCCATACGGCAGGGCCAGTGCCTCGATCACCGCGGTGGCGACAGCCATGGCCTGGGTCTGATCGCCGTAGACCAGCACCGCCATCTCGTCACCGCCGAGCCGGGCTACGAAGCCGTCCGGTCCCGCGATCGTCCTCAGCCTGTTGGCGACCTGGATGAGGAGCTGGTCGCCGACCACGTGACCGTAGGTATCGTTAACCTGCTTGAAACGATCGAGATCGATCAGCAGGAGCTTGACGACGCGCTTAGGTGCAAAATCGTGCTCCAACCGTGCACTCAAAGCGCGTCGATTGGCGAGCTTGGTCAGGGGATCGCAGAAGGCCAATTCCGCAATCCGGCGCTGCGCCTCGCGCTCTTTGGTCACGTCGTCGAAGGTGACGACATTGCCGCCGTCCTCGATGGGGCGGATCTCGACCTGTAGAACGCGGCCGTCCTCCAGCGGGTAGTCGATCTGTTTGGAGTTCTTGACGTTCCGCCAGTCGTCGACCCGCCGGCGCGCCGCCTCTCGCCGCTCTGCGGTCCAGCCGTGACGATAGCCGACAAGGTCGATGATCTGATCGATGGTCATGCCCGTAAGATCGACATCGACAGGGATGTGATAGATCTCCAGGTAGCGCCGGTTGTACAGGCGCACGCGTTCAGCCGGGTCCAGATACAGCAACCCATTCGACATATTGTCGAGAGCGGTTCTCAGAATTGATGAATGGGCACGCTCTTGGGCGTCGAAGCGTCGTGCCGCGAGGATCGTCAGGAATGCCCCGAGGAAGAGGACAGCAGCGCCTCCCGTGGTCAAGATGCTGAGCACGATATTTTCGTTCGGCAAGCCGCGATAGCCCTGGATGGGCACCAGCGTCGTGCCGGCAATCGCGACGAAGTGAGTACCGGTGACTGCCAGGGTGAAAAGAGCGCAGACCACCCAAGGCGTCGCCAAGCGTCGCGGCAGCCCACAAACCAGCGCGAGACTGCAAGCACCGATACCTGCGGCCAGAACGTTCATGACCGGCGAATGGGTCTGCTGGCATCCCTCGAGCGCTGCCATGCCGGCGTGATGCATCGCGCCGATACCGAACCCGGCGGCCGCGCCAGCCAGGGTCCGGATACGCCAAGACGGAAAGAGCCTCGCCAGGGCCAGCGGCAGCCCCACGACCAAGATGGCGACCAGCGCCGAGAAGATGGTGGTCGTGTCATCAAAGCCCAGCACCATATCGGGCCGGTAGCCCAGCATGGCGACGAAATGGGTTGTCCAGACGCCCAAGCCGGCCACGACTGCCGTTCCCGCCAGCCAGCGGTACCGCTGAGCCAGATCGGCCTCGCTGATCGTGCGCATGAGTGCGGCGACCAGCCACCCGGCCACGAGGCAGATAGCAAGAGCAGTGAAAACAAACGCGCGCGAATGGTCGGCGGCTAGACCGGCAGCACCATAGATCATGTCTTGCCTGTACGTGCCGCCCTCTGAAGCCGGCATGAAAGAAGACGATGAAAATACCGTTCATAACAGGCCCGGCCTTGAGCCTGACATTCCCGTCACGCCTCTCCTGTCCGAAACGGCGGCCTGGGTCGCGGACGGCTGCCACGGCTACGTCCGCCTCGGTGCATCCGAACTCTCGAAGCGGACGGGCAGGAGTCCCCCCGAACTGCCGTTCCGGAAGCGACCGAGGCCGTGTCAGAACGCGTTGCTCGTGGCCGGCAGCGTCGCTCGGCAGGACGATGACGGCGGCGCGGTCGGCCAGGTCAGGCTCGAACGGCCTGGATGAGCCAGGTTGTGCCGAACAGGCGGATCATCCGATTCACGTTGTAGGCGAGGAGTTGGGTCCGGTCGGGCCCTCGTGGACGACCTCATGGGCCACGACGAGATGAGGCTCGCGGGGTCGACGGCACTCGGTTGAGATAGCCGTGGAGGTGGAGCTGCGGAAGCGTGGCCGGATCATAGGCAGGCCGTCCCGTCGCCGCGGGCTCGAAGCGGGTGAAGCCGGGACGCCCAGATCGCGTTCCTCGATGAAGACCTCGATCACCCGAACCGGATTGCCGGCGGTGACGTCGTCATCCAACGGACTGGGCAACAACCAGGACTGCCGACGGTCCTGTCCTTCGACGAGCCGCCCCGTGCTGGCCGCCGCAGGCAAGGCCGAAAGTCTGTCTCGGGAGGGACTCTCGACACAGCCTCGGCCGCAAGCGGATGACCGCTTCGAAGCAGATCCTCTGGAAGAGGCGGATCGCTCCTGCGGACCCGTGCCAGCCATACGGACGAGCATTGGCGCTGCCCAGAAGCGGACACTCGTCGGCTGCCCGGCAACTCGGACAGGGGTAACAAGCGGGCCTCGAATGTTCGCCTCGAAGCAGCCACCGCTCGATGAGCGAATTTGACGACTCATTCTAGGAGTTGCATGAAGGCGCGCAGGAACCGCGCAATGGTTGAAATCGAAACTCGCTTCTCACAACTCCGGGCTTCGGTTGAAGCGACCATAACCCGTGCCCGGGAGTTGCAGGCGGTCAGTCTTGCATTACGGCAGCGTCTTTCAGCGATACGGCGAGAACTGAAGGAAGTATCTGACCATACTCAGGAGACGCTCAAGGCAGTGCGTCTCCACCGTGCATCGCTGCGCGCTGAGCCAGCCAACCAGAACGGATCCGAACCAGCGCCATCCGATGCTGTGCTCAGAGCGATATCCATACTCGGGCGCGACGAGAGCGATCTCGAAGAGATGACCGACGACCTGATCGCGGCCTTCAAAACTGCGAGCGCCGTGGGCGACGATGACGGACGAGCATTGTTCGCGAACGCCCTCATGCTCGTCGGCCGCCATCTCGCTACGCAGGTCAGCCCCGAGGCTGCGGGCGTGGTCATGAACTAGGGCCAGCGTGGCGTCGCGATGGCATAGGTTTGTGATGGAACGCGAGATACCCACCGCCCGCCTCGTCCAGCGGATTGCCGCTGAGCTCGGTGTGCCTGTCGCCTCCTTATACGATCAGGCAGGATCTCCATCCTCCGACAGCGACGCGATGCAGAAGGCTGTTGCGGCGCTCCTGAGCGCATTCGCTGCGGTACGTGACCCCCATGAGCGTCAGCGCTCCGTCGCGGTCCTGACCGCCGAAGCAGAGCGTCTCCGCGACCTGCCGGATGCCAGCGACAAGGCGTAGGACTTCGGCAGCGTCCGACCCTGCTCCGAACGTCCTCACAGCTCCCTAAGCGTCGTGATCGGCTCCCGCGGCTATGTCCGCACGAAGGCATCCGCCAGCCGGAAGCGGGCGCGCCGATTTCACCGAGCGACGACCCCGATGTCTGGTCGGCGCGGTCGCCGCGACGGGAAAAGGGGACCGCGCGCTCCCGGCGCCGCCGAAAGCCGCGCGTGTTCCACAATATTCAGAAGGGATCTGTCGCCTCTATCTAGATGAAAGGTGCGTCGGCCTCGAGGCTCAGGAGGATACGGCCAGGCGGCACGAGCATGCGGTCCTGATACTGCATGTGCTGGCAGGTCGCGTACACATCGCGCAACTGGCGCGCGAACGGCAGCGCCTCGAGAACGGCGGAACTGCCCGCCGCTTCGTACATGCTCGTGACCACCTGCTTCCCGACGTGGCCTGCGTACCAGCAGGCCTGCCGAATCTTGGCCTGCCACGCGGGGGTGACCGGGCGGCCGTTCTCGGCTTCAGACCAGAGACCGGAGACCGTATCGCGGGCGAAGGCGCGGGCGGCGCCGAGACTCGTCTCCGCGCGCGCGACCGCGACCTGAACGTCCTCGCGAAGTCGCAAGGGCACCTTGCCGCCATGCGGCGTCTTCGTCTGCGCGAGATCGATCAACGCGTCGATCGAGGCCCGAGCGAGGCCCAGCGGAACGCCGGCGGCGGCAATCGCGGCCGCCGATGCCATCGGCAGCATGTAGAGCGGCTCCCTATCGTGCGGCATCATGATGCGCGCGCCGTCGACTGTCCGCGCGTCCGGCACCCAGATGTCGGTGCAGACGACGTCGTGACTCCCGCTGGACCGCAGCCCACCGGCGTTCCAGTTGCCGACGACCTCGACGTCCCTCGAGGCCATGAAGACGCCCCGCACAGACGGCCGCCCGTGCGCGTCGAGTTTCGGTTGTCCCCCTTCGATCTCGAGACACATCAGTGCCGAGACCGAGCTGAAGCGGCAGAAGCTCGCCCAGGACCAGCGTCCGTTGATCCGCCAGCCGGCCCCGTCGCGAACCGCCGTTCCCGTCGGCTGGCCGCTGCCGCTGCCCGCGAACTTCTTGCCGGCGGGCATGAGCGCGCGCATCGCGTCCCGATCGATGAGGTCGGCGAAGCGTGACGCGCCCCCGGACGAGATCGCGGCGCACCAGGCAACCGAACCGTCGAGTTCCGCCAAGGCCTCGATGGCGGCGAGAACGCGCAGCGGATGGGTCTCAGGACCGCCCAGGCCCCGGGGGAGCCAGAGTTGTGTGAGACCGGCGTCGATGAGCGCCTCCGCGACCGGCTCCGGCAGGTCCGGTCCGACAGCCAAGGCCGACCGGTGCTCCGCGATCAGAGGCCGAAGTGTCTCGACAGTCGCGAGCAGCGCCGCGTCCGGATCTCCGGCCCTCGCGGCAGGGGCAGGCGAGGATGCTACGACGTTCATTCTCAGACCTCTCATCCGTCCGAGATGCATATTAGATTCGGCAATCGATCCATTTCGTGTCGTTCGGAAGATCATTCGGTTACGGTTGTAACCTGGAACTCTGGCAGCTGGGACGTCGATCGGATCTGACATACTCGAGCGCGCCATCGCGGCGGCCCTTGATCTAGGCGCGGGGCCGATCCGCCGCGATGATGCTTGGATGATACGGGGGCGCGATCTCGGGATCGCGATCAGGTCCGACGTCCCTCGGAGGTCCGCGTCCGAGACGGCGCGATCCCGATGGCGCCCGGACAGCTCGAGCCCGCGGCAGAGCGTCGGCACCCGGGGATCCCGAGAGCTCCTCCCGCGCGCACCGCGGGCCGCCCGCAGTCTCCGGGACGGAGCGCGTGTCGACTCATGCCGCGAAGCCGGAACGCTCGCCCGCGCGGTCGTCGGTAGCCAACCAGCCCGCGTAGTGGACCATCAGCCCGACGAGTGGCAGGACGATCGATACGTCGAAGTGGAACAGCTCGGCCTCTTGCCACTCGCGGGCGGAGGCACGGGGTACGAAGGCCAGCGGAAGCGGCAGGCGGGCAACCGACCAGCCGCGCAGCACCATGCGCAGCCCATCGCCGTCGCTCGCGAGGTGGAACCGGAAGCGGAACGAGCCGAACCGTTCGACCACGCAGCCGCGCTCTTCGAAGAACGCGCTCGCGAACCGGCGACCGGAGAACGTCCGCGTCCAGCGTTCCACTCCGTGCCTCTCGCTGAAGCCGACGTGGACGGCATGTTCGCCCGTGGCCGGAAACCCGAGCAGCGCGGCGAGGGCTCGCGCGATCGGGTGACGGCCGCGCGTCACGACGGCGCGACCATGCGCCCCTGCCTCGCGCAGGACGCCGTGCAGGGCCGCGACGCGCGGGGCGAGCTTGGCGAAGCGCGGCCCCATGACGGTCGCGTAGAGCGCATCGGCCTGGACCGACTCCCGCACGTCGTGACGGATCGACAGGCCCGCGAAGATCGGCTCGAAATCCGTCAGATCGAGCAGGGTCCCGGCGTCGCGCGCGCCGGGGGCGATCGAGCCGGCCAGGATCCGCTCGGCGAGGATCGCCGCCGGCAGCACGGGGATCTCCGGGCCGTGTCCGTTGGCCGCGAGGAGCGTCCAGCACCGCTCGACGCGGCGCCCATCGGCCGAGCCGAACATCCGGACGACCATGCCGGACCGATCCGAGCCCCGGCGGGCGGTCAGCTGCTGCGCCAGGAGGAGACCGCCCGCGAGCGTCTGCAAGGAGGGGATCCAGCGCCAGCGCACCGGCCAGCTCGCACACCAGAGGCCGATCACCTGCAGCGCGCGATCGGTCCCGGCCCTGAAGCTGACCGCCGGCCGGCCAGGAAGCCGACCGGGCAGGAGTTCGAGGTCCGGGACGTCTGCCAGCGCCAGCCAGCGGCGGCCGAGGGAGGAGCCGTCAGACAGGGCGAAGCGTTCGCGCCGCAACTCCTGCCAGCCGATGGCCACCGACCAGCGCTGCCCGCGCCAGAGCCGGATCGGCCTGCCCACGTAGCTCAGGATGGCCGCGGCGACCGACGTTCCGGCGGTCGCGCGGTTTGAGGCGCTGATGGCGATCTCGACGGCGCTGACAGCGTCCATCCCCTGGGCCAAGCGCCGCGCGGCGGCACCGGACAGGGCCGGGACGCTCGACGCGCCGGCCAGGATCGCGACGCTGGCCGCTCGCGCGGCGTCGTCCAGCTCGCCGATGCCGGCCACGAACGCGCGGCCGTCCGCGAGATCGAGATAAGGGATCGCCGCGGCGATGCAGGCCCGGGGCAGCTCGTAGCCGCTGCCCTGGAACGGACCGGCCGCGTCGATGACGAGGTCGGGACGGACGCGCTCCAGCACGGGCGCGACCGCCCCGCCGCGGTCGGCCTGGAGGGGTCGGCACGGCGGATGGGCCGCGCAGAACGCCTCGGCGCGCGCGAGGCGCCGGCCGGCGACGACGACCGCGTGCCCGGCGGCCGCGAGCCGGCGCGACAGGCGCGCACCGAAGCCGCCATAGCCGCCGAAGATCAGGATCGTGCTCACGCCCCGCCCTCCTGCGCTGCCGGCTCAGCGTCCTGGAAGATCGCTTCCTGGCGGATCAACCGCCCGAACCAGGGATGGACGATGTCGAGGATGAAGCGGAAGGCGTCCGCTGGCGCGTCCGGGGCAGCATCGGCATGCGTGACGGTGATCGCACCGGGGGTGAGCCAGCCCGGCAGGTGCAGGCGGAGCCCGATGCAGTCGATGAAGTAGCGGTGGCTGCGAAACACCAGCGCCCCGTCCGCGACCGCGACGGTCAGGGTCATACCGACGCCGGCGCCGACGTGCTCCTCCAGGCCGGTGGGGCCAGCGAAGCGCTTGGCCGAGTGGATCACCTGCGGGAAGCCGGAGGCGCGCGCGTACAGCCGCGTCCAGATCTGACCGCCCCCGTCCGGATCCTCGGTGACGGTGACGACGCCGGCACGGCCGGTCCCGCGCTCCAGGGGGAGCGGGGCGCCGACGAGGCGCGTCGCCTGCGCGACGAGCCAGCCGAGGCGGCTGACGCGCATCGCGACGACGTGGCCGACATAGACCGCGCTCGCCCCCTGCGCCAGGCGCTTGCCGAAGCGTCGGCGCACCGCCGGCGACAGGCTCGCCCACGCGCGTTCCGGGATCAGCGTCCGGAAGCGCAGGTCGAGGAGGTCGCCCGGCCCGTCGAACGACGGCGCGGTGCGGGTCTCGCGGGACGGCCCAGCATCGGCTCGACGGACGCTTCCCATCGCGGTCACCTGATTCCTCGATCGTTCGGGCTCTCTGAGCGCGATCCTCGGACCGTCACTCGGTCTTGGCCGGCAGGAACTTCACGATCCGGGCGCCCATCCGGATCAGCTTGGCCAGCGTCCCGCGGGGCACGTTGAGCATCTGGCCGTACCAGCGCTCCATCGACTCGGTGAAGTCGAGCATCGCTTGCAGGCGCCGCTTGGCGACCGCCCCGAGGGCCGGGTCCGCGTTCGCCTCGGCGACGCAGGCGCGCAGGGCCGCGAGGGCGGGATCGATCTCCCGCTCCTTGCGGCCGGCGGCGATGCGCGTGACCATCTCCCAGAGGTCGGTCTCGGCGACGAAGTGGTCGCGGCGCTCGCCCATCACCGGCACGCGGCGGATCAGGTTCCAGCCGAGCAGCTCGCGCAGCGAGTTCGAGACGTTCGAGCGCGCGATGCCGAGCAGGCCGGCGATGTCCTCGGCGGTGAGAGGACGCTCGGAGAGGTAGAGGAGCGCGTGGATCTGCGCGACGGAGCGGTTCACGCCCCACTGGCCGCCCAGGTCACCCCAGTGCAGTACGAAGCGCTCGACCGCGGCGGGCAGGGGACGCGTTGCATCTGTTATTTCTGTCATGACAGAAATAACAGACCTAAGTGACGCCCATGTCAAGCGGTGGGACCGGGGGAAGCCGATGCCGCGGCTCGGCCCGGAACCGCAGCCCCGGAGAGTCACGGCAGGATCGGCGCGTCCCCGGACTCCCGCCGGTCCCGGCTCGGGCGCTTACGCTGGGGACCAGGCGCGTGCCGGACGACTCCGTCACCGTCTCACGACCCCGTGGCGCTCGGCGGCGTGCCTCCGCGGCGAGTCCGGGACCGGGCCTCCGCCAGCCATGTCGTCCCGTCGGGGCGGTGCCGGATCGTCCGCAGCCGAGAGGAACGCCTAGCGGCGCTCCCCGGATTCTCCGACGCTGGTCCGGTTCGTGCCTAGCGGGGCCGCACTCCTCTTTGCGCCCGGTTCCTCATGCCCGAATGCCTCGTCTTCCGCGTGCCCGCGCAGCATCCCGCCGACGTTTCCGGGGTGATGGACCTCGTCACCTCCGGGACGGTGGGTGCGCCCGAGATCGTCGCGATCTTCGGCAAGACCGAGGGCAATGGCTGCGTGAATGACTTCACCCGGCAACTCGCGGTGATGGCTCTGGAGACCGCGCTCGCCACCGCACTCGGCTGCACGCCGGCGGAGGCCGGAGCCCGGATCGCCCTCGTCATGTCCGGCGGCACCGAAGGCGGGCTGTCGCCGCATTTCCTCATCCTCGCCCGGCGTGAAGGACCCGCGGCGCCGGAGCGGAAGGCGCTCGCCATCGGCACGGCCTTCACCCACGCGTTCCGGCCGGAGGAGATCGGCCGGATGTCGCAGGTCGAGGCGACCGCGGCGGCGGTCGGCCGGGCCATGGCAGAGGCGGGGCTCACCGATCCCGCCGACGTGCATCTCGTGCAGGTGAAGTGCCCGCTTCTGACGAGCGCCCGGATCGCCGACGCGGCCGCCCGGGGCCACGGCGTCGCCACGCACGACACCTACGCCTCGATGGGCCTGTCCCGGGGCGCCTCGGCGCTCGGCATCGCCCTCGCCCTCGGGGAGGTCGATCGCGAACAGCTCACGGATCCCGCCATCGGCACCCGGCGCGATCTCTTTTCCGGCCGCGCCAGTGCCTCGGCGGGGATCGAGCTGATGCGCAACGAGATCATCGTGCTCGGAAACGCCCCAGGCTGGACCGGCCCGCTAGCCATCGCCCACCGGGTCATGGACGACGGTATCGACCTGCCCGCGATACTGGGGGTCCTCAGCGACCTCGGCTTCCCGGAAGCGGGGCCGTTGTCGCGTCAGGAGTCGGAGCGCGTGATCGCCCTGCTCGTCAAGGCCGAGCCTTCCCATGACGGCCTGATCCGGGGACGGCGCCACATCATGAACGACGACAGCGACATCAACGCCACCCGGCACGCCCGCGCCCTGGTCGGCGGGGTGGCCGCCGCCGCAATCGGCCGGACGGACCTGTTCGTCTCCGGCGGCGCCGAGCATCAGGGGCCGGACGGTGGCGGCCCGGTCGCGGTCATCGCCCGCGTGAGGGACTGAAGCGGCGCCCCGGAACCGCAGAAATCCGATCAGCGGACGTGCGAGCGCCAGGAGGTCGGAGCCGATCCTGCGCGAAGACAGACGGCATGACCTTTCGATGTTGCAACGCCTGGTGCTGGCCATCGCGCTGACAGCCGTGACCTCGCCCTAGACATACCTGCCGACACCGCCTTCCGTGACCGCGCAGGTCATCGGCGGCCGGCGGCCGCCAGGCTGGCGCGGTCGACGATCTCGACCGCGCCCCGGCGAAGCTCGATGAGGCCCGCCTCAGCCCACTGCGCCAGGATCCGGCTCACCACCTCCCGCACGCTGCCGACATCGTCGGCAAGCTTCTGATGGGTTACCGCGGCGATACCCCGCGGCTCGGACTCGGCCAGGAGCCGCTGCACGAGGCGCTGCTTCAGCGGTGCGAAAGCGACCTCATCGATCAGCGTGAACAGGCCGGACATCAGCCGCGTGTAATCGTCCATGACGAAGCTGCGGAAAGCGGCGCTCTCGCCCATCAGGTGCTGGAACGTGCTCACCGGCAGCGCCGCCAACTCGGTCCTCTCCTCGGCCACGCTCTGCGCCGGGAACGTGCCGCCGGACAGCAGGCACTGCGTGGTCAGGGCACACGTGCCGCCGGGACCGACCTTGTAGATCAGCACCTCGCGCCCGCCCTCCGACATGCGGAAGATGCGCGTGCGACCCTCCAGGCACATCAGGTAGTTGGCGCACGCGCCATCCAGTTCGTAGGCGATGGCGCCCGCGTCCAGCACCGGGAAGTGCACGGTTCCCCGGGCGATCTGGAGGTGCGCCGGGCTGAGCGCCCGAAGAAGCGGGAACCGGTCGATCCAACGCTCGACCTTCTGAGCATCCGTCATGGCTGGCGTCGTCTCCCCCGGCCATGACGACGGGCTGATCGTCCGGCTAGCGTCGCGTTCTTCTCCCGCCGCGCCGGACTTGTGTGACCTGGGTCACCGACCGGGCGCAGCGGGTCGGCATAGCATCCGACCACACCGAACACGATAAGGGCGCCCGCCATGTGCGGCACCCGCCGGGAGTGAACCGATGCGCCGCCTCGCCCTCAGCCTCACGCTCGCTGCCGTCGCCGCCGGCCCCGCCGCGGCCGAACAGGACCTCCTGCTCGGGGCGGACATGTCCTCGCCCGCCATGACCAAGGCCGACATGAGTCGCGCCGACGTCGAGGCGCTGATCGAGGGCGCGGACGGCAAGCCCGTCGATCTGCACGACAGGTCCCTGTCCGGCCTCGACCTTTCCGGGCTGAACCTGCGGGGCGCCAACCTGCGGACGGCGCGCCTGAACAGGGCCAACCTGCGCGGCGCCGACCTCAGCGGGGCAAACCTCGAACAGGCGTGGTTCCTGAAGGCCGACCTGGCCGGCGCCAAGCTCGCGGACGCGAAGATGTTCGGCATCACGGCGCGGGACGCCGACCTCAGCGGCGCCGACCTCAGCCGCTCCATGCCCATCGGCGACTTCAAGGGCGCCAACATGAGCGGCGCGACGCTGGTCGACCTCAAGGGCGGAGCCGACATCAAGAACCAGTCCATGGGCCTGATGCGGGCGGTGTTCACATCGGTGAACCTCTCGGGCGCGAACCTCAAGGGAGCCGACCTCGGCCGGTCGCGCCTCGAGTATGCCAACCTGAAGGACGCCGACCTCACCGACGTGGTGCTGATGGGCTCGGATTTGTCGGGCGCCAACCTGACCGGCGCTACGGTGACGGGCGCGGACTTCAAGAACGTCGACGTCAGCGGCGCCCGGTTGATCGACCTCAAGGGTCAGTCCGAGGCCAAGGACTGGACCGAGCGCGTGAACGTCGACCGCGCCGTCACCCAGGCTTCAAACTGAGCCGCCCGTCGCCGCGGACCCCACCTGCTCGGCGCCCTCCCCGCCGGCCTCGCGCTGTCCGTCGTGGCCATCGGCCCGATGACCGCCACGGGCTACGACAAGTCTGCGGAGACTATCCCGGTCAACGCCTCACCAGACTGGCTGACAAACCTGACTACCCGCCGCTGACCGGGTTGGATCGTCAGGGAGATGTCCGCTTCGGCGCCCGTGTCGCGCAGAAGCGGACCGACAGAAATCCACCCTGAGCGGTCCTCCCGCTGCCGACCGCCCCCTGCCGATCAGGGGCCGGCCGTGATCCACGCTCCAGGAGGAGATCCGCGGCCGTCGAGCGGCGCGGGCGCGGCCAACCACCATCGCCCGCGCGCCCAAGATCTCACGCCGCAGCGTCTATCGCACCCTCGAGGGTGCGGCATCACCAGGCGCGGTCGCGCCGTCCCCGAACCTGGTATAAGTGCTGGTTCATTTCGCGACCCTCGTGTGAGTAGTCGGTCGGCCCCCAGAAGCCGTCCGGCGACCAACTGCGCGGCTGCACGGGAACATACCCACCGTCCCAGTTGCGAGGCCTTATATCGGCGATCAGCCTGGACCCATGGTCGTAGCGGTACATCCCGCCGCGGTTGCCCTTAGTGGGGCGTCGCACGGCGCTCAGGTCAGCGGCGATGTCGACAGGAGCCGTCTTCTTGAAACCTCTGCTCGGCGCGCGCTTCACAGTCACAGACTTCGTATCGAAGTAGTCACGATAGTCCCCATATGACTCGACCGCCGTCGCGCCGACCGTCGATCCGAGCAATATGGCGGCTGCGAGCAGGTTCTTCACGGCCCAACACCTTCTGCCTTTCAGCTGGCATCTAGCCGATCCGAATTTACGCTGGCCTGCCGAACTGTGTAGGATTGTAGGCGCTCTTCCAGGGATTGCGGTGACGTGCAGCACAAGCCGGCCGCTGCTCACGACGCATGAGCGGTCCGGTTCTCCGATTCCCAGGATCCTGCCGATGGAGCTCGATCGGCTGTTTTCGATGCGGCCCGATCCCGCCATTCAGCTGGCTTGAAACGGGCCTGCGAGCAGCCGCGGCCGTGTCGTTCGCTTCTCCGCCCAGGAAGACGTCTCCTATCCCTCGACGTTGCTTCCGCGCCGGCCTGATGGCGATCGCATGGTGAATCAACGATTTTACGGCCTCGCAACGGCGCCCAGTTTATCTGACTACTCGCGTCGACCGAATTCGGTGCGAGAATTTAAACCATCACCCAATGAAACAAATCGCACCGACAGGCCGCGCCACAATCGCCACACGATTATCCTCACCTCAGCGTACAGTAGATCTCTATTTACCGGTCGAGAACAAATCCCTCTTCCTCCATCGAAGGCTCTCAAATGCAAGGCGATCTGATCCCACGGCGCATCCTGTTCGGAAATCCCGAGCGTGCCTTTCGGCAAATCAGCCCGGACGGCGAGTGGTTGACCTGGGTCGCACCCGCCAATGGGGTGATGAACATTTTCATCGCGCCGCGCGCGACTCCCGACCGCGCTCGGCAGCTGACCTTCGATCAGGGCCGCGGCGTCACCGCCTACTGCTGGACGATGGGTGCGACGCATCTTGTCTACGGCCAGGACACTGACGGCGACGAAAACACCCGCCTCTACGCGCTGAACATCGCCGACGGGAGCGTGCGCAACCTGACGCCCGAACCCGATGTGAAGGCGAACCTCGGCGGTGTGAGTCGCAAGATCCGCGACATGATCATGGTCTATCTCAACGACCGGGATCCGCGGTTTCACGATCTATACGCGATCAACCCGGCAACAGGCGAGCGGCGCAAGCTCGCTGACAATCCCGGCTTTGCCGACATCATGGTCGACGCGGCGTTCCGGCCGACCCTCGCGGTCGCCCTGCACCCGAACGGCGAGATGCACCTGCTGCGCAATGCACGCGCCGAGGGGCCACCCGCGCCCGAGGACTGGCAGCCGTGGCAGACCATCCCCCGCGAGGATGCACGCACCACGTTCCCGCTCCACCTGAGCGCCGATGGGTCGATCCTCTACATGGCCGACAGCCGCGGTCGCGACACCGCCGCGCTCAGCGCGATCACCCTCGCCACGGGTGAGCGGACCCTGATTGCGAGCGACCCGCGGGCCGACATCACCGAGACCTTCACCGACGCCGAGACGCAGGAGATCCTGGGCTACGGCGTCTCCTACCTCGTTCGCGAGTTCCATACGGTCGATCCGCGCGCCGGCGATTTCGCGTGGCTGGCAGATCAAGGCCTCGAGAACCCCGTCGTGGTCGGTCGCACCGAGGCCGACGACATCTGGCTCGTCGGGACCTATTCCGACGTCTCCCCGGGCGAGGTCTTCGTGTTCGACCGGCCGAACCGCACGCTCACGCGGCTGCCGCCAAGCTCGCCGGAGCTGGCAGCGGCAGGTCTCCGTCCGATGGAGCCGCACACGATCCCGGCCCGGGACGGGCTGAACTTGATCTCGTACGCGACCCTGCCGGAACGCGCGGGCCCGAGTGAGCGCGTTCCGCTCGTGCTCGTCGTCCACGGCGGCCCCACGGCCCGTGACGAGTTCGGTTGCAACCGGGAGCATCAATGGCTTGCCAATCGCGGTTACGCTGCGCTCAGCGTCAACTTCCGCGGCTCTGCCGGATTCGGGAAGGCGTTCGTCAACGCCGCCGAGGGTGAGTGGGGGCGGCGGATGGACGACGACCTCATCGAGGCCGTGACTTGGGCCAAGGATAACCTGCCCATCGATCCGAGCCGGATCGCCATCTACGGCGCGTCCTACGGCGGCTACGCTACCCTCGTCGGGCTCACCCGAAACCCGGATCTCTACGCCTGCGGTGTCGACATCGTCGGACCGTCGAACTTGGAGACCTTACTAGAGACGATTCCTCCTTACTGGGAGGCGGGCCGCCATCAGTTGAAGCGGATGATCGGCGACCCGGACACCGCCGAGGGCCTGGCACGCCTGCGAGATCGCTCGCCGCTTCATCAGGCGGACCGCATTCGCCGGCCGCTCATGATCGCGCAGGGCGCCAACGATCCGCGGGTGAAGCGGGCAGAGAGCGACCAGATGGTCGCGGCCCTGCGCAGCAAGGGCATCCCTGTCAGCTATCTGCTGTTCCCCGACGAGGGACACGGGTTCGAGCGGCCGGAGAACACTCTCAGCTTCTATGCCCAGGCCGAGGCGTTCCTGGCTGCGCATCTTGGCGGCCGCTGTGAGCCGGACGATCCCGTGACCCGGGAGCGCAGCAGCATGCAAATCCTCTGATCGCGCCGCCGAGCCGTCACCGAGGCCGGCGATGGTCTCAACAGCATCGCTGGATCCCTCGCGAGGGCACGAGCGGTTGACGGAACCATCGTGTGTCCGCTCACGGCTCACCGCCGAGCCGGAGCGGACGGGCAGAGAACGACCCACCCGGCCAGCTGTGGTCCGACGCGCTTCGCTCAGGAGCGGAGATGCCGAGGTGTATCGGGGAAGCGAGCAGTCGACGGGACGATCGGTGTGGCGGGCGCTCACGAAAGAGGATCGGTGCAAGAGCGAACCTTCCTCCTCAAGAATGACGGCTTTCGGATACGTAATGTATCCCTGCATCATCAAGGCTTCGGAACGGCACTGAGATGTCCAGGCCCCTCTTCTTCGCGCGCTGTCGCGAAGGCCTCTAGCGGCTCGACGTGCGCGTCGGGCCGCAGCACCACGACCTTCGTATTCACGGGCACGCGCTCGTAGAGGTTGATGATGTCCTGGTTAAACATCCGGATGCAACCGGACGAGACGTTCGTGCCGATGGTTTGCGGCTCGGTCGTGCCGTGAATGCGGTAGAGGGTGTCCCGATCGCCGTCGAACAGGTAGAGCGCGCGCGGGCCGAGCGGGTTCGTCAGGCCCGGCGCCATGCCGTTGCGCCAAGGGCCGTTGCGCTCGGGCTCGCGCCGGATCATGTCGGCGGTCGGCGTCCAGCGCGGCCATTCCGCTTTGCGCTTGATCTCGGCGGTCCCGTTCCACGCGAGACCGGCCTTGCCGACACCCACCCCGTAACGCAGGGCCCTGCCGTTCTCGCGTACGAGGTAGAGAAACTTGTTGCCCGGATCGACGACCACGGTACCCGGCGGCTCGCTGCGCGGGTATGCGACCTCCTGGCGGAAGTAGCGCGGATCGACCGCGCTGATGTCGGTCGCCGGCAGCGGGAAGCGTTCGGCGGGCTTCGCCGCGTACATGGCGAGGAAGCTCGGGTGCACCGGCGCGACGCGCGCGATCGCCCCAACATCACGATCGGTCGCCATGCAGCCCGCCGCCAGCAGCGTGAGCGACAGCACGGAAGCGCCGCGCAGCGCTCGGGCACGGGCCGAGCGCGGACCATTGCAGAGATCAGGCATCATGGCTTCGCAGTCGTCTCCTGTCATCGCGTCATGCTTCTTCGACAGCCGGCACCTTGGCGCCGGAGTCGCAGCGATCACGAAGCTATAGGCCGATTTTCTGAGATCGTTTCTTCGAATGATGCGAGCGTCGATCTATCACGCGACCATATCTTCGCAACGGAGTGAGAGCATCAACTTACATGATCCGCATAAATTGCAGTTCGGCCCGTATCCGCCTGCACCACTTGCACATGAACCGGTCCTTTCGAGCAAGCGGCGGGCAGGCTCGGCAACAGGCGGATCATCGCGGCCTCGATGGCCGACATTGAGGCCTGATGCAGTCTCAGCCTCGCCGTGCCGACTGAGCGCAGAGGGCCGGGAGGGGGCGAGCAGGATGGAGGCTTCGAGCTTGGAGCCGGGCTAACGGCTCTCGCGCTGAGCCGTTGTCTGCCGTGACCGTCACACGAGCCGCCCACCAGATCACAGCGGCGGTGCTCACCGGTAGCGGGCTGCCGCAGGGTGAGAATGGCCGGCCGGCGCCCACGGCGTTCACAGCGCAGATCCGCAGGCCGTGGCTCTACGCACAGGCCGTCGCGCCCGGGCGCCCCCCAGGATCGATGCGCGCGTCGCTTCAACGACACCGACGATCGTGGAAGCCGCTGCTGATGCGAGCCGCCTTCTCTCCTACTCACTCCTCGTCTTGCCATCGGCGCAGATCAGTTTGGTCATGATAGGCCATGCGGTCCGGCGTGGTGATGAATTCTACCGTCGTGCCCCAGGGCATACGGCAGTAGCAGACCTTGTTTCCCGGACCTTTCTCGGTTGCATAGGGAATGACGCGTGGCGCGGTGAGAGGGGTCCCCCCGGCTCTCTCGAAGCGCTCGACCGAGGCGTCGATGTCGTCGGTGTAGAGACCGAAGTGCGTGATGCCGAAGTCGCTCGCTCGGACCGGCTGGGCTTGCTCGGGGCCGTGCATTTCGAAGAGCTCGATATCGGGTCCGGTTCCGATCTTGACCATCGCCTGCCCGCGCACGACCGTTCCTGGGTATGCGCCGACGGCCCGCTCGAACTCGGGGCCCTGCCGCGGTGGATCCTGCGGTCCGAAGGACTGGTAGATCACTCGGGCGCCGAGAGCTTCCACCAGAAACGACTTTGCCGCTTCGATGTCGGGCACCGTGATGCCGATATGATTGACCCCGCGCGTGACAGGCGCCGTCATGACAGTGTTCCCTTCTTGATTGATCAACCGCGATTCGCCCTGGCGACACGGGCGCGGGAGCAGAACCTCAATCGGCCTCGAGGAAATCGATCAGAGCGGCCGCGACTTCGTTCGGCCGCTCATCCGCGACATAGTGGCTGCACCGCGCAATCGAGCCGCCGGTCACGTTGATCGCGAATTCCTTGAGCATCGGCACCATCTCCGCACCGAAACGCTGATCGCCGCCGAGACCCAGCACCGGTATTTCGAGCGGCTGCTTCTTGTACTCGAGCGCGGCCGCATGGTCGGCGGCGAGGGTGCGATACCATTCCATGCCGCCGCGGGTGCGGCCAGGAAGCGCCATCGCTTTCGCGTAGATCTCGATGTCCGCCGGATTGAAGGTGCTGTGGTCGTAGAACCGCTCAGCCATGAAGGCCGATACATAGTCATATTCGCGGCCATGGATCAGACGCTCGGGCAGATCCCGGTTCACATGGAAGCTGAAATGCCAGAGCCTCGCGGTCGTCGCCTCCCACTCGGTCCAGCCGGGAAGCGGCACGTCGAGGACGGCGAGATGCGTGACAGCCCTTCGATGAAGGGCCGCCTGCGGCAACGCCACCATGCCGCCGATGTCGTGTCCGCACACGGCATAGCGTTCGTGTCCGAGGGCCACCATGACTTCGTGCGCGTCGCGCGCCATCGTCGCCTTGTCGTAGCCGCCGAGCGGGCAGTCGGAAAAGCCCGCGCCGCGCAGGTCCATGGCCACCACGCTGAAACGCTCGGCCAGCAGCGGCATCACGTGGTGCCATTCCCACCATGTTTCCGGCCAGCCGTGAAGCAGAAGGATCGGCGGGCCTGAGCCCCCTGTGACGGCGTTGATCTTGATGCCATTCACCGGCATCGACTGCTGGGTAAATCCCTTCAAAGTCGCGATCATGATCGCATTCCACACGATGTTGAAGTTCGGACAGAGCTCGCGGCCGGCGCTCAGCGCTCGCCGGAATCGGTGGCGGTCGCGATGTTACGAACCGTCATGTCGGCCATGATCGACCAGTCCTTCTCGCCGAGGCCCGATGAGACAGCGTTGGCGAGTCCTTCTCGGACAGCCTCAAGCATCGGGAGCGTGCGTCCGATCTGGTTGCCGGCCTCGACCGCCAGGCGCATGTCCTTGAGCGCGAGCTTGGCTTTGAAGCCGGGCTCGAACGATCGGTCCGTGATCTGCGCGCTGTAGCTCTCGTAGGCACGGCCCGAGAAAAGGGTGCCCAGGATGAGCTCGAAGAAGTCCGCGCGGTCCAAGCCCACGCTCTCGGTCAGCACGACACCCTCAGCCATCGCCTCGATCGCCATGGCGATCATCATGTTGCAGGCGATCTTGGCGGCGTTCGCGCGCGCCGGATCCTCCCCCAACTTCCAGACTCTCTTGCCGATCGAAGCGAGCAACGGCTCGATCGCGGCAACCGCATCGGCCTTCCCGGCTGCCAGGATGTTGAGCTGGCCGCTCGCCGCTACGTTCGGCCGCCCGAGCACGGGCGCGGACACATAGCCGAGGGCAACCTTCTCGTGCAGCACCTCCAGCTCTCGCGCGAGAGCGACCGAGATCGTCGATGTGATGACATGGGTCAGCCCTGGACGCGCCTTTGCGAGCAGACCGGCATCGAGGATGACTTCTCGAATGGCAGGATCGTCGGACAGCATCGTGAAGACTGCGTCAGCCTGGAATGCATCAGCCGCGACCGGGACCAGCGTTATTCCGGGAACGCGATCCTGGACGATCCTGCTACGGTTCCAGGCCCGCACCTCATGGCCTGCCTTCACCAAGTTCAGGGCCATGGCTGAACCCATACTGCCGAGACCGATGAACCCGATCTGCATGATCTATCTCCTGCCGTTCGGACGAGGGCCGTGCGCGGGATCGGACGCAGGCTGTTGAGCGATCATCGGGCTGAGACCCGCGCCCTCAGATATCGGCAGCAACCTAGATGGTCAGAATCGCTCTTGAAGTGACAGAACTGTATTCCTAGCGTTCAGTTTTGTGTGGGTGCCGCGATGGAATGGAGTGACGTCAGAATCTTTCTCGCTATCGCGCGATCCGGTACGCTCGGCGGCGCCGCGCGGTCTCTTCAGACAAGCCATCCCACCGTCGGCCGGCGTCTGCGCGCGCTTGAGCAGGCGATCGGTCACACGCTCTTCCAGCGGACTGCGGACGGTCTCGTTCTGACCGAAGAGGGTCACGGGATCATCGCGCTGGCGGAGCAGATGGAAGAAGGCGCGCTGGCCATGGAGCGCCGGCTCGCAGGGCAGGAGCAGAACCTCAAGGGCAGTCTCCGCATCTCATCGGCGGACTGGTTCGGGGCCTATGTCCTGCCTCCCATCCTGGCGGACTTCTCGAGGGCCTACCCCCATGTCGACGTCGAGATCCTGACCGGCACGCGCCTGTTCAACCTCGCCCAGCGGGAGGCCGACCTCGCTTTCCGTATCGTGCCGTTCAACACCGCCGATGTGGTCCAGCGGCGACTCTTCAGGCTCGAGTACGGCGTCTACATCGCCGAGGAATCACCTGACCCCAGATACGGCGATGGCACGGGTTTCCGGCTGATCACCCACGAGACATCGACGGGTCACTTCCCGGACATCGCGTGGCTCATCGAGACTTTCCCCAACGCAAGACCGGTCCTGCGCTCGAACAACCGCAACGTCCAAGGGCGCATGTGCAGGCAAGGCGTCGGCATCGCGGTCCTGCCCCGCGTCGTCGGCACGCAGATCCCGGGTATCCGCAGGCTGGACCTGCCGACGCAACCGCCAGCGCGAGATATCTGGGTGGGATACCACCGGGATCTACGGCGTCTTCGGCGTCTTCGTGCGTTCGTCTCGACCGTATCGGACCATCTCGGGAACGCGACCGTATGATGGGTCGCCGGGAGAGCGATCAAGGCCGCCGGAGGGCTTGAGCCGAGGCGTCTGATCGCGACGCGCGCGGTGTCGCCGGTGGAACGCCGGAGCGGGTCCTGACGCGAGCAGAGGACAGCTAAGCCACGCTGACGCCTACTGCCACCTGTTGCCGAAGACGCCCGCACCGGCCACGTCGTCTCCGGCAGCCCCGCATCGCCGCTCAGGCCGAAGCTCTGAAGTGGCACCGCCGCGCCCTGGCTCCCTTCATCCCCGACGTCTGGCGCTAGCGGCCCGGGTGAACGGCCGACATCCTGGGCGCCGTGCCGAGGACAGCCATGCCGAGCGAGATCACCCTCTTCGAGGCCCGGCGGGTCATCACGATGAACCCGTCGCGGCCGGACGCGACGCATATCGCCGTGCAAGACGGGCGCGTGCTGATGGTCGGGACGCAGGCCGAGTTCGACGGGCTCGACGCGGTTCCGGACCGCCGCTTCGCCGACAAGGTCATCCTCCCCGGCTTCGTCGAGGGGCACGCCCACGTGATGGAGGGCACCCTCTGGCGCCAGACCTATGTCGGCGCCGGCGACCGCCGCAGCCCGGACGGGCGCCGCGTGCCGGGCCTGCACGACATCGGCTCCGTCGTGGACCGGCTCTCGGAGGCGGACCGGTCCATCGCCGATCCGGACCAGCTGCTCTACGGCTGGGGCTTCGATCCGCTGCATCTCGGCGGCGCGCGCCTGACCCGGCACGACCTCGACCGGGTCTCGACCACCCGGCCGGTGATGGTCCACCACGCCAGCCTGCACATCACCAACGTCAACAGCCTGCTCCTGGAGATGGCGGGCTTCGATGAAACCACCGCCATCGACGGCGTGCCGAAGCTGCCGGACGGCACCCCGTCCGGCGAACTGCAGGGGATCGCCGCCCGGCTGCGCCTGTTCCGGGGGCTCGGCTACAACCCGATGAGCGGGACCCTCGACGCCGCCGACGTGGCCCGGTTCGGTGCGGCCGCGCAGCTGCAGGGCATCACCACCATCGCCGACCTGCACAACGACCTCACCGACGCGACCGTGGCGGTCTACGGCGCCGCCTGCGTCGAGGGCCTGCCGGTGCGGATCGTGCCGGCTCTGGCCTCGGTCTCGTGTCCCCCGGAAGACGGCGTCGCGAGGATCGGCCGCCTCGTCGCCGCCAACACCGATCGCCTCCGCTTCGGCATCGTCAAGATCGTCGTCGACGGGTCGATCCAAGGCTTCACCGCCCGGCTCCTGCCGCCGGGCTATCACAACGGCGCTCCGAACGGCCTCTGGTACGTCGCCCCCGAGGATCTCGACCGGATCGTCGGCGTCTACCACGCCGCCGGCATCCAGCTTCACATCCACACCAACGGCAACGAGGCCACCGAGGCGGCCCTCGACGCGGTCGAGAAGGCGCAGATCGCCCATCCCCGTCCCGACCATCGGCACACCCTTCAGCACTGCCAGATGGCGACCGAGGCGCAGCTGCGGCGGGTCAAGGCCCTGGGCCTGTGCCTCAACCTGTTCTCGAACCACCTCTATTACTGGGGCGACGCCCATCACGACCTGACGATGGGACCGGAACGGGCGGCCCGGATCGACGCCGCCGGGAGCGCGGCGCGGCTCGGCATCCCGCTGGCGATCAATTCGGACGCCCCGGTGACGCCGCTCGGGCCGATGTTCACCGCCTGGTGCGCCGTCAACCGGACCACGTCGTCGGGGCGCCTGCTCGGCCCCGAGGAGCGGCTGAGCGTCGCCGAGGCCCTGCACGCCGTGACGCTGGGGGCCGCCTACACCCTGCGGATGGACCATTGCGTCGGCTCCATCGAGGCCGGGAAGTTCGCCGACTTCGCCGTGCTCGACGCGGACCCGTACGAAGTGCCCCCGGAGGCGCTCAAGGACGTCCCGGTCCACGCCACGGTGCTCGGCGGCCGCGTCTTCGCGGTGCCGCCGGCATGAGGCGCGGGCTTCCCGCGCCCGCGACGCGCTGCCCGCTCACGGTCGTCGGCGGCTTCCTCGGAGCCGGCAAGACGACGCTGCTGAACCGGCTGCTCGCCGGCTCGCAGGGCCGCTACGCGGTGCTGGTCAACGATTTCGGGGCGATCAACGTCGATGCCGGCCTGATCCGGGACCATGACGGCCAGACCCTGCGGCTGACCAATGGCTGCGTCTGCTGCAGCCTCGCCGACGGCTTCCTCGACACGCTGATGCGCGTCCTCGCGGAGCCCGAGCCCTTCGACCACATCGTCATCGAGGCGAGCGGCGTCGGCGACCCGGGCGCCATCGCGGAGATCGCCCTGGTGGAGCCCGGCCTCGTCCTGCGCGGCGTCGTCGTGCTGGCGGATGCCGAGCGCCTGCCCGGCCTCGCCGCCGACCCGCGCCTGGGCGACACGCTCGCCCGCCAGATCCGCGCCGCCGACCTCCTCGTGCTCAACAAGCGCGACCTCGTGGACGCGTCCGGCCGCGCGGCCGCCCGGGACACGCTCACCGCCCTCGCGCCGGGCGTCCCGGTGGTCGAGACCGTGGCGGCCGCGCTGCCCGCGGCGGTCTTCGATCTCAGCGGCGCGGGTCCGGAGCGGGTCCGGCCGGGATCGAGCGGGCTGCGGGCCGAGGCGGTCCCGCACGAGGAGATCTTCCAGCGCCTGCTCTACCGGCGCGCGGGCGCGTTCGACCGCGTCGGGCTCGAGCGCGCGCTCGCCGGTATGCCGGCCTCGCTCCTGCGGCTGAAGGGGCGCCTCGGTCTGGCCGGCCGATCCGAGACGCATCTGCTTCAGATGGTCGGGCGCCGCTGGAGCCTGTCGCCGCTGCCGGAGCCCGCGCCGGACGGGGCCGAGCTCGTCGGCATCGCGGCGACCGATCCCGAAGCCGGCCCGGCGCTGGCCGGCCTCCTCGACGCCGCGCTGCGACCCCCGCAAACCCCACACGGAGACCGAACCCGATGCGCCTGACCAAACGCACGCTCCTCGGCGCCGGCCTCTCGGTCCTCGCCGCGCCCCTGACGGCCCCGATCCTCGACCTGCCGAAGGCGCTGGCCGACGACGCGATCGCGCCGCTGGTGATCGGCACCAACCAAGTGCCGCGCCACTTCAACGGCGCCGTGCAGTCCGGCATCGCCACCGGGATGGTCTCGACGCAGATCTTCGCGAGCCCGCTGCGCTACGACGATCAGTGGAACCCGCAACCCTATCTGGCGAAATCCTGGACTATCGACCCCGACAACTTGAGCGTGACGCTCCACCTCGTAGAGGACGCCGTCTTCCACGACGGGCACCCGCTCACCGCGGAGGATGTCGCCTTCTCGATCGGGGTGATCAAGGCCAACCATCCGTTCCAGACCATGCTGGAGCCGGTCTCGACGGTCGAGACCCCCGACGCCCACACGGTCATCATCCGGCTCGCGCGCCCGCACCCGGCGCTGCTGCTGGCCATGTCGCCCGGCCTGATGCCGATCCTGCCCAAGCACGTCTACGGCGACGGCCAGGACATCAAGACCCATCCGGCCAACCTGAAGCCCGTCGGATCGGGCCCGTTCAAGTTCGTCGAGTACAAGCAGGGCGAGTCGATCCAGCTCGAGCGGTTCGACCGGTTCTTCATCCCCGGGCGGCCCAAGCTGGCGCGGCTCGTCTACCGGATCCTGCCGGACCAGAACAGCCTCGTCATCGCCACCGAGCGGCGCGAGATCGGCATGCTGCCGTTCCTCTCCTCGGTGCGGGACATCGAGCGCCTCGCCAAGGCGCCGACCCTGACGGTGACGGATCGCGGCTTCGAGGGGATCGGCCCGATCAACTGGCTGGCCTTCAACTGCGGGAAGAAGCCCCTCGACGACGTGCGCGTCCGTCGGGCCATCGCCCTGGCGGCCAACCGCGCTTTCATCACCGGCAAGCTGCTCGGCGGCACGGCGAAACCCGCCACTGGCCCGATCGTGCCGGGCTCGCCGTTCTACGAGCCGGCCGTCGACCTCTACACGCTCGACATCGCCAAGGCGGACGCCCTGCTCGACGAGGCCGGGCTGAAGAAGGGGCCGGACGGCACGCGGTTCCCGCTCACCATCGACTACATTCCCAACGACAACGACCAGCAGCGCAACGTCGCCGAGTACCTGCGGGCCGGCCTCAAGCGGATCGGCATCGCCCTCCAGGTCCGGGCCGCGCCGGACTTCCCGACCTGGGCGCAGCGCGTCTCCAACTTCGACTTCGACCTGACCATGGACAACGTCTTCAACTGGGGCGACCCCGTGATCGGCGTGGCGCGGACCTACCTGTCGACCAACATCCGCAAGGGCGTCATCTGGTCGAACACGCAGCAGTACAAGAATCCGAAGGTCGACGAGCTGCTGAACGCCGCCGCGGTCGAGACCGACCTGGCGAAGCGCAAGGCGCTCTACAGCGAATTCCAGAAGATCGTCGTGTCCGAGGCGCCGATCGCCTATATCAACCTCACCCCCTACAAGGCGGTCTACGACAAGCGCCTGACGAACCTGCCCCTGTCGATCTGGGGGCCGCTCTCGCCCCTCGACGAGGTCGCCTGGGCGCAGGGCGCCGCCGGAGCCGAGCGATGACGGGCCTGCGCAGGCTCAGCGCGACGGCGGCGAACGCCGCCGGCCTGCTGCTCGCCGTGGTGGTGCTGAACTTCCTGCTGATCCAGGCGGCGCCGGGCGATCCGGCGCAGGTCATCGCCGGGGAGATGGGCGGCGCCTCGCCGGAGATCATGGCCGAGATCCGCACCCGCTACGGCCTCGACCGCGGCCTCCCCGAGCAGCTCGCGACCTATGTCGGCAAGGTGGTGCGGGGGGATCTCGGCTACTCGTTCTACTTCAACGAGCCGGTCTCGCGCCTGATCCTGGGTCGTCTGCCGGCCACCGCGCTGCTGGTTCTGAGTTCCCTCGCCCTCGCGGTGCTGGCCGGGGCCGGCCTCGGGATCCTGGGCGCCCGCAGGCCGAACGGCCTCGTCAGTCACGCCGTCTCCCTGGTGGCGATCGCCGGCAACGCCGCTCCGGTGTTCTGGACCGGCCTGATGCTGCTGGTCGTGTTCGCCTCCCTGTGGCCGGTGCTCCCGGTCGCCGGGATGGAGGACGTGGCCACCCCACGCCACGGCCTCGCCTACGCCCTGGACGTCGCCCGCCACCTGGTCCTGCCGGCGCTGACCCTCGGCATCGTCTACGTCGCGCAGTACAGCCGCCTGATGCGCGCCAGCATGATCGACGCGCTCAACGCCGACTACGTCCGCACCGCCCGGGCCAAGGGCCTGCCGGAGCGGACCGTGATCGGCAAGCACGCGCTGCGCAACGCGCTGATCCCCCTCGTCACCATGGTCGGGCTCCAGTTCGGGCAGCTCTTCGCGGGGGCGATCCTGGTCGAGACCGTGTTCGCGTGGCCGGGTCTCGGCCGGCTGACTTTCGACTCGATCCTGCGGCGCGACTACCCGACGCTGCTCGGCATCCTGTTCTGCTCGGCGCTGCTGGTCATCGCCGCGAACCTCGTCACCGACCTCCTCTACCGCCTGATCGACCCGCGGATCCGCGCCGGGAGGCCGGCATGAGCGCCCTCGCCGCGGCCGAACCGGCGGTGCGGCCCCAGCCGGTGCGATCCGAGACCGCGCCACCGATGCCGCGCCCGGCGGCGGATCCCGGCCTCGCCGCCTTGCGCCTGTTCCTGCGCAACCCGAGCGGGCTCCTGGGCCTGGCCATCCTGATCGGCCTGCTGTTCGCCGCGCTGGCGGGCCCGCACCTCTACAGGGTCGACCCGTTCGAGATCGTCGGCGCCCCGTTCCAGCCACCCGGCGGCGACCCGGTGCTGGGCACCGATTACCTGGGTCAGGATATCCTGGCGGCCCTGCTCCAGGGCGGCCGCGCGACCCTGCTGGTCGGGTTCTCGGCGGCGCTCATCACCGTGGTGATCGGCGTGACCTTCGGGGCGCTCGCGGGCTTCTTCGGCGGCCGGGTCGACGCGGCGCTGATGAAGGTCACCGAGTTCTTCCAGGTGCTGCCGACCCTGCTGTTCGCGATGGTTCTGGTCACCCTGTTCGGCCAGAAGATCGCCATCACCACGATCGCGATCGGCATCGTGTCGTGGCCGCCGACCGCCCGGTTGACCCGGGCCGAGTTCCTGCGCCTGCGCGGCCTCGACTTCGTCAAGGCAGCCCGGGCGGCCGGTGCCGGACCGCTCTACCTGATCGGACGGGTGATCCTGCCGAACGCCGCGCCGCCGATCGTGGTCTCCGCGACGCTGGCGATCGGCACCGCCGTGCTGTTCGAGGGGGCCTTGAGTTTCCTCGGCCTGGGCGACCCCAACGTGATGAGCTGGGGGCTGATGATCGGGCAGAACCGCGCCTACGCCCTGGAGGCGTGGTGGACCGTGCTGCTGCCCGGCGCGGCGATCTTCCTCGCGGTCCTCGGCGTCAGCCTCGTGGGCGACGCGGTCAACGACGCGGTCAATCCGCGCCTGCGCAAGCGGAGCTGAGCGATGGCCCCCGTACTCGCCGTCGAGGACCTGACCGTGACCCTGACGCGGCCGGGCGGCCGCGTGCCGGTCCTGGAGCGGCTCAGCTTCTCCGTCGAGGCCGGCCGCACCGTCGCGCTGGTCGGCGAATCCGGCTGCGGCAAGAGCATGACGGCGCTGGCGATCATGGGCCTGCTGCCGGAGGGCTTCGCCCGCGCCGGCGGCCGCATCCGGCTCGCCGGGGAGGACATCGCGGCCGCCAAGCCGGCCCGGCTGCGGGCCCTGCGCGGCAGCGCCCTGTCGATGATCTTCCAGGAGCCGATGACGGCCCTGAACCCGGTCTACACGGTCGGCGACCAGATCGCCGAGGCGCTGCGGCTGCACCAGCGGCTCGGGCACCGCGCCGCCCTGGAGCGGGCGCTGGCGATGCTCAGGGCCGTGCAGATCCCGGCGGCCGAGCGGCGCCTGCACGCCTACCCGCACGAACTCTCCGGCGGCATGCGCCAGCGGGTGATGATCGCCATGGCACTGGCCTGCCGGCCCAAGCTCCTGATCGCCGACGAGCCGACCACGGCCCTCGACGTCACCGTCCAGGCGCAGGTCTTCGACCTGCTGAAGGCCCTGCAGGACGAGATGGGCACCGCCATCGTGCTGATCACCCACGACCTCGGGGCGGTGGCCGACATCGCCGACACCGTGGCGGTGCTCTACGCCGGGCGCTGCATCGAGCAGGGCGACACCCGGTCGGTCATGCGCGCGCCGCAGCATCCCTACACGCGGGGGCTGATGGGCTGCACGCCGCACCTGCGCCTCGGCGCGGCGGCCGATGCGGGTGCGGGGATGCTGCGGGAGATCCCGGGTCTCGTCCCGCCGCTGGGCCGGCGGCCGGCGATCTGCGCCTTCGCGGACCGGTGCGGCCGGGCCGACGCCACCTGCCTGGACAATCCCCAGCCGCCCCTGGCCGAGGCCGGCCCGGCCCGGGCGGTGGCCTGCTGGCACCCGGAGGACCGCGCCGCATGACGACGGACGCCGCATCGGCCCCGATCGGGGCCGACCTCCTGCAGGTCAACGACCTGAAGGTCCATTTCCCGGTCCCGGGCGGAGGGCGGGTCCACGCCGTCGACGGCGTGAGCTTCGTCGTGCGCCGGGGCGCGAGCTTCGGCATCGTCGGCGAATCCGGCTCGGGCAAGTCCACCACGGCGCAGGGGATCATGCGCCTCGTCCCGGCGGCCGCGGGTCAGGTGGTCCTGCGCGGCGAGGACATAATCGGCCTCCGGGGCGCCCGGCTCCGGCAGGCACGGCGCCACATCCAGATGGTCTTCCAGGACCCGTTCGCGTCGCTCGATCCCCGCCGCTGCGCCGGCGACCTCGTGGCCGAGCCGCTGCGGCTGCTGGTGGGCCTGTCGCGCAGGCAGGCGGCGGCGCGGCTCGACGCGCTGTTCGCCGCGGTGGGCCTGCCGGCCGAGGCCCGGAGCCTGTTCCCGCACCAGTTCTCGGGCGGGCAGCGCCAGCGCCTGTGCATCGCCCGGGCGCTGGCGACCGAGCCCGACATCATCGTCTGCGACGAGGCGGTGTCGGCCCTCGACGTCGCGATCCAGGCGCAGATCCTCAACCTCCTGGCCAAGCTCCAGGCGGAGCGCGGCCTCGCCTACATCTTCATCTCGCACGACCTCGGCGTCGTGCAGCATCTCTGCGACGAGGTCGCGGTGATGTATCTCGGCCGCATCGTCGAGCAGGCGCCGACCCGGACGTTCTTCTCCGCCCCGCGCCATCCCTACAGCTGGTCGCTGATCTCGGCGGCGGTACCGGCCGGTCCGGCGCGGGATGCCCTGAAGGCGCGCTACCTCGTGCGCGGCGAGCCGCCGAGCCCGATCGATCCGCCCGCCGGCTGCCGGTTCGCTGCGCGCTGCCCGTTCGCGGTCGAGCGCTGCCGCGCCGAGGATCCCGCCCTGCTGGCGACCGGCCCGGGCCACTACGTCGCCTGTCACCGGGTCGGCGAGATCGAGGCGCCGGACTTCGACCGGGCCCAGGCAGCCTGATCCCGCCGGGTTCCCCCGTGCGAGAAAGGCCGCCCCGAATGCGCGGGGCGGCCCGTTCAATCCGTTCTGTAGCCGGCTCAGGCCGCCTCGTCGCGGTGGTGGTACCAGCGATACAGCATCCGCTGCCCGATCCGCCGGAACGGGGCGAACGGGTGGCCCGGCAGCGCGCCCTCGAAGATCGGCAGGCCCGCGGGCCTGCGCCCGGCCACCAGCCCGGCGAGCCGGCGGCCGGCCTGGGCCGAGAACGAGACGCCGTTGCCGCCGTAGCCCAGGGCGTAGAACAGGGGCTCGCCCGGTTCGGGCTGGACGATGCGGGGCATCATGTCGTGGCTGACATCGACCCAGCCCCACCACGAATAGTCGATCTCGATCCCCGCGAGGGCCGGGAACTTCTGGTGCAGGCCATCGACCAGCAGGCGCAGATGGCGCGGATGGGTCGCGTCCGCCCCCGTGATCGCGCTGCGGCTGCCGATCTGCACCCGGCCGTCGGGGAGCCGGCGATAGTAGAACCGCAGGGTGCGCGTGTCGGTGACGAAGGTGGTGGTGCGCAGCGTCGCCGCGATCTCGTCGGCGGTCAGGGGCCGCGTGACCAGGGAATTCGACAGGATCGGCATGATCCGGCTGCGCAGGCGCGGGTGCAGCCCCTGGCTGGTATAGCCGCCGGTGGCGATCGCCACCGCGCGGGCCCGCACGGTCCCGTGAGGCGTCCGCACCCGGAAACCGCCGCCGTCGCGGTCGATCCCGAGCACCGGACTGGCCGGATGGACCTTGGCCCCGGCCGCCCGCGCGGCCCGGAGGTAACCGAAGGCGAACTTGGCCGGATGGATGCCGATCCCCAGCGGCTCGTGGAGCGCGCCGACCGCCCCGGCCTCGTCCATCCAGTCGCGGCGCAGCTCGTCCGCGCCGAGCATCCGGGTGCGGTAGCCGAAGACCGTGTTGGCCACCTCGGACTCGGCCGAGAGCTTGGCGAAGGTGCGGGGCCGATGGGCGACGTAGATGTGGCCGCCGGGCTGGGGATCGGGGTCGAATTCGCGCACGAGGCCGGTGAAATACGCGAAGCCCTCCAGGATCTCGGCGTGGAGCCGGAGCGCGGTCTCGCGGCCGTAGCGGGCGATCCACTGCGAGCGGCTGAGCCGGCCCGAGGCGTTCTGGCCCTGGCCGCCATTGCGGGTGCTGCAGCCCCAGGCGACCCGGTTGGCCTCCAGCACGGTGGCCTTGATGCCGTGGTCCCGGGCGAGGCTGAGGGCGCAGGACAGGCCGGTGAAGCCCGAGCCGACGATCACCACGTCCGCGTCGACGTCCCCCGTGATCGGGCCGTCATCCGCCGGCGGCGGGCCGGCGGTGGCCACCCAGTAGGTCGGCGCGTAGGCGCGGTCCGTCCCCGGGGTGACGCTGGTCAGCGGGTCGTAGGTCGGATCGTAGGGCGCGCCGGTCGGGCTCGGAACGGGATCGGGGGTCAGGCTCACGATCCGCCTCCCTCAGGCCGCCTGGACCGGGCGGTCCTTGCGGAAGGCGCTCTTGCGGGCGATCAGCCGGCCCTCGAACACGAACAGGTCGACGCCCTCCACGGCCACCCGGCCACCGTCGGCCCGGGTGCCGGTGAACAGCCATTCCGACGTGGCCCGCTCCCCGGCCAGCGTGTGGCGCGACACCGTCCAGGCCACGTCCGGCATGTCGGTCCACACCGCCACGAAGGCCGCCCGAACCGCGTCCTGGCCGGTCAGCCGGCGGCCGTGCGCCTCCGGTCCGGCTGCCGTGTCGAACACGACCCCCGGCGTGAAGCAGGCCATGACGCCGTCGGCGTCGTGGCGGTTGAAGGCCGCGAACAGGCGCTCCAGGAGGGCGTGGCGCTCCGCCTCGGTCGTCGCTTCAGTCATCGCACTGCGCTCCCCTTGCGCGCCCGCAGGCGGCCATCGTCCGCCACGACCTAGCGCCGCCGCCGTCCGCCCGACGAGGTCCAGACGGAGGCCAACGACGCATCCAGTTGGCGGGTCAGCCGAGGCGCCCGACAGGAGCGGCGGAGCGGGTCCGGTCGGCCGGAGCCCGAGGACACCGGGCTGCGCCTGGCCCGCTCACTCGCCACCGCCTGGACCTGTCGCGACGCCCGGGGCGCTCGTATCGACGCCCGGACGCCCCAGTCCGACCGCGAGCGAGCCGCCCATGTCGAATGAATCCGAGAGCCTGGCGGGTGGCCGCGCGCGCCTCCCCCAGGGCGTGCGTGACCTCCTGGCCGCCCTCGCCGGGCGCCACCTCGTCGGGAACGCGCTGGTCGGCCCGGTGGACGGAGCCTGCCTCACCGTCCTCGATCCGGCCACCGGGCGCGCCCTGGCCCAGGCGCCCGCGGCCGGCCCGGCGGACGTCCAGACGGCGGTCGCGGCCGCCCGTGCTGCCGGACAGGCCTGGGCGCGGGTTCCGGCCCGCGAGCGCGGGCGGTTGGTGGCCGAGGGCGGGCGCCGGATCGCGGCGGCGTCTCCGGATCTCGCCCCCCTGCTCGCCGCCGAGACCGGCAAGGCGATCCGCACCGAGTGTCGCCCCGAGATCGCCACCGCGGCCGATATCCTCGCGATGTTCGGCGGTCTCGCCACGGAGCTGAAGGGCGAGACGCTGCCCTTCAGCCCTGACATGCTCGCGCTGACCACGCGCGAGCCCCTGGGCGTGGTGGCGGCGATCCTGCCTTGGAACGTGCCCCTCGTGCTGATGGCGCTCAAGATCGGTCCGGCCCTGGTCGCCGGGAATACCGTGGTGGTGAAGGCCTCCGAGGAGGCTCCCTTCGCGACGATCGAGGCGGCGCGCCTCCTGGCCGATCTCCTGCCGCCCGGAGTCCTCAACGTGATCTGCGGCACCGGTCCCGCCTGCGGGGCGCCGCTGGTCCGGCACCCCGACGTCGCCAAGGTCACCTTCACGGGCTCGCAGGCGGTGGGCGAGGCGATCTACCGCGAGGCCGCCGACAAGCTGATCCCGGTGAGCCTGGAACTCGGCGGCAAGAGCCCGATGCTGGTCTTCGCGGACGCGGACCTCGACCGGGCCGTCGCGGGCGCGGTGGCCGGGATGCGCTTCACCCGACAGGGCCAGAGCTGCACCGCCTCGAGCCGGATCTACGTCGACGCTGAGCTGCACGACCGGTTCGTCGAGCGGCTGGCCGCCGCCGTCTCGAATCTCCGGATGGGCGATCCCCTGGAGGAGGCCACCGACATCGGCACCGTGATCAACGCCCGGCAGCGCGCCAAGATCATGGACTACATCGCCCGGGGCGAGGCGACGCCGGGCGCGCGGGCCGTGCGCTGCGGGCACCTGCCGGCCGCGCCGGATCTCGCCGCGGGCCTGTTCGTCGAGCCGGTCCTGTTCACCGGTCTGACCGAGGACAGCCCGCTCATGCGCGACGAGATCTTCGGACCGGTCGCCTGCATCGTCCCGTTCTCCGACGAGGACGACGTCCTGGAGGCCGCGAATGCGGGGGAATTCGGCCTCGCCGCGACGGTGTGGACCCGGGACCTGCGCCGGGCGCTGCGGGTGTCGCACGCGCTGGATGCCGGCTATGTGCAAGTCAACCAGAACCTGACGATCCAGCCGAACCTCAGCTACGGCGGATTCAAGAAGTCTGGCCTCGGCAAGGAGGCCTCCCTGGAGTCGATGCTGGAGCACTTCACCCGCAAGAAGACCATCGTGGTCGACATGCGCTAGGGCGGTGGCGCCCGCTCTACCGATGGCTGAACCGGCAACCCTGATCGCGATCGCCGCCGCAATCTTCGCCGCGGCGCTCATCCGCGGCTTCACGGGCTTCGGGTTCGCCCTGGCTGCCGTGCCGCTGCTCGGCTTCACGCTGCCGCCGAGCCAGTGCGTCCCGCTCGCCGTCGCCCTCCAGTTCTGCGCGAGCCTGTCCGACCTGCCGCGGGCGCGCCGAACCTGCCATTGGCCGTCGCTCGGCTGGCTCGTCGCCGGCACGGTGGTCGGATCGCCGCTCGGCGTCGCCGCGCTGGCTGCGGCGAGCCCGGACGTCGCCCGGCTCGGCATCGCGCTGGTCTGCGGCTGCGGGACCGTCGCTCTCCTGCGCGGCTTTCGCTTCGCCGGGCTCCCGCGCGGCGGCGCGACCCTGGCGGTCGGGCTGGCCGCCGGCCTGTGCAACGGGCTCGCGGCGATGCCGGGTCCGCCCGTGGTCGCCTACTATCTCGCGACGCCGCTCTCGCCGCAGCAGGGGCGCGCCTCGCTGCTGGTATTCTTCCTGGCGACGTCGATCGCCAGCGCCGTCAGCCTCGCGACCGCCGGGCTCTTCGGGGCCTCCCTGGTGCTCCCGGTGATGGTCGGCATCCCGCTCATCGTCGCCGGCAGCCGGCTCGGCGAAGCGGTTCTCAGGCTCGGTGCCGGACGGGGTCATCGAGCCCTGTCGATCCTGCTGCTCTGCACCGTCGCCGTCACGAGCGCGGTGCAGGCGGTCTCAGACCTGCTCGGCCATCCCCTGTGACGCGGGGATTCCGGCCGGCGTGACCAGCTCCGCGAGGCGGGTGAGGCCCGCCTCGATCCGGTCGGTGCGGATCGAGGCGAAGCCCAGGCGGAAGCAGGCCCGGCCGGCCTCCGGATCGGCGTAGAAGATATCGCCCGGCTCGATCAGGACGCCGCGGGCGCGGGCGCGCACGCTGAGATCCCGGGCATCGAGGTCGGCAGGCCCCTCCACCCAGAAGCTCGTGGCCCCCGGGTCGCGCCGCCAGCGGAACGCGGGCAAGAGGCGGGGCAGCAGACCGGCGATCCGGACGGCGCGCTCCTCCAGCACGCCGGCGGTCCGGCGCAGATGCGTGCGGTAATGCCCGAGCGCCACGAACATCGCGGTGGCGCGCTGATTGTTCGACGGCGGGTGGCGCAGCATCAGCCGCCGCAGCACGCGCAGCTCCGCGATCACGGCCCGGGGCGCCACCACGTAGCCGACCCGCAGGCCCGGGGCGAGCACCTTCGAGAAGCTGCCGACATAGATCACGCGGCCGTCCGCATCGAGGCTCTTGAGGGACGGGATCTCGTCCGCCAGGGCGAGGTCGGCCTCGTAATCGTCCTCGACCAGGACGACGTCGTGGCGCCGCGCGGCCTCGAGGAGGGCACGGCGCCGCTCCAGCGGCATCACCGCGGTGGTCGGGCACTGATGCCCCACGGTGACGAACGCCACGTTCCGGCTGGCGAAGGCGGCATCGGGCACGACCCCGTGCCGGTCGATGGCGAGCGCCGCGAGGTCGTCGGTGGCGAGGGTCAGCATGTTGCGGGTATCGGGATAGCTCGGGTCCTCGACGCCCACCGGCGTGTCGCGGCCGACCAGCAGCTGGATCAGCAGCGAGAGCGCCTGCTGCGAGCCGATGGTGACCATCACCTCGTCGGCGCTCGCGAAGATGCCCCGCCGCGGCAGCACCTGCAGGCGAAGCTGCTCCACGAGATCGGCATCGTCCTCGTCGATCAGGTCGCCCGCCCAGGCGTTGATCTCGGACACCCCGGAGGCTGCCCGCACACTCTCGCGCCAGTCGTTGGCCGGGAACAGGGACGGATCGAACTGGCCGAACAGGAAGGGATAGGGATAGTCGAGCCAGTCCCGGGGCTTGGTGATCTGCCGCAGCTGCGCGGGCCGGACCGCGAAGCGCCGCGACCACGCGATCGTCCGTCCGTGGGACGGGCCGCGTGTTTCGGAGACGGTCAGATCCGGCGCCAGGAAGATCCCGCTGCGCTCGTGAGCGACCAGGAAACCCTCGTCGATGAGCTGCTGATACGCGTTCACCACTGTGTTGCGGGCGACACCGAGCAGGGACGCCAGCTGGCGCGTCGAAGGCAGCCGGGCCTCCGCGGTGAACAGCCCCCGTTCGATGGCCGTCACGATCGCCCGGCGGATCTGCAGGTGTAGCGCCAAGCCGCTCCGGTCAAGCTCGCCAAACAGCTGCGTCCAAGCGAGGGCATGATCTGTGATAGCCATGACATCCGGCTCCTGCTCGGGGACGGGTCACCCAAGGCAAGGATGGCGCCAGCGCTTCAGGATCGGCTCCTCTCCTCGCGGAGCCCTGTGTGGATGGCTCCCGCATCGCCGCTGGCGAACAGAGCTTCTGGCGCGTGGGTCGGGTGCAGTCCTGTGTCCGGCCTGTCCATGCAGTCGCTCGTGTTGACCGCTGGCCCTCACGGTCTTCGCGAGCTGGGCCCCGCTCTGCTTCGCGGGCTACGACGTCCGAGACCTTACGCGGAGTATCCCGGCTCCCGGTCTGACCGATGCGCCATCGACGCTCATCGTCCTCGCGACCGGGAAGAACCTCCTCGTCCTGCTGCTAGGCGGCCGCGGCCGCAGGTCCGCGGCAGGTGCCGCACGAGGCCGCGAACTGCCGACCGGAGCGGCAGCGCTCGGGCTCGCTCACCGAGGCGGCCAGCGCGGTCGCCGAGACGATGCCAGGCCAGCAACTCCGTCTCCAGTCGGGTGAGCTGCTGCGACGGTCCGCGAATTCGGCACGCGCCCGAGGGTGATCCCTCTAGGGACTGGTGTGGCGGAGAGGGGGGGACTGTACCCCAGTTCACGCTTTCCCTAGGGAAACGGGGCTCGCGGCGCCCGTCTTCGAGCATCGTGTGTACCACCGTTGTGTGCCCCCGGCCAACACGTCGTCCATCGATCCGAGGCGGGCGCGGGGGACTGGCACGAGCAGCGTCGAGGTCAGCCGACCACAAGGCGCTGGAGCCTGACTTCGGCAAGCGGAACCTGTTCGGAGCCGTCGCCTTGCTCGCGGCGAAACCGCCAGAAGGAGGGGTCGGGCGGCATCGGCGAAGCACCGCCGCCCCATTCTTCGAGACGATCCGCGGCGAGGATCGCGTCGATGCGGACGGCGAGGATTGCGACCCTCTCGCCGAACAGGGTCGATAGCGCCCCTCCGAACGTGTCGAGGTCGGCGTCGCGCGGCAGCGGGATCACGCCGTTCGGCACTACGGCAGCCGCGATGGCCGGATAGGGTTCGTCCGCGGCGACGGACAGGATTGTCTGGTCCCCGCGGGGGAGGTCGAGGCGACCGGGCCCTTCCAGCTTCGCCCTCAGCAGAGCGTGCGCCGTTTCGGGAAGTCCGAAGCCTTCCGCGAAGGCGGCGTAGTGGCCGAGCGCGATGCTGCGTCTGATGTGTCGGAGGTCCTTCGGGGTCGGATCGACCTCGCCCTCCTCGGGATCGTCCACCCAGAGGTAAGGGTCCTGCAACCGAGCGTGGCCCTGCACGGCCCAACGGGTGGCGATGGCGTAGCGCTTCACCTTGAGCTTGCTGCCGTTCGACAGGATGTCGATGCGGCGAGCCTGCGCCATCGCGGCCGACAACGACGGCATGGGCCCTGATCCGTTATGGGATCCCTTGGCCTCGGCGACGGCGAACGTGTTCGCTCCTGCCGCCGTCGCCACGATCCAGTCCGGCAAATCGCCGGGCAGGTTCTTCTGGACCGTGAAATGAGGCCATCCGCCCAGGGCCTGGAGATTGGCCCGGATGGGTTCGAAGTAGCGATGACCGCAGTACCGGGTCAGGTAGGCACGGGCGACGAACCGACCGAACAGGCCCGAGAGCGCCGTACGCGTCTCACGGATCTGCCCGAGCTGGGCGATCCAGCGGAACGGGCGAACGTTCGGGACGAGGAGCTGGTCGAGGAAGAGGTCGAACGGCGCGCTGCCGAGCGAGATCTGCACGATCTCGCGGATCGCGGCATCCGCAATCTCGGTCGTCGTCAGCGGGAGCGGATCCTGCCCGGCGGTCCCTTGTCCGGCGGGCGTGTAACGGTGGCGGAAGTTTCTGACGGACACGGCCGGCGCTCGCTCCCCCGGTCGCTCTCGACGGCGACGGGCCGGCCCACGTTACCGGTCACTTGTTTCCGTGAGGTTCAGCGGGACGGGATGGTAGCGGCGACGCAGGCTGGCAGCGAGCCATTCTCGCAAGGGACCAGGCTCGCCGGGATAGGGGTAGCCCGCCGTGCCGCGCCGTCGAACCTCACGGCATGACCGGCACCCCGGCATTCGCCGTCGCCAACCAGCTGCGGAGCGCATTCGGGTCGATGCAGCCAGCCTCCATGGCGGCGGCCACGAGCATGGCGATGACGACGACTGCGACGATAGCGGTGGTCCGGCCCTCCGCGCGCCGGTAGGCGGCCATGGCCTCCGCGAGGGGCTCGTCGGCGAGCGCCTTGTAATCCGCGTCGTCCAGGAAGCCGTAGAGCTTTGGCCGCCAAGCCGCCCTCGATCGCTCGACGACCCCGAGGAACTTGCGGTTCGTCGACAGCGAGACGCCGTAGGAGATGCCGACATACGCCGCCACGACGGCGTAGAGCCAGGCGAACCCCGCACCGCCGGCACCGCCTTTCGCACCGTCGACGGCGAGCCGAACGACCAGGACCCCGATCGCGACCGCCACGTCGCGCCAGACGGCGGCGGACAGGTCGCGGGACTGCTGGAGGAGCTTCTGCACCTCGTCTGACAGCGTCTTTCGCAGGTCGGCGAGGGCCTTGAGCGTGTCCTTGCTGCCCGCGCGCAGGTGCGCCTTGTACAGCAGCCGAGCCGAATCGAGGGCCGGGCCGACGCGCTTCGGCAAGCCTGCCCGGAAGCCTTCCCCCGCGGTCCATTCCCGCGACAGCTCGGCCGACAGGAAGGTGTGCCGCACCTCGACGTCGGTCCCCTCCAGGTACACCCAGGCCGCCGCGGCCTGCTGCGCGTCGATGGCGTCCGCGCCCACGTCGGCGCCGGCAATCCCGAGCACCAGCTTCCGCGGGGGCTGGCCGGCAAGGAGGACCATCGCCGCGCCGCCGTCCCGGTAGAGCTCGTTCGGGAGCGACAACGCGATCATTTGCCCGGCGGCCTCCCGCCACGCGGCCGACGCCGGCCCCTCGATCCGGGTGGATGCCGCCACGTACGGATCGATCCGTGGCGGCGCCATCAGCTCGGGGGACTGGCTGCGGACGACCCGCCGCGGTCCCGGCTCGGACCGCGTCTCCGGCGGCGCATCGCCCGCGGGGGCATCGGTCCAGGCCTCGACGAGGTGCCCGCGCGTCCGGAACCCGTCCGCCGCCGCGAGGAACGCCAGGCGCACCACGCGGACGCGGCAGGCGCGGTCGGCGTCGAGAAGCAGCGAGCGCCAGCCTTCGGGCGTGAACAGGTGCTCGGCCCCACGCCGGGTCGCGTAGGTCAGCGTCAGGCGAGCGCGGTCGCCGTCCGGGACCTCGCGCGGCGCCACGACGTCGTCCGAGGCGTCGAGGCAATCGAGGGTCAGCCACGGCGCGTCCGCATCGGCGACGGCCTGCCACGCCGCGAGCGCCTCGCGCGACAGCGTGCCGGCGACGGTCAGCCGACCGGCATCCTCGTTGACGACGAAGTCCGGCGCGCGCCGGCTCGCCTCAACGGCGGCGTGAACGGTCTTCGGTGTCGACATCGTCCCTCAGGATGCCCGCCGTCAGGATCTCGATCCGCTTGCGCCCATCCGGCATGTCCGTCTCGGTCGGCCGGTGCGCCTCGTCGAACAGCACCATCACGCCCTCCTGGGTCTCCAGAACGCGCTTACGGGGCTTCTGCACGCGCTCGGGATCGATCTCGAACGATTCCTCCGCCAACCCCCGGTCCCGCAGCTCACGCTCCATGGTCCCGCGGATCGGCGCGTTCTCCGGAAGGGCGCCGAACAGCGCCGCCAAGAGCGGCTCGCGGTCCTCGGGATCGTACTGCCGACCGCCTTGCCGCAGGACGTCGTAGAGCCGGTTGACGCCCCCGGCCTGCATGTCCGCGGACAGCTCGACCTTGTGCTTCTTGTAGGCCGCCTTCACGGCCTCGACGAACTTGCCGGACAGGTCGCCCGGCTGGTTGACCCGACGCGCGTTGAGGAAGCCCTCGAAATACTCGGAGATGTGCGTCCGCTTGCTGCGGTCGCGGACCATGACGTGCCCCCCGCCGCCGGGCGCCAGCCGCACGAGAGCGATCTTCTGCATGGCCTCGGGCTTCTTCACGAAAGCCTCTTGCAGCCGCTCCAACTGCGGCTGCGCGGCGCCGAGGAAATACCGGATCACCTCGTCGTGGTCGTACTTCACCAAGGCGTAGATCGGGACGTCCGCACCGACGTCGAGCTCCAACACGAGGAACGCCCCGTTGCTCGTCCCGGTGCGGTGCCGCGTGTGGAAGTCGCGTGCCAAGGCCTGCGTGCCGGCGGTGAAGTCGCCTCCGCCGGCAATACCGCGTAACGCGGCCTCGACGGCCGAACCCTCGCGGAACGCGAAGAGGTTACCCGACAAGGCCGAGCGCACGCGTCCGACGAAGAAGGCCGGTTCCTGGGGAGGGGCGATCTCGGGCAACAAGGTCGGCTCCTCCAGATCCTTGCCGACCACGTGGAAGATCATGCGCCTGATCGACAGGGCATCCTTCTCCGCATCGGTCAAAAAACTCATCTCGCTCCCTTGGGCCGCGCAACCACTTCGGAACCAGCATAGCGGCGGATGCGAGCGATCGCCGCCAAGGTTGCCGACCTAAGGTCGTTTTCCCGCCGCGAATCTCCGGATCGGGCTTGTTCTCCTTATGTTCTCATGGCCTCCGCTCGATTGCAATGCGTTCCGCAAGCCGGCCGGCGATAACGGCTTACGGGGAGCGCGGCGCCCGACGGGGCGAAGGCGGCCACGGTCGGGATCAACGGTCGGCAAGCCGCGGACGGGCGTCGGTTCGTGACTTGCGAGCCGGGCTGGCACGCTGGGGCGACCCGATGCGCCCATGACGGATGTGACCATGGCCGATCTTTCCGACCTTAGACAGCTGCGGCCTGCCCGCGAACCGGCGGAGATCGATGGCGGGCTCCACGAGCCCTTTCCCGAGCCGCAGCGCTTTACCAGCTTCCTCCCCCGCCAACGCGGTGTCCTCGCGCCGGCGGTCGGTCCCCTGTCCGATGCGACCGTCGTGCACGGCTTGGCGGTCAGCGGTGCCGGCTGGTTGAACCGGGACGGCCGCATCCTCGCCAACGGATCGGGAGCGGCCCTGGACGCCATGCGCCAACTCCCGGAGGCGGCAGCCGTCTTCGCGGCGTGGGACGAGGCCGTGGCGGAATGCGAGGCCGCCTACAGGACGCAGTACGCGGAGGAGCTGGCCGCTCACGAGGCGCGGGGAGGTACGAAGGCGAGCTTCCGGTTCGATGACGGGCACTTCAGCACCTTCGATCCCGAAGGCGAGGCCCGGGCGGCCATCGGGAGGCTGGGCTGGATCGCGCTGGACCTCCGGAGAAACCGGGGGGTGAGGGAGGTCGCCTGCGAGCCTCCGCGCGACGGGCTCCCTCGGTTCGAGGGGCATCTCGCGGCCCTGGCGAGGGCGCTCGATTGCCGCGTGGTGTCCTCGATCCACGCGCCGGAGCCGATCGTGCTGATCGATGCCACGGGTCGGCGGGTCGCCACCCCGGCCACGCCGTTGGCCGGACCTCGGAAGGAAGACCCCGCCCTGCCGCTCCTGAACCAGATCCCGGGGTTCAGGTCGTACGATCCGGCGACGGGCGCGATCGAGATCGAGGGATGGGGCCGAACCGTGCTGCTGCCGGGCGTGCGCCCCGACGAGGCGGAGCCGGCGCCGTCCCCCGGGCCTTGAGGAGGAGCCGGAGGCGGTCGTCGGGCTCGCTCCGGCGGACGAAGCCGCGGCGGGCACGACGCTTAACCATCAACGCAGCGGGAGGACCGCGGAAGGTCCCCGTGGATCGTAGCGTCAAGGTTTCCTAACGGGACGGCGCTCATCTGGAAGCCGACGACCTCATGGCGAGGCGTCGGAAGATGGATGGCTCCGTGGCCGGGTCAAACGCGCTCCCCAACCCCCGCCGGCTCGCGGAGGCGTCCCGTTTTCCCTGGGCGTCGGATCCCCGGGACACGCCGGCGGACCGATGGCTGGCGGCATCGCATTTCGCCCCCGTGGAAGCTCGGACCAGCCCGGAACAGGTGTCCGCCGAGGTATCGGCTAGCCTTGAGCGTGCCGCGACGCTGACCGCGCGGGCAAAGGCGCCCCTCGATCGCGAGGACGAGGCCGAGGCCCGAAGGCGCGCATCCCTTCACCTGCTCGCCGCCGAACTGCGCCGCGAGGCCGGGGCCTGGGACCTGTGCGTCGAGAACTACGATGCCCTGACGCGACATTACCTCACGCGCCAGGACCTGAGGGCAGCCGGGGCCTACCTCCGCAAGTTGATGTTCGTCTCCGAACGGTCGCCCCGCTCGCCCGAGCGCATGGAAGCATGCCTGTTGGCGGCGTCGGTCCATCTCGCCTTCCGTCAACCCGCCCCGGCCAACGCCGCGGCCTCGGAAGCCGCCCACGTGGCGGCCCGCTCATCCGACCCGGCCGGCCTCGAACGCGCGGCCGACCTGTTTCGGCGGATCGGCGAGCTCGGCGCGGAGGATCCGGTGAGGAGCCTGACCGCCGGATGCGCGTGCGGCGGGCCGGGCACCTATATCGCGTGCTGCGGAGCGGTGGCTGGGGAAGTCCCGGCCGAGTTCCAGGTTCGCGTCGTCGGCCCCGCCGCCGCTCCGACTGAATCGCAAGCCAACCCCTGGCTCGCGCCGGGGCGGACGGGCATCGACGTCGTGCTGGGTCACCCGGGTGCCGCGGGCGAGTGCCTCAACTGGGTCGCCGTCCGGGTCGAGGGTGGACGCCAGAGCCTGATCACGCTTCCCAACTGGTCCGGGCGGGCGATGCGGGCCGCCAGGACCGCCCTGGCGATGTCCCTGGAGGATCCTGATGGGACCGAGGGGCCTTCCTCGGCCGTCCTCCAGGTCGCCTGCGGCCTTGAGGCGTTCATGAACGCGATCGGCTACTTCGTCGCCAGGTCGCGCAAGGAGCGCTGGGAAGGCAGCGATCTCCCCGCCTCCGTTCTCACGATCGACAAGGACCATTTTCGCCCCGGGCCCCTCTCGCAGCGATGGGAGACCGTCGCGAACGCCTTGCTCGGACCGGAATGGGCCAAGGCGGCGCGCCTGGAGGACATGAGGAGGCTGATGCAGCTTCGGAATGCCCTGGTCCATTTCGGCAGCCAGAACGAGGAGCAACTCGTCCCGGCCCGGAAGGAGGAGCACGAGCTGCTGGAGCGCTTCCGAGGCCTGGTGCCCTTCCGCGCGGCACCCCGGCCCTGGGTCGACAGGCTCCTGACCCCCGAGCTCGCGGAATGGTCGATCGTGCTCGGAGAGGGGCTGATCGCCTCCTTCAGGATGGCGTGGCACCAGCGCCAGGAGGCGGAGCTGGACGCGTCGCTCCGCGCGGAGCTCGCGGAAGCCTGACGCCCTCCCGGTCCCCGACATCCGTCCGATCGTCTCGGAGGCCCGACACCCGGTCGGGCGGCATCGCCGGGCGGGGCCCGGGTTCGGCCTGGCCCAACCGGGCCTGGCCGCCGCCCGGCTCACCTCGACGTCGAGTGCCGCCCGCGCCATGCCTTCGAGCCCGGCCCGGCCCGGCCATGCCCGTGCCCCGGCTGATTCCGTGCGGCCTCAGCCTTCGCCGCAACGCCCGGCCGACGTGCCAGTAGGACACGAACACCCGGACCTCCGGCTTGCCGGGCCTCGGGATGCATGCCTCCCGAACCCTGTTTGGCCCGATCCCCCAGGGGCCTAGGCCGGATCGGCCTCGGCAAGGGCGGGCCTCTTGCTACGGCCCATGGTCGGGAACGTGCCGCGGGAGAAGGCCCCGTCCATCCCGGCCACGAAGTACCAGCCCTGCTCGGCGCGGCCGGCCATCTTCTTGCGGAGGGTCCGTTTCGTCAGCGGCTCGCGGTGCCCGGCCGCCCCGCGCACCGTGGCCCGCTTGAGCAAGGGCAGGATCTCCGCCGCGCTCATCGCGCCGTCCGTCGGCAGGATCTCGAACACCTCGCGCATCACGCGATCCCAGAACTCCTCCGCGCGGACCTTCTCCTGTCGCTCCTCCAACCCTTCTACCCGCTCGCGCAGCCGGGCCGCCTCGGCCTCCGCCACGTCGAGCCGCGCCAGTGCCTCCTCCAGGAGCTCGTCCCCGGCCCGGGCCCGCGCCGCCAGCTTGTCCCGCTCCACCAGGAGTGCCGCTGCGGCCTCTGCCCCGGCCGCCTCCCACATCTCGGCCGCCGCCTTGCCCAGGACCGCCTGCAGGCGCTCCGGGAGACCCGCCGGCACCAGCCGCGGGCGGTAGGCCCTCTCCGCCTTCCAGTCCCTGAGAAGCGGCCCCACGTCCCGGAAAGAGCCCCCGCGCGCCGGCCCCGCCTTCAGCGCGGCGATCACGGTCCGCAGCGAGACCCGCCCGCCATCCGCCAGTACCTTCCTGGCGGCCCAATCGACCTGCTCCCGCGTCGGCATCCGGCACTTCCTGGGGATAAGGCCCCGACCATCGCCCGGACACGGTTAAGAAAACGCATTCTTCGCGGTAGCGGTAACACGATAGCGCTACCGCAACCCGCTCCCGTCGGAGTCGCGCGCCGTGCCGCCCGCGACCGCTCCGGATGCGAGCCTGTCCCTTCGAAAAGGTCCTCCGATGAAACGCGCGAGCCCGCCCCGATCCCGCTGAAACCCGGAGCCCGCGATCGCGAGCCTCCGCAACCGGAGGCTTCCATGCCCAAGACCCACTTTGTCGCGGACACGCACTGGCATCACCAAGCCGTCCTCGGACCGCGCCTCGGCCTGAATCGCCCCTTCGCCACGATCGAGGAGCACGACGAGGCCCTCATCGCGAACTGGAACGCCGCCGTCGGGTCCGAAGACACCGTCTGGCACCTCGGCGACTTCTGTTACCGCTGCCCCGAGGACCGCGCCCGCTCGATCTTCGCCCGCCTGAACGGCCGTCGGCGCTATCTCGTCCGCGGCAACCACGACAAGATCGGCGCGCGCCTGCCCTGGGACGGCGTCTTCGACGTTGCCCGCGTCCTCGTCGCGCTTCACGACGGTACCGTCCAGGGCATCTGGTGCAGCCACTACGCCCACCGCGTCTGGCCTCGCCAGCACCGCGGCGACCTCCACCTCTATGGCCACTCCCACGGCACGCTCCCCGGCACCGCCACGAGCACAGACGCCGGCGTCGACTGCTTCGACTTCCGCCCGGTGACCCTCTCCGAGATCCGCGTCCGCCTTGCCGAGAACGCCGCTCGCGAGGGAGGCACGCGATGACGGCCGACCTCGCTCATCGCCTATGGGTCTTCAGCGACCTGCACCAGGAATGGCCCGAGAACGCCTGGGATCCGGTCGCGCACGCGCCGCCGGCTGGCTTCGACGTGGCCGTCGTCGCGGGCGACGTCCACACGCCGCTGACCCGCGCCCTCGACTGGCTGGCCGAGCGACTGCCCGGCGTGCCGGTCGTCTACGTGGCGGGCAACCACGATTATTGGTGGGATCGCGGCGAGGAGCGCTACACCCTCGCCGACCAGATGGCCCGCGGCCACGAGCTCGCCGCCCGCCACGGCATCCACCTCCTCATGGACGACGCGGTCACGATCGGCGGCACCCGTTTCGCGGGCGGCACGCTCTGGACCGATTTTCGCCTCGGCGCGACCAGCCTCACCCACGGCATGCGCTCCGCACAAGGGCGCGAGGGCATGGTCGACTACCGCCGGATCCGCACCGGCCCGCGCTCGCGCGACCGCGTCGAGCCCGAGGAGATCCTCACCCTGCACCGACGCACCCGCGCCTTCCTCGACGTCACCCTCTCCACCCCGCACGAGGGTCCGACCGTGGTCGTCACCCACCACGCCCCGCACCCGGCGAGCCTTCCGGACCCGCTCGGTCATCTCCGCTGGTGCGATGCCTCGGACATGCGCGACCTTATCCACGTCCGCGGCCCCGACCTGTGGATCCACGGTCACGTCCACCACGTCGTCGACTACACGGTCGGACCGACCCGGATTGTCTGCAACCCGCGCGGCCACGCCGACGAGTCCACCGGTTTCGATCCGGCCAAGGTCATCATGTTTGCATATGAGACCGCCGGATGAGGCTCTAGAGGTGGCCGGAGTCCAGCCCCGGATGCACGGGTCATATCTCGTAGAGGGCAACCACCATCGAATCTCGGACGGCGCTTCTTATATTATGAAGCCTGCTGTAGGGTCTCAGGAGGGAGCAAAGGCACCCTGGGCCGGTTCAACCAAGGGAGACGACGACATGAAGCGTTCCGATCTCGTCGACGTTGCCGTGCCGATGGCCGCCTTCTTCGAGCAGGAAGACGAAGCTCGTCCCCAGGAGGCCTTGAAGCGTCGTCAGGACGCCGCGCGTCAGCTCCTGAGGCAGGGCTTCTCCCCGCAGGAGGTCGAGGCGCTCTACGGCAAGGTGTTGCCGGAGGAGGCCGGGCAGCGCCAGGCCCCGCGTGCGGATGCCGAGGCCTACGCCCCCGTACCCTTGGCGGCGTTCCTGCGCAGGTAGGTCTGAAGCCGCGCGACAGCCGCGGCGTCCTCCCGGTGAAGGTAGCCGTACCAAGACGCCTCCGTCTCCGCGAGCAGCGACCAAGGAAGCTTGACCTTGTCGGGAGGCGTCCGCGCCGAGGTCACCTTGCCCTCGACCTCGACCAGTCGCCAAAGCATCGTCGGTTCGTGGTCCTCGTCCAAGATCCTCAACAGTGCGGACTTCTTGACCGGCGGCAGTTCCCCCCACCCGATCTGCTCCAAGCGGTCCTTGATCGGTTGCCGCAGACGATCCGGCTTGTCCTTCTCCGCCCAGGTCTTCGGCGACAACAGGAAGCCGGCCCGGGCCCAGACATAAGCTCCGTCCCAGGCGGCCAGGAGTTCAAGCTGGTCGAACTCGATCCGGAGGAGAAGGCGATAGGCATTGCCCAGCAGGGTGCTACCGACCTTCAATCCCTTGTACCCATCCTGGACGGTCGTCTTGTCGAGATGGATCACCTTCTCGTCGAACAGTAGGGATCGCCCAGACACGAATGCCTCGACCCCATTGTCGTAGGCCCTAGTGATGAGCCGGATCTCCTCGGGGCCCGGGCCGATCTGAAATTCGAAGGTGCGATCGAAGCCCGTCCCGCCTGTCAGGGCCTCCGCGAGCTCACGCGGGTAGAGATCGTACGCCCCGAGCTTGTCGTGCCACCACTGCATCGCCGCGTCATCGAGCGGTGTCTTGAAGGAGATGGTGCCGCCAAGGTCGAACCGGGCCCGGATGGCCTCGTCGAGCGGCGAGGGAATGCTCCCGTACGGCGGCGTCATCGGTCCCCCTGTCATGGCTCGTTCTTGCGGCGTCGCCGGCTCCGAGCCAAGCGTAAAGATGATCGGCCTAGACGGCGAAGCACGGGGCCCCGTCCCAAGCGGCCGGTCCCGTTTCCGACCGCATACTCTGCCCGAGGCCCCCATGATCGGTCGCTCGAACGCCACGTGGCGCGATATGTCGGCCCATGTCGTGCACATGGTTCGGGGCTCGTCGCCCGCCGCGGCCTACGGCAACATCATCTCGATCCTCGCCGATGGCCGGCTTGAGGCGCGCTCGCCCTTCGGAGCGGCGCGGGCCGGCGCACCCGACGTCGTCTCGCAGCACTGCGTCTGCTTCTCCGAGATCCCGGTGGATCAACTCGGCCGCGTCATCGCGCGCCGCCTGCCGCCCGACCGCTCCGCTTGGCATGGCATCGCCTTCACCAAGGCCTTCCTCGTCGAACGGCGCGGCGGCCCGATCATGTACGCCTACGACGGCACGCCCCAGGCCGAGGCCGTCCAGCGCATGATGCGCGAGGCCCGCGACAGCCCGGACCCGGCAAGCCATCCGATCTGGGACCTCGCGCCGTTCGTCGACCTTCCCGGAGGGGGCGGCTCATACTTCTTCGAGTGGGAGCGCGAGTGGCGCCACGTCGGCGACCTCCGCTTCTCCCCCGAGGACGTCGCCTTCCTCGTCATGCCGGAGGAGTTCCACGAGGCCGCCTGGGGGTTCTTCGAAGACGCGCGACGCGAGCACGTCGGTCCGGCCTACTTCTGTCCCTACCTCGACGCGAGCTGGCCGCGCGAGCGGTGGCTGCGGGAGCTGCGCCGGGGCAAGACGGCACCGGGCAGGGGCCGCGCGTGAAACCCCGCCGCCACGCTGCGACCGAATCGCCTAACATCGCGCCGGGCGACAGTCCTCCCCTCGACCGATGCCGGCCTGCAACAGCCTCAGGTTGCCGGTGGACCGTGGCCCCGCGCACCTGGGCGTCGCCAGCCCAGCCGTGCAAGATCGATCGGCCAGGCGGGGAAACGACGTGTTCGCACTCAATAAGAAAGCTTTGTCGCACTACGTCGGCGGCGAGTGCCAGCGCCGGCTGCGCCTCGACCTCTACGAGAACGACGCCGCACGCGAGAATGCCGGTGCCCCGATTAAGGATCCGGGCAGGCCGGGACTGGCGCTCCTGGCGCGTCAGGGTCGAACCTTCGAGCGTCGGGTCTTCCACGATCTCGCCAGCGTGTTCGCCGATCGCGTCATCCGCGGCGCGGACCTGCCGACGGAGGAGGACGGCGAGCGCGCCTTCGCGGAGATCCTCCTGGCGGATCATATCGACCGCTGCTCCGATCATCGCTTCCTGATCGAGGCGGCCTACCCGATCAGCGACACCTTCTTCCGCGCCCACGGCCTCGAAGATCTCAAGGCCGGCACCACCCGACCCAAGCGGAGCGGCCAGATCTCGTCCGGCCACGTCCGCCCGGACATCCTTCATGTCGTCCCGGCCGACGGACGGGCCCGCGAGGCGATCACGATCGGCGGCGAGATCGAGCCCGTCACCCCGGGCGATCCCCGCCTCGGCTTGCGGATCATCGACGTGAAGCTGTCGGGCGAGCCGTCGCCTGCCCACTTCGCCGAGCTCGCCTTCTACGGAATGGTCCTCGCGGCCTGGCTGGTGGAGACGGGCCGATCCAACCGCTTCGTCGTGCTGAAGGACGCCGCCATCTGGCCGGGCAAGCACCAAGCCTCGGAAATCCTGCGGCTCGAAGCGCGTGACAACCAACTCGGCATCGTCGGACGGGATCTCACCCGTTACCTCGAAGCGCTCGGGCAGGACCTCGAAACCCTTCCCGCCGAGGTCGTGCTCGGCCGGGTCCGCAGGTTCCTTGCCGTGGATCTCCGCGAGGTGCTCTCGGCCGAGCACTGGCACGAGCTGCCCTGGCACGTCGACACCGGCTGCTCCGGCTGCGACTTCCTGGGCTACGATTGGAAGAGCAACGCCGAGGACGGGCCCAAGATCAAGCGCGCGGCGCGGCGGGAGCGGTACTGCTGGAACCAGGCCGAGGCCCTGGGGCATCTGAGCCGGATCATCGGCCTGACCCGAGGCGCCTGCGGCAAGCTCAAGGGCCGGGCGATCGAGAGCATCGCGGACCTCGCGGCCCTCGACCCCCGCGACCCGGCCTTCGACGACCACCAGAAACTGATGGCGACCCGCACCCTGGTACGCGCCCGGTCCGAGGCCCTCTCCAGGAAGATCCCGGCCGAGATCCCGCCCCGCGCCGGCACGTCCTCCGTCATCCCGGCCTGGAGCCACATCAAGGTCGCCCTGACGGCCGATTTCGACGTCGGCAGCGGCCTCACCTTCGCCCTCGGCTACCAGCTCATCGTAAACACGCCCAAGGAGAGGACGGGGCCGGCCAAGGACGGCGACGGGCGCTTCAAGTTCGAGGGCAAGCGCCTCAAGGCCCGCGTCATCCTCGTCCGCCGGCAGTCCCAGGAGGCCGAGCAGGGCGTCGTCAAGTTGTTCATGACGCATCTCGTGCGCGAGTTGCGGGAGGCCGCCGACGGGATCGAGGCCGCCTATACTAGGCTGGGGGCCGGCAAGAAGGAGCAGGGCCGCAAGGCCGACCTGCAGATCTATCTCTGGGACAGGCTGACCTTCGATCACGTCTGCCGCGTCACGGGCCGCCACCTCACGTCCCTGATCGCGCCCGACCTGAAGGACAAGGACGAGAAGGCCCCCACGGCTCCCATGGCCTGGCTGTTCCCGGCCGAGCAGCTGATCCAGGACGCCGACTTCACCTCGGTGAACTCGCCGATCACCATCCTGTCCGACGCGATCCAGGCGATGCTCGCGGCGGACGTCCCCCATCACTACTCGCTGATCGGGATCGCGAACGCCTACCGCTCCGGGCGGCTCGACGCGTATCGGGCCGAACGCGGCCTGGAAGGTCTTCCCTTCCGCCTGCACTCCTTCTTCCTCGACCCGCTGTCCGATCAGATCCCGTCCGAGCGCGGCCACGAGGTCTGGGCCGAGACCTCGCCCTTCGAGGACGAGGATCCCCAGACCTACGAGGAGAGCCTCAAGCGGGCCGTCCGCATCCGGCTCGATGCGATCCATGCCGTCGCCGATCGCCTCGTGGACGACTTGAAGGGTGACCTCTCCGCCAGCGCGCCGAGCGTCAAGTCGATCCTAGAGCAGACGAAACCCCTCGGCGCCGTCGCGCAGGACTTCGAGATCCTCTACCAGCACGCCCGCCTCATAGCCGCTGCCGCGCGGATGAAGAACGACCTGCTGATGGCGCTGCCGCCGCATCAGCGAGAGGCGACCTTCGAGAGCGCCAGGCTCCACGAGCGCCTCGAAGGGGCCGCGCGGGCCGAGGCGCTCGCCACCCACGGCCTCGCCCACGAGGACGCAAATCCCGACGTCCTCGTCTTCCGGATGTCGCCGCGCTCGACGCAGTCGAAGATCGAGAAGGGCGACTTCCTGACGACCCTGCTGCCGGAGAAGTCGCTCAACCTTCAGCACCGCAGCCTCGCCTCGCTCAAGGCGAAGTTCCCCGCCTACGAGCGGATCGCGCCCGCCGAGGATTCCGACTTCCACGTCACGCTGCGCGACGCCTGCAAGGTTGGGGTCGAGGTCTTCGACCGCCTGTCCCGCGTCGTCGTCCTGCGGGCCGGCGGGCAGATGCGGCCCCTCGTCCAGGCCGGGATCCTCGACTTCGCGGTGGGACGCCGATCCGACGGCGAGGTCGATTACGCGGTCCTCGACCCCCTCGTCGTGGACTTCTTCGTCGGCCACCGGCTGAGACCGGTCCTGAAGGCGATCCGGGCACCGGCGCTCTCGGCCGAACGGCCGCTGTTCCGCGACAAGTCCCTGACGCGGCTGAACCTCACAAAGCCGCGCCTCCTCAAGGAGGATCCGCCGATCACGCGCTTCATCTGGGACGCCGACGCCCTCGCGACGGAAGGCTCCGGCCGGTCGAGCGCCCCGGGCCTCGCGCGGGTCGATCCGGACGGGACCCGGCTGACGCCGCGCCAGCGCGACGCCATGGTCGCCTCGATCGAGAACCGCCTCTGCCTTCTCTGGGGGCCGCCCGGCACCGGCAAGACCTTCACCGTCGTCGCGATCATCCGCGGGCTGCTCGCCGACGCGGCGGAGCGCGGCACCGGCCTGCGCCTGGCCATCACCGGCCCGACCTGGGTCTCCATCGAGACGGTGGCCAAGAAGCTGCCGCCGATCCTGAGGGAGCTCGGCTTCGACGACCCGCCCCTGGTGCGGCTCGCCTCCGGCCGATCCGATCCCGGGGCCATCCCGCCCGAACTGCGGGATTACGTCCTGCGCACCGACGACACCGAATCGATGGACATGTTGCGCGAGCGCCTGAACGATCGCGCCTCCGTCACCATCGTCGCCTCGACGGCCCACCAGCTGAACGCGCTCGCGTCGCACAAGGTGGCCGGCAACGGCACCAGGACGCCGATGCTGGGCCTGTTCGACTTCATGCTCGTCGACGAGGCGTCGCAGTTGCCCGTCTCCCAGGCCGTGGTGGCCTTCGCCACCCTCGACGAGAGGGCCGGGATCACGGTCGTCGGCGACGACCTGCAGATGCCCCCGATCCAGGAGGTCGAGCCCCCCGACGGGGCGAGCCACCTCGTCGGGTCGATCTACGACTTCTATCGGCACTACCGCCGGGGCGAGCGCCGTCCGGAACCGGAGGAGCCCCCGGCCATCGCCAGGATCATGCTCGACCGGAGCTACCGCTCGAACGCCGAGATCGTCGACTTCGTCCGGCTCGCCGGCTACCGCTCCGATCTCGGCTCGAACGACCCCGGCCTCCGGATCCGGTTGAACAAGCCCTTGCCCGAGGGGCGGCCGGCTGACTGGCCGGAGGACCTGCACTGGCACGGGCACCTCGCCCGCATCCTCGATCCGGAGGAGCCCCTCGTCGCGGTGATCCACCCCGACCCGTATTCGAGCCAGCGCAACGACAACGAGGCCGACCTCGTGGCCGGCCTCGTCCGGTCGATGATGGGCCGCCTCGCCGAACCCAACCTGGAGATCACATACTCCGCGGCGGAACTCTTCACGTACGGCGTCGGCGTGGTCACGCCCCATCGGGCCCAGCAGGCCGCGATCGTCGATCGGCTCTCGCGCCTCCTCCCGAAGCCTGCCGACCGCGCCGCGATGATGGCATCGGTCGACACGGTCGAGCGCTTCCAGGGTCAGGAACGCGACGTGATGATCGCAAGCTTCGGCCTCGGCGACCGCGACCAGATCGGCGCCGAGGAGGAGTTCCTCTACAGCCTCAACCGCTTCAACGTCATCGCCTCGCGGGCCAAGGCCAAGCTCATCGTCATCATGTCGCGCCGCCTCGTCGACCACCTGCCGCGCGATCCCCAGGTGCTTCGCGCCTCCCGGCTCCTGAAGCACTTCGCCGATGGATACTTGCCGCGGGTCGTGCCAGCCTCGATCCCGGGCCTCGGGGCGTGCGAGATCAAGTTGCGATGACGGGGGGACTGCCGGAGCGATCCCTGCTCGACGCCGGGATCCTGCCGGTCGGCGAGATCGCGCGGATGGCCACGCGCGAGAGCGTCCGGCCGCGCGACGCCTACCAGGCGCACAAGTGGTTCGCCCGCCGCCTGGCGGCGACCGCGCGCTCCCTGCTCGTCGCCGCCAGCACGCCGGCCGGCGGGAACTTCTGGTCGGCCTATTACGGCGAGGCCGACTGCGCCGGCCTGCGCGTGCTCGACCCCTTCATGGGCGGCGGCGTCATGCTGCTGGAAGCCTCGCGCCTCGGCGCCGACGTCCACGGGGTCGACGTGGAGCCGGTCGCCGCCGCGGTCTCGGACTTCCAGGGCCGCCTCGCGCGCCTGCCCGACCTCGGTCCCGCCCTCGACGGGCTGATCGCGACCGTCGGTGCCGAGCTCGCGCCGTTCTATGCCGCCCGCGACGAGGCCGGCACGGAGGAGCGCCTCCTCCACGCCTTCTGGGTCCAGCGGGTCACCTGCGGCGGCTGCGGCCACGGCTTCGAGGCCCATCCGAGCTTCCGGCTTGCCTGGAACGACGCCGCGCGCAGGCAATGGGTCGCCTGCCGCGGCTGCAGCCGGGTGCAGGAGGTCTCGACCGCCCGGGCCACCATCCGTTGCGAGTGCGGCACCACCACCAAGGCGCGCGAGGGCAACCTCGACGCAGGCACCGCCGTCTGCCCGTGCTGCGGCCACCGCGAGCGCCTGATCGACCTCTCCGCCCGGACCGGTCGGCCCCCGGAGTTTCGCCTGTTCGCCGTCGAGACGATCCCGGCCGGGCCCGAGCGACGCTTCGTGGGTGGGGACCGGCGCATCCGCACGGCCTCGGAGCACGATCGCGAGATCCATGCCGCGGCCGAGGCGCGCCTCGCCGCCGAGCTCGCTGCCGACCCGGGCTTCCTGGTGGACGGCGGTATCCCGCGCGAGAACCGCTTCGACAACCGCCTGCTCCAGTACGGCTATCGCCGCTACAGCGAGCTCTACGGCGCCCGCCAGACCCTCCATCTCGGCCTGCTCGCCAAGGCGATCGCGGCGATCGACGGTCCCGTCGGCGAGGCGTTGCGCATCGCCTTCTCGGACCATCTCGGCACCAACAACCTGCTCTGCGCCTACGCGGGCGGCTGGCGGCGGCTCGCCCCCCTCTTCGCGATCCGGGCCTACCGGCACATCGCCCGCCCGGTCGAGCTCAATCCCTGGCTTACGAAGAACGGGCGCGGCACCTTCCCGAACGCGGTCCGAGCGGTCACCCGGGCGGCGCGCAGCCTCTCGGCCTCGCTTGAGGCCCCGGTCTCCGCCGGGCCCGCCGTGCCGGTCCCCCTGCGCGAACCCGGCGCCTGGGACATCCGCTGCGGCGACGCCGGCGACCTCGCGCACGTGCCGGCCGGCTCGGTCGACCTCGTCCTCACCGACCCGCCGTACTTCAACTACATCGCTTACTCCGAGCTTGGGCACTTCTACGTGCCCTGGCTGGTCCGGCTCGGGCTGATCGATCCCGCCCACCTCGCCGGCTTCCCCGCGGGCCAGCTCGCCTCGAACAAGGGCAGCGCCGCCGCCGCGGCCGCCTTCACCCGGTCGCTGGCCCTCCGGCTGCAGGAGGTCGTCCGGGTCTGCCGGCCGGGCGCCCGGATGGTGTTCACCTACCAGAACCTCGACGGCCGAGGTTGGGAGGCGCTCGCCGACGCGCTCGCGCTTGCCGGCATCAGGCCGGTCAAGGGATGGCCGATGTTCGGCGACGGCGGCGCCGGCCTGCACAAGCACGCCAACTCGATTTCCTGGGACTGCGTGCTCCACTGCGAGCTCGGTCCGGGCCCGATCGCCCGGGCCGCCACGGCCGAGGACGCGGGCGACGGCTTCTCCCGCGACTGGCAGGCGCGCCTCGCCGAGCATGGACACGCCCTGACGCCGGGCGACCTGGCCAACCTCGGGCATGCCGGCCGGGTGCTCGCCTCGTTCGCCCGAGCCGAGGCGGTTGCCGAGCGGGACGCCATCCCCGAGCCGATCGCCTGACAAAGGCTGTCGCACGCGGTGACCCGGTGCCGTGGAGGCACGCGCGAACTTGCCGTGAAGAAGGCTCGTCGCCGGCTGCCCTCGGCACGGCGGCAAGGGCACGGCCATGCGAAGGTTACCGCTCGATTAACCGTGCCGCGACGGTCCCCGCTTTCCACCGGCGGAGGAAATTTCCATGTCCCGTTTGCGCGCGGCGGTTGACGAGGATTCGATCGGTTCTGTATCCGTTCCCTGCGCCTCGACGGCGCTCCCAGCGCTTCCGCCACCGGCCGAAGCCCCATGCCGCCCTCGTAGCTGACGCTCGGGCGGTCCAGCCCGAGAGGCACCCCCGATGTCCCAGCGCACCCCGCGGAAACGGGCGATACGTCGGCGTTCCCGCCGAGCCTCGGCCCCCGTCGGCATAGCCGTCCGGCGCCGCGCCCCCCGATCCGCCCCGATCCCCTCCGAGGTCTGACCGACCCGCGACCGCGGCCGGCTGCCTCGCGCATGGAGGCAGCCATGACCACGCATACCCCGAAGCAGCGCCTTTCCGGCCGACGCCGCCAGCCCGTCGATCCCGCTGTCCCCCTCGATCCCCTCGACCCGCTCGACGGGGCGACCTACGCCGCGACGGACGAGAGCCTCCCGGCGGCGTGCATCGGCGGCCTGCGCCCCGCCCGCCACACGCTCCCCCGGGCGGCCCTGGCAGAAGCCCTCGGCGCGGCCGGCCTCCGCCGCCTGCGCGAGTGCGCCGGCATCGCCCTCGTCGTCGAGGTGCCCGATCCCGCGTGGGTTCCACACGTGGAGACGGCGCTGCGCGAGTATTGCGATTGGGCTCACATCTACACCAGGGCCGGTGCCTCACGGCAGGAGAAGGCGAGTGAGGGCAACGACCGGGCGGGCCGGCTCCTCGGCGAGGGGGCGCGCGTCGCCGGCGTGAGCCAAGCCCCGGCGCGCTACCTTCCGGCCACGCTCGTCGCCGCGGCCGATCTTTACGTCCGGCTCGGACCGCCCTCGAACCGCGTCCTGGCGGCCGCCATCCGGGAAGCCACGGGCAAGCGGCCCCGGCGCCTGCCCTCGGGGCTGGCCGGAGCGCTCGATTTCGACACGCTGGCGAGTTGCATCCGCGTCGGCAGCACCCCGCGCGCCGTCGTCGCCCGGATCCGTGCCGCCGAAGCGGCGCTCGACGGCACGGACGCGCTCGGAAACGACGTCCCACCCCTGGAACTGCTGCACGGCTACGGGCAGGCAATGGTCCACGCCCAGGCCCTCGTCCGCGCCGTCGATGCCTGGAGGCAGGACGCGGCCCGCTGGGAGGACGTGCCCAGGGCGCTCCTACTTCATTCGGCCCCCGGGATGGGCAAGACCACGCTCGTGCGGGCGATCGCCAAGGCGACGCGCCTGCCCCTTGTGTCCACCTCGGTCGCGGAGTGGTTCCAGGGCAGCGACGGCTATCTCGGGGGCGCCCTTCGCGCCGCCGAACAAGCTTTCCAGCGCGCATTCTCCAAGGGACCGGCAATCCTGTTCATCGACGAGACCGAATCGATCCCGAACAGGGCAACTCTGGACAATAGAGCCAGAGATTTCTGGACACCCATTATCGACTATATGCTTACGGCTGTTGAGACCAGTTCCTCGCCTTACGCCTCGAAGCTCATCGTTATCGGCGCGACGAACCACCTCGATGCCCTCGACCCGGCGCTGATCCGCCCGGGCCGACTGCATCCCGTCGTCCGGATCGAGCCGCCCACCGCCGCGGACCTCGTCGGCATCTTCCGCGAGAAGCTCGGGCCGGACCTCGCGGAGCACGACCTCACCGGGGTCGCGCACCTCGCGGCCGGCGCGAGCGGCGCGGACGTAGCGGCTTGGGTGAAGGGAGCGCGCTCTCGCGCCCGGGCGGAGGCTCGGCGGATGATCCTGCCCGATCTCGTCCAGGAAGTCGCGCCCCCGGACGATAGGACAGAGGAGGAAATTCTGATCTGCGCACGCCATGAGGGGGCGCACGCCTGCGCCGTGAACCTGCTCGGAGCCGGCGAGGTCCGCTCGGTCACGATCGCGATTGGGCGGGACAGCGCCGGCAAGACGCGGGCGAGCCTGCATCCCCGGACGATCATGACGCGGGCGCAATCGGAAACGCTGACGATCGTCGCCCTCGCGGGCAGGGCGATGGATGCCCTCGGCGGGGCGCCGAACTCGGGCTCGGGCGGCTCCTACGGATCCGACCTCTCCCGCGCGACCTCGCAGGTGGCGGCGCTGCACGGGGCGTTCGGGCTGGGCGAGACCCTGATCCACCGCGGCGGCCCCGAGGAAGTCGCCCGCGCCCTGCGCGAGGATCCGGGCCTGCGCCGCGTGGTCGAGCAGGACCTGCAACGGCTCTACGCGAAGGCGCAGGCCTTCGTGCGGGAGCACCGGACGCTGATCGAGGCCGTCGCCGACCGTCTCGTCGAGCAGCGTGTCCTGTCGGGGGAGGAGGTTTCTCGGCTCATCCAGATCCACCAGCGGCGGGCCGTGCCCGCGATCAAGGGAGGCCACGATGCGCGATGACACCGATGCCCGCGTCGGCGAACTCTTCCGACGACTGTCGATCATGCGCCTGGAGCTCGGCGAGACGGCGCTCGACCGCACGCTCCGCGACGTCCTCCAGACGCTCGGCGTCGCGGCCCACCGCGAGGCCGAGCACCGGGCCCGGATCCTCGCGGATCGTCAGGCGCCGCCTCGGTCTTCCATTCGGGTCACGGCCTACGCCGATCGTCGGGATCCCGAACCCTGGCCGGACGACCGCGACGCTTGAGCGATCCGGCGGTCACGAGAGGTCGAAGATGTGGATATTTTCGAGAGGGGTATGGCTTGAATCGCCCCGGGTAAATCCCTCGGACGCCAACATGCTGAAGTGAAAGCTGAATCTTCTCAAGTAGAACCCGAGACCTCGGGGATGAAAACGACTCCAAGTGACAGGCCGGGTCAGCTAGCAAGGGTAAGCCGCACCGAGACATCGGGGACGCGGCCAGGTCAAAAGGAGGCGCGATGAGGAAGTGATCGAACCAGGACGTGGCCACAAGGCGCGCAAGAAAAAACCCCGTCGGTCATCACCCGACAGGGTCTTTCTGCCGCAATCGGCTCACGGGACGGCGCACGGTTGCGAAGCGACCGCCGACCCGGGTGATCCAGCGAAACAATCGAAGGACGATCAAAGGCTAGGCCACCTCGGAATCCGGGTCAATCCCGCTCCCGACGCGCCGGCCGCCGTCCTGGGGACAACCCCTCCGACAAGGCCACCCCGCGCCTCACGGCGAAGCGACGCGTGCGGGGCGGCCAAGCGGCGATCGGGCATCCCGTCCGAGGCCGAAGCGAAACAAGCCCCGTGATGGGGTTCAGGCGAGGATATCAAGATGTACGAGTTCGTGGACGACGCGCCCGACGAGGCGCGCGAGCGAGACGTCATGGCCGGAAGCGGCCCGAAGGTCTCCGCCCACGAGGCCGAGATCGAGCTGAGGTTCGGCAAGGTCTACAGCCTGAAGGAGGTCGCCGAGATGTTCGGCATCTCCCCGCGTCAGGTGCAGGCCCACGTCGACGACGGCAGCCTCGTGGCCGTCAACGTCGGCCGGGGCGACGAGCGCCGGGACCTCCGCGTCCTGGAGGGCGACCTCGACGGCTTCGTGCGCCGACGGAAGACGGCGGCAATGACGGCCGTGGCGTTCGCCCGGCCGCAGCCGGTCACGCGGGCGGTGCCGATGTCGGGGCCGAACCCGGGCTACGCGGAGCGCCGCGCCGCCCGCCTCGCACGCAAGGGGGGCCGCTGACATGACCGTCTGGAAGCCGAAGGGATCCCCGTTCTACTACTGCTCGTTCGTGGTGAAGAAGCAGCGGTTTAGCGGACCGACCAAGCTGGCGAACGAGCGGGACGCGCGCGCCTTCGAGAAGCGCTGGAAGGCCGCCGAGAAGAGAAAGCTCGACCTTCACGGCGCCCTGCACGGTCGGGACATGACCATGCTGGATGCGGTCGATCGCCTGACGAAGGAGAAGGTCCAGCAGAACGGTCGCGCCCCGTATCGCGACCGGGACCTGGACTGGCTCGTCGAGCATATCGGGCCAGAGACCAAGCTGAGCGAGATCGATGCCGGCACCATCGCCGCCGTCATCGAGAAGCGGAGGCAGATGTGTCGGTGGGACGATCCTAAGTACGGCGCGGTCAGGGGGGGAACCATCACCCAGAGCGTGCTCCGCCCCCTCTCGGCGCTCCGGAACCGGGCCATCGACGTCTGGAAGATCCCGCTCCCGGACATGCCGAAGCTCTCGATGTATTTCGGGGAGCCCTACGCCCGGACCCGGGAGCTGTCGATCCGGGAGGAGCTCGCGCTCCTGCCGGAGTGCAGGGACTACCGGGACCTGGTGGAGTTCATCCTCCGGTCCGGCCTCCGGCGCGAGAGCGCGTTGATCAGGAAGAGCGAGGTGTTCCTGGAGGAGGGGCGCATTAAGGTGTGGGTGAAGGCCAAAAGGAACAAGAAGCTGCTGGAGATCCCGATCACCCCGGCGATCGACAGGATCATCCGGGCCAACATCGACAACCCGACGGACTTCGTCTTCACCTACCGGAAGAGGACGAAGAACGGGGTCGTGGCGATGCCGATCACGTCGAGCGGGTTCTTCGGGGCGTTCAAGGCGGCGGCCGCGCGGGCCGGGATCGCGGACCTCGTGGTCCACGACCTGCGGCGGACGGCTGGGGCGCGGATGTACCGTGCCACCGGGAATATCGCGGCCGTGTCCAAGTTCCTCGGCCACGCCAGCGTGGTGATCACCATGAAGCACTACGTCCACATCCTGCCCGACGACGTCTCGATCGCCATGAGGGCGGCGGAGGCGGCGCACGGGGACCTGGTCGCCAAGGCGCTGGCCAACGAGACCCTCCACTGACGACGTCGGTCTCGCCCGATCGCGGGGAGGGCCGCCCGACGGGGCGGCCCTCCTCGCGGCGTTGGCAGGGCGCCTGGCGCCTACCGCGCCGGCCCGACGGCGCGTAGGCGCGCCTCCAACTCCTCAACGAAGGTCGATCGACCGAGCGCGCGGACCTTTTTGTACCGGTCTCGCGTCCAACCGGAATAGAGCATGTGGACGGCGTCGCGCGCGCGGGTCAGCCCGACGTAGAAGAGGCGGCGGCTTTCCAGGAGCTGCGCCTCGCTCTCGTTTGTCCAGGGCATCATGCCCTGATCCATCCCGACCATGATGACCACGTCGTACTCGCAGCCTTTCGAGGAGTGCAGCGTCAGCAAGTTGACGTGCGAGGGCGAGCCGTCCCGGCCGCCGAGGCTGACCAGATCCAGTCCTTCGAGCTTGCCGCCGGGCGCCACGGCCACGCTCATCCGCTGAACCTGCTCGATCTGGTCCGCCAAGCTCGGTTCTGCCTGTCCCAGCGGGTCCAGGAGGGACTGACGGATCGCCGCGATGAACGGGGCGGCGGGACCATCATCTCGGCGATGCGCCATCAGGAAGGCCGTGACCGCGCGCCTTGTCCGGTTCGCCTCCCGCTCGCTCGCGCGTCCTGCGCGGAAGCCGATCCAGCGGGACAGCAGGCCGCCCAGTTGCGGCCGGGCATGCCGCCAACCGCCCGAGCACCAGGCCGCGCAATCCTCGACCCAGCTCGTCAGCTCGACCTTCTTGTAAGGAGCCGCGGTGTCGATCCGGACGAAGTCCATGCCAGCCGCCGCGAGCGCGTCCGCGAACACGTCGCCGACGGTGGCCGCGCGATACAGGATCGCGATGTCGCCGGGAACGCGGCCCGGCTTCGCCGCCAGCGCCTCCGGGATCAGCGTCTCGACGATGTGGGCGGCCTGATCCTCAAGGCCGCCGGGACGCTCCACGAACCGCACCGTCGCGAGCCGCTCCGTGTCGTGCGGACGGTAGCCGCGCGCCTCGCCGAGCGCGTATTCCGAAGCCTCGATGATGCCGCCGCCGGACCGGTAGTTGAGCTCCAGGCGAACCGTCTCGACGTCGACGCGCTCCGCCAGGTGATGGAGCAGGCCGCCGTCGGTGCCGGTGAAACCGTAGATCGCCTGGTCCGCGTCGCCCACGGCGAACAGCCGGACCCCTCCCTCGAAGGCGAGCCGCATCACGATGCGATGCAAGGCCACGCCGAGATCCTGGTACTCGTCGACGGCGAGGATCGGCCAGCGGGCGGCGATCGCCGGCAGGACCCAATCATGCGCGCCGACCAGGCGGTTGGCGCAGACGACCATGTCGTCGTAGTCGATCAGGCCCTGCCGGCGCAGCGCTGCCTCGTACCCTTCGCACAGACGGGCGAGGTCGGGATCGGCGCGCCACCCCGGGGCGTCCCGGTCAAGGTGGACGCGACGGTACTTGCCCATCTCCTCCAGCTTGTGGGGCTGGCCGATGCCGAACAGCGCCTCGGCCACGCGCCTGAAGGTATCCCTGACCTGACCCGTCGTCGCGAGGACCAGGGGATGCGGAAGGCCGAGGCCGGCGAGACGGCCGTAGGGCATCAGGACGTGGCGGAGGCAGAACCCGTGTACCGTCCCGACAAAGAGGTTCGGCGCTTCCCTGAGGCCGAGCCGCTCTAGACGGCGCTTGAGCTCACGGGCGCATTCCGTGCTGTAGGTGATGCAGGCGACGCCCTGCGGGGCGCGCACGTCCTCGGCGAGCATGCGCGCCAGCTTCAGGACGAGCGTCTTCGTCTTGCCGGAACCCGGGCCGGCGAGGACCACGCAATGCCCTTCGGAATCGTACGCCGCCTGCTGACCGGGATTTCCGGCGAGTTCGCCCGCGTGCCGGAGGTAGGCGGCGCTCGTGCTACGCGACCGCATCGCGGATGCGCTCCAGGGCGGCGCGGATGTAGGCGGGGCATCGCCGCATGGTGGCGGCAGGAGCGATACGCTGCGCGAAGCGTCCTTTGCCGATGCGCTCGATCAGCGAGATGAGCTTGGCGACGTCGAGGGTCGACGGGTCGGCTTGCCAACCGTCGAGTTGGTCACTTCTCTCCTGCGTCAGGTTCAGATCGGCCTTGAGGACCCTCACCATCCTGCTCCGCATGCCCGTCGAGAAGAGTTCCGGCTCAAGGGTGTTGGCGTTCACGAAGATGCCTCGGCGTTCTCCCCGCCGGAATATCTCGGCCTCGTCCATCTCCGTGTAGTCCGGCCCCGGTCGCACGATTTGCAACAGCCTGGCGACGCGACCACGACCGAGCACGGTCCCGTTGGCGAGTTCGTCGCGATCCGTCAGCACGACATACGGGATCTTCAGCCCGTCGTGCCCGAGCAGCTTGACGTATGGCCCGAAATTGGTGCCGCTGACTGAGCACACCGAGATGCCGAGCTCGTCGAGATGGATGCCGAGGGCCTCGGCGAAAGCCGGGATCAGGAAGCGTTCGGCATCGCCTTCCACGAGGATCACGCCTCGGGCGAAGAACAGCTCGCCGCGCGTGACGTCGATGTATCGTTGCAGGTCATCAACCTCGGTGTCGCTCAGCGCGACGTTTGCCGTCGAGACGCCGCTCGTGCTGCCATCGGCCTGGCGCCTGAGCAACACGATCGACCGCAACGGCGCGATGCTCGCGATATGGGGGGAGTGCGTGGTCAGGATCGTGACGTGGCGCCCGATCACGGGGTCCTCGTCCGGATGGGGATCATCGTCTTCCTCTTCGGTGGGCTCCGCGGCTTTCAGGAAGTGCCTGTAGACCAACCGCTGGACATGCGGGTGGAGATGCGCCTCGGGCTCCTCGACCGCCAGGAAGGTGAAGTCGCGCTCGTCCTCCTCGATCAGCCGGTCGAGTTCCAGGCTCTTGAGGGCGAGGAAGACGAGGTTGGCGGTTCCCAGGCTAGCGTCCGCGACGCCGCGCGCGCCTTGGTCGATGAGCAGGCGCAGGGCGCGCAGCAGTGCGTCCAGTCGCGTCGGCGCCAGTCCGAGGGCGACCGACGTGGCGTGCGCGGGCCCCACCATGCCCGCCAGGCGATCGCTGATGGTTTGGGCCACGCCGCCGACCTCGGGACGTCCCGACAGCGCCCGCTGGGCATCGTCGACCGCGGCCTGGATCGCCTCGCGGTCGGCGTCGGCCAGCGTGCCGGCGAGGTTCTCGATCAGGGGTCTCAACGGCGACCTGCGCCAGTTGGCGAGATCCTTCTCGGCATCCCGCAGAGCCGGAAGCAGGTCCAGCGGCAACATGCGGCGCAGGCCGGCTCCGACGGCGTTATCCGGATCGTCTCCCCCGAACACGACGTACTCGTAGTCGGCGAGGCTTGCCGGAGTTCCTCCCGCTGAGGCCTTCGGCTGGAAGCGGTAGGTGAGGCGCGCGACCATGGGCGGTCCGGGATCGACCAGGCAATCGGCGAGATGCGCCATGAGGCGCGTGTCGGCATCGAAGTCGGTGAACTCGACGGAGATCTCGATGGTCGCACCGAGCTTGTCGTCCCCGAGCCCGTCCCAGAAGTGCTCCAGGCCGAGCCGCCGGTCGCGCTCGGACAGGCCCGGATCCAGGATCAGCTGCAGCGCGAAGAGAAGGTTGCTCTTGCCGACCTTGTTCTCCCCTACCACCACCACGTTCTGGCCGGTCTCGATCTCGAAGTCGGCGAAGTTCGCGAAATTCCGGATTCTGATTTTCGAGATCCGCACCTGAGAACCCTTCCCGACCCTGGCGCCCGAGCCCCGCCATGCCTTCGCCAAGGCGGGGGACGTGTCTGAACCGTCGCGGGCTGCTGAACTTGCCGAAGGGGTATCATCGCGGTTGGCGCGGGCGCGTACCCGCCCGGCAACACGCCGGGTGGGAATGCCGGCCGCGATCTCCCGGCGGTCGGGTGTTGTGCTCGAACCGATTGCCTCCGGCGGAAATGACAGCAGGCTTCGGATCCCCTATATAGGACGGTGACGGTAGTCGTTTCCCGTTCGCCGGCCCGAGGGCCAGGCATGTGAAGGGCCGTCTCGCAAGGTTTCCCTCAAAAGTCCCGCTAAGCCACGGAAGCAATTTGAGTCCATTGTTTAGGGATGGAACATTGGTTGCGATCCGGGCCCTTTTTCGACGCCCTTGAAAGGTGGCTCCGGTTGCCAGCTAAGTCGTTGGTTTGCTTCGCTTAAGTCAGATATCCGATTGCTGATCGTCGGCCGGCCACCGAACCTTCGCCCGCGCTCCAACGGCACCGAAATGCGGGTTTCGGAACCCACAATCTCAAAATTCTCGCAAGGCCGCCCCAGGATACCCCCCGGACCAAGCTCGAACCCTCCGAGGCGAGCGAAGCACGCTTGCCGAGCCTACAATTTGGCATTGATGACGTCTAACAGTCACGGATCGATGGCCGCGCCGCGCCGAGCCGTTAGACGTCAAGCAGTCAAAGCTGCTCGCTCAATCGTCGATTCTTGTGACGTCTTAACGTCAAAACCTCATTCTGCGGCAGCCCGGTTCGTTAACTTCATGACTTCATGACTGCACGCGGGACGGCATGGTCAGGTCCGCGCATGAAGAAAGAGAAGAGGCCGAAGGGCGAGCAGGCCACGGTTTACCTAGAACCGGGGTTGCGCGCCGTCCTGAAGGTGGCGGCCGCCGAGAAGGGCTCGTCAGCAAGCAGCTTGGTCGAGGCCGCTTTGCGGGCGTACCTTCCGAAGCTGGGGGTCAAGATCACTTCGCGAGAGCCGACGGCGGACGCGACGGCCGCGGAAGACATCGTCGCCTCACCCGCTCTGGCCGTGATCGAGAAGACCCTGGACGAGCATGCGGCAGCCCTCCGGGCGATCCAGGAGCAACTGGCGTCATTGAAGACGGCCTTTGCACCGGCACCACTCGACATGCCGGAAGGCGAGTTCACCAAGATCGAGAGGATCATCCTCGAAATGGTCTGCGCGGGCGGGATCAAAGGAGCGTCCGCCGCCAGCATCAAGCGTCATCTTGATGCGATGAGCATCACGCTCGGGCCCCGTCGGAAAGCCCTCTCCGCCTTGCACCAGCGGGATATCCTGAGGCGGGCGAGGGACAACTGGGTGCTAGAGGGAGTGTCCTCAAGGAGAAAAGCGTGATGCTCAAGCGCGCCACAACCGGTGTGGGGTGATGAAGTCATATTGGCTTTACGAGCCGGATGCCAGTGCTAAGGCCCCGCCCAGGCTAGCTTGGCCGTATGCATGACCCTTGGGGGTGGTGAGCCGAAGTTGGCCGCCTGGAGAGAATTGGACATCCGGCTTGGTGCCTATCCGACCACTCCCTTCGGCTCATTGCGACGAGGTTTTCTGTACTATCATCACACAAATGCATGCTTCGGATATATTGGAACGCCGAGCATGGATGTCGGATCACCCAATACTGCAAGTCCTAACAAGACGCCAATGTGGGTCATCGTGTCCGGTGTTTCACCAGAAACTAACGCGAGGTATCTAGACGGGCGGTTTTGCTTGTCACCAGCAGTCATATAGCCGTGATGTGTATTCCGAAGAGCTCTAATAATGTTCGCAACAAATGTATCTTTGTCCTCTTCGACTTCAGGTCCTAAGTGACGATCTCTCACCATAACGCCGCCATTAGAGGTTAATTTGGAGGGGACGAACACTGATTTGTATATCGTGTCTCTTAGGTCGTCGTACACCGCATTGGCGCCATTGCTCAGAATTGATCTGATAGGCGCCGGCACTGATGATAGACAACTAAGAACCATAGCTCTACCGGCAGATGGATTGAAAAGCAGCTTAAACCGCTCAGTTTTCTGGAAAGGTGCAGTAGCCCAATGACCATACAACTCATCTAATATATCTGCAACTTCAAATAATGCATATTTTCTAACCGCGATCTCGGAAGAAACTTGGCAACTCATTGCCTTGCGCAGCAAACGGTCCACAGAAAGAGCATGCTCAAAAGAATCTACGAAGTCGATCATTGCGCCTGATTCATGTATTGTCGGATCAGTCATGCGCACAGCGAGATCGTTATATTTATTTACTAACCATTCCAACCACTGTACAACTTGATTTGAGTCAAATCCATTCGTTTGTAGATACCGCCGTTGCGCAATGAATGGTTGCTTTAACGAATGTACCTTGGTGAAGCTGGAGCCTGACGGCCCACGAGCGAAATCCCAGCGACTACGGTATATGTCGAGCCAACTCGCGGGAAAGTCTGGCTGTTGAATTTCGACTAGCTCGCCCGGTATAAATATAATGTTCATCCCAGGACGTGCGGCTTGAAAATACGCAAGTACAGGATAAAGCGCAAGCATACCTAAATCTAGAACGGTGCGAAGTTGGTGCATTGGCGTGAGCATCTGCCAAGCTTGCAATGCTTTTAGATCGGGCGTGGATGGCAATGTGCTTGCGTCATATTGCGACAGCGTATAGCCAAGTCTTATTCCGCCGTAGCGTTTTTCAAACTCGTAATTTGTTGAAATTACAACAATTTTCCCACTAGGGAATAGGCGAAAAAACTCTGGGGCAATGTCTTCTCTTAAAAGATCTTGCAGCTGCTGAGCTTGACAGCTAGAGACGGCGTAAGTCAGATCATAAATGCCCTTCGCAGACTTGTGGTCGGATTTGAACGCATCGATGTTGCAATCCGATCTAGGCGACGCTGTTGCTGCTCCAAAACGGCCGTAGGCTGATGCAGCTACACGAGCCACTGAGCTAAATGAAGTTGCTGTTCCAAAATTTCCTTGGCTGATGATTTCGACAACCTGGGCTGCAGGCTGCAGATTGCTCCCTTGGACACGAGCTGGATCTCGTATCCAGACACCTGTCGAGTCATCCTGTACGTCGAAGCTCGTCCTAACTCTGAAAGCCTCTGCAATTTTGCGTGCGTTTTCAGTTTCCTTAGGGTTTCCGGGAATATTAGGCCCGACCTTTCCGTACCCATGGTCAGCCCAAGTTCCAGTTAGCAAAGCGGCCAAGTGAGGTTCCTTACATCATTCCGTGAACAGGCTGCACCTAATCCGCAGGTCAAAACATGCCCCTGCGCGGCTGACATTCCAGACATGTGCCATTCTTCAGAAAAATCCAGGGTCTTCCATCGACTGCCAAATGAACCGCCCGAAAGCACGCCTTTCGAAGGGCAGCTTTGGGTCGAGGGTGTGTGAAAACGCAGAGGCGATAGAAGGATTTTTTCGTGCGACCCAAGAAAGCGCTGGAACGGGCGCCTTAGAGGCAGCGGATTGGCCATTCAATAAGCCAGCTAGGCTGTCGGATCGAAGATTATTCTACAATCTTGGATCGCGCCTGCGTTTTCACACAGCCTGGGTCGAAAACGGCCGCTCGTTGCGGGTACCCAGCGTCGGATCTGGATCGCTAGCAGGGTCTCGCCGATGACGCGCCGCAGGCTGCCCTTGCCCAACGAAAGGCGGCAGCGTGCGGTAGCCTGGCGCGCAGGTCGATGTCGATCGTCCCCGCGCGCCCTTGCGTCGCAGAGGGAGGCGCCGGTGGTTTGACGGGGGATCGTCCAGGCTACGCGGCGGCCTCGTAGGCTTGCGGGCGGAGGTCGTAGCGAGGGAACAGCTCCATCTCGCGTGCCATCGCGTCGACCGTGAACCCGCCGTACTTGCGGCCCTCCGTCTGCGGCGCATGCCCCTGAATGGCGTCTAGGACCGAATCCCGCATCCCGCCGGTTCGGCCGCGCGTCTTGAAGCTGTGGCGCCAACCGTGGTTTGGGTCGACGCCGGTGTCGTCGATCCCGAGCTTGCGGACCCACGCCGCCAGCCGTTCCCCGACCTTCTTCGACAGCGGGTTGGCATCCGAGCCGCCGCGTCCGCGCGCGGGGTCGTAGAACAGGGGTCCCGTCCGCGTGGCGACGTAGTCGAGGAAGCCCATCTCGACGAGGTGCGGATGGATCGGCACGTCCCGAAACCGCTTCGTCTTGACCGTTCCCGCCTCAGGGGTGATGCGGAAGACGGGCACGCCCTTCTCGTGGCGGATGTCCTCGCGACGCAACTGGGTGATCTCGCCGACCCGCGCCCCGGAATAGGCGCACAGCCAAGGGACCCATCGCCGCGCCGCCGCGTGCTCGGGGCTGAGGCGTCTCCCGTGCGGCGCGAGCGCCGCCGCGAGGATGGTGGAGGCCTCGGCATCGGTGAAGTCGCGGTCCCGCGTGACCTGCCCCTCGACCACCTTCACCCGGATGTCCGCGCAGGGGTTGATCGCAACTTTGCGCTTGCCCTTGAGCCAGCCGAACAGCGCCTTCGCCGAGGCCACGTAGACGTCGCGGATGGTCTTGTTGCCGCGCCCCTCCGATTGAAGCGCGTCGACCCAATCCGAGACGTCGTCCGGCGTGACGCGGGCGAGGTCGTCGTGACCGACGGACGTCGCCAACGTCTCCAAGGCCGGACGCCACCGCTTCCGGGTGGAGGCCGCGAGCTTCGACTCGTCGGCGTATTTCGCGAACCACACGTCCAGGGGCAGGACGACCGCCACCGGCTTCTCGGCGGGCGCCTTGGGGAAGCGCCCGGCCAGCGGGTCGGGGCTGAAATCCCCGTCGAGATACTTCAGGCTCTGCTCGACGGCCTGGAGGATCGCCTTGGCGATCGCGTAATCGAGCGCGCCCCGCGTGTCCGGATCGACGCGCAGGCCCCGGTGCGCCAAGTGGGCGTCGATCTCCGGACCGTAGAAGCGCAGGAACGCGTCGCGGCTCTCCGGGGTGCGATCCGCGATGAACCGCTCGATGATGCCGGCCGTCGTGAGGCTCTGGAACGGCGAGAACTCGCCCGCCCGGTACCGGGCGACCAGGTCGTCGTAGACCTCGCCCGCGATGGCATTGACCTCAAGCAGGTTGAACCGCCGCACGCCGGCCCGCAGGTTGGCCCAACGGGCGTCGACCTTCGCAGCGTGGACGGCATGGCGGCGCTTGGCCTCGCCGACGTCTTTCGTCCCGAGGCTCGCCTTCTCCTCGCGCCGGCCGACGAGCGCCAAGAGGTCCTTCGGGACGCGCCTGCGGAACCAGAAGACGCCGGTCTTCGGATGGGGCCAGGGACGCGACATCGCCAGAACCACGTGTGTACCACCCGTGTGTACCACCGGACGGCCGCGAAGTCGCTGTTTCCCTTGGGTATCTCTGAAAAATAAAGCTTTTCAGGTCGATTGGCGGAGAGGGGGTCCGTGAAGCAGTGATCCAGATCACTCTTTCTCACGCGATCAAGTCTCTGAATTTGCTCACGTTATGCGATCTCGACCGTCCAGCGTTGTCTGGCCTGCGATCCCCAGTTCTGGGGGATGAGTGGGGGACGCGGTGGGGGGCGCAACAAGGATCACCACGTGGGAAAGCTGACAGCCAAACAGGTCGAGAACATCGGCGAGGCCGGCAAATACGAGGACGGAGAGGGGTTGCGGCTCCTGGTCGATAAGAACAGCAACAAGCGCTTCATCCTCCGGTACCAGTTCGAAGGTCGACGCCGGGAGATGGGACTCGGGGCATATCCAGGCGTGAGCCTAAAGGGAGCCCGAGACGCAGCCGCCGCGGTGCGAGTGCAGCTGAGTCGGCGGGTGGATCCGCTGGCAGCCAGGCAGGCGGCGGAGGAAACCGAACGGATGGAGCAGGCCAAGGTTCGCACGTTCGAGGAATGCGCCAAGGAGTACATCGCCGCGCACAGCCCCTCCTGGAAGAACGCGAAGCATCGGCAGCAGTGGCCGAACACGCTGACGACGTATGCCTACCCGGCGATCGGTGCGAAGCCCGTGCAGGAGGTAAGCACCGCCGACGTGCTGGCCATCCTCAAGCCGATCTGGATGACTAAGGCCGAGACCGCATCCCGGGTGCGGAACCGGATCGAGCTGGTGCTGGACGCCGCCCGTGCCCAGGGCCTGCGCTTAGGTGAGAACCCGGCGCAGTGGCGTGGCCACCTGGACAAGCTGCTGCCGAAGCGCTCGCAGGCGCAAGCGGTGAGGCATCGCCCTGCCATGCCCTGGGACGACGTGCCAGCCTTCATGACGCTGCTCACAGGCAGGAGGAGCGGCGCGGCGCGCGCGTTGCGGTTTACGATCTTGACGGCGTGCCGCTCCACCGAAGTCCTTCACGCGACCTGGGCCGAGTTCGATCTGAAGGCGCGCGTTTGGACGATCCCGGGCGAGCGGATGAAGGCCAACAAGCCTCACCGTGTGCCTCTGACGGACGCCATGCTGGAGGTGCTGGAGCTGCAGCGCGGCCACGACGAAACCTGGGTGTTCCCAGGATGGCGGGAAGGGCGGCCCTTCAGCAACATGGCCATGGTCAAGGTGATGCGCGACGCCGACCTCGGCCACTTCGTGCCCCACGGCTTCCGGTCGACGTTCCGCGACTGGTCGGCCGAGTGCACGATGTTCCCGCGGGACGTATGCGAGATGGCGCTGGCGCACGCGATCGAGAATCGGGTCGAAGCTGCCTACCGCCGCGGGGACCTATTCGAGAAGCGGCGAGCCCTCATGGAAGCCTGGTCTGACCATATCGCGCCGAGATTTGCCAGCGCTGCCGAGGCTGATCAGCTCGCGGCCTGATCGGCGCACCGGCGCAGCAGCCAGCATGCTGCTATCTTGCAGCAGGCTGGCTGTTCTTCCGCAGCTCGTAGGCCTCCAGTGCGTGCTCCAGCAGCTCGCACAGCATCAGGCCATCGCGTTCGGCGATGTCCCGAAGGCGTTCATCGAACTCCGGCGACACCCGCGTGGCGAACGGCAGGGTGCGATTTGTACGGCGGGCCGAGCGCATATCTCGCCGCGGGCGCGATGGGGTTGGCACCTGGACGGGGTTGGCTGGTGCAGTCTCCGGCGCTGTTGTGTTCTGCGACGCCTCATCAAGACCAGGTGGAGCTCCGAGCTTCGATCGGGATCTGATGTTCGATAGGTCGGCCATCCTGCTCAGCCCTCGATCCGGTTGACGATGGACTGGACCAGGGCGTCTGCGCGCTCGCGCAACCGGGCATGCTTCGCCTCAGTCACTGCGAGGCCGGCATTCTGGGCCTGCCGGTACAACGGACGCTCCACCAAGCTGCTGGCGAGTACGCTGTAGCCGGCCTGCTCGACGTAAGCGCGTGCGTCGGCTTCCTCAGCCTCAGTTGCCACGTGATTGAGGGCCATGACCAAGCGCTCACTTGGAATGCCTGCCCGGGTCAGTTCATGGAACAGCTTCACCGCCGGGCGCAGATCGTCGAGCGCAGCGCCGCTTGGTTGAACGACCAGATCGCTGGCCCTGGCGATCTCCAGCGTGCCGGCGCTTGCCCGGGCTGGGCCATCGATCACCAGCAGGTCGTACTCGCCAGCGACTGCCAGCGCCTTCGCTGCTGTAGGGAATGATTCGACGCTGATGCTCGGCTCGATACCCGCCTGGAGCCGCGTCCGGTTCCACTCAAGCGACGTCCCCTGCTGCAGGTCCAGGTCTGCCAGCTTCACTCGAAGTCCATTCGTCGCCGCTTCCCGCGAAAGCGCTCTGGCAAGGGTGCTTTTACCCGGACCTCCCTTCTGACTCACGAACGCGACCGTCACGGCCATACATGCTTGCCTCCGTCTGGATCGTAGGATTGCAGCAAGCTGACAGCATGCTGCCACGTGCTCGCAAGATGTCTGCGAGCTTGCAGCATGCTACCAAAATTTGATTAATGAACACAATGAGGTATGAGCATCGGCTATTGCCGACGCGCATCCTCAGTACCTTACAAGAATCCGACCTCTGCTTTCACTGTAGGGTAAAGCAGGCCCCGCACTACCGCCGCGCATCTCAGTGGTGTCCAGGCAGGCCGGGCAACGAGCGTGTACCTTGCCGGATTGGCGCCGCGCGTGGACTTGGCCGCTGTTGCAGGCGCGACAGACGAAGCTTGTGCCCCGCCACTCCGGACCAGGGCGCTCGGTATCGCCGTCATCCTCGATCTGAGCCAGCCACTCAGCCACAAACCCCACGCCAGAGACCTGCGTTGGCATCTTCGGTGTCACGGGATGCTCACCCCAACGCAGTGTTTCGGGATCGACCGGTAGGTAGCTGATCTCGTCACCGTACCGCACCTCGAGCAGCACCTCGCCATCGGGCGTGCGGTACTCAAACTGCTCGCGCTCGTATGACCAGGTGCTGATGCCAGGTTGCTGGCTGTGGAACCGGATGGAGCCCTCAGAGGCACGGATGGCGCGCGCGATCGGCTCGGCGTGGTTCTGGCCGCGCACCATCTGCCAGGCGGGCTCGCCATCGACCAGCACGCCAAGGAGGCGATCGGTCGGCTCGATGTAATTCGCAGGCGGCTTGCCCTTGGCGTCGCGGCCGCGGCGGTGCTCAGCCTCCCGATTGAAACAGCTCACGCAGAGGACCGCCGCAGGCTTGCTCGCAGTGCGCGACATGTGCCTGGCCTGCATTGTTGGACAGCGGATCAGGCGCATGCCGCCCCGGCCGCGCCGACAGCAGGTCCGCTGCTCGTCGGCGAGCGCTACGATGGCCCGGGTCTGACCTTCCGTCTGTTCGACCTCCTTGAGCGGGTCGCCCTCGCCGGCGTGGATGCGCCCCACGACACACCCGCGGCAGGCTGAGCAGGCAACCTCGTCCCGGTCCTTGGCGGTCCGGTAGCGGTTGACGCAAGTGTCGATCGACAGGGCGCTGGCCTTGATCTTGGTGCACTCGAAGTGCGTGAGGCCCAGGCCCGCCATCATCTCGCGATAGATGATGCCGTGAGCCGAGGCGTCGATCTCGGGGCTGACGGCGCGCATCACTGGCGCACCTCGCCAGCTAGGCCCAGCTCCAGGGCGCGGCGCTCAGCAGCACGCATGGGTGGTGGTGCGTCGTCCTCCTGCTCAGCGGCCTGCAGCTCGGCCACCTGCGCCTGCAGGTTGGCCAAGGCGGTAGCGGGGCGGGTCAGGGCAGGGGAGGAGCCGCTGCTCGCTGGCACGGTCTCCACAGCTGCCAGTGCCTTGTTGGCGGCCAGGATGCCCAGCTCCACCACGTCGCCGTGCGTCTTGCCGTGGCGCACAGCCAGGTCGCGAAGCAGCCCAGCCAGGCGGTCACTCAGGGTGATGGTGACGCGAGCCCTGCCGGCCGTTTTGAGGCGGTCGTTGTAGTCGCTCTGCCGTTGCTTTCCGGATTTGGCCATGGTGCACTCCAGTTGTGATGGAGTGCACATTGGCTTCACGACTGATTGTCAGCGATTACGGCCCGTCAGTTCTCACGGAACGTCCTTGCTGACGGATTGTCAGTGTTGACGAAAGTCTGTCGGGTTAGATTTGGCACTAATCAACGTCTTTCTTTTCAGCTCTAAAGATCCGATCCGATTCTCGATCTTACAGGGCCGCCAAAAACTAAGTCGAACTTACTGATATCACCCATTCAGCACCACTCTCGCGCCCGATCGCGGCGGCGTGTTGTAGATTAGGCACTATTGGCGACCGTTTGTTCGGAATCAAAAATGACTATTGCGAGCGCTCGCTGGCCACCAATAAAAATCTCGATCAACCCACGGAGGACGACGTGGCTGATCGAAATTTTCGGATCCTTATCGGTCTTGCGTGCTCTCTCGCGGTGTCAGCATGCGGTACGACGTTGCCAATCATGGATGTGAGGCACCCAGATCCGGGCGATTTCAACGATTTTGTACAGAACGTCGTCTATCATGTCCGCTGCGAGCTGCGGCGAGCGCTGAAGGCTAATACACTCAACAATCCAAAACGATTGGCGATATTGAAAAATTGGTCGGCCAAGATTGCGCTGAACCTTAAGGCGATGGACGAGGGAACGGCAAACCCTAGCGTGACCGGGATTCCCAGTACAATTTTTTCAATCGGGGCGACCGGTTCTTACAAAGCGGATGCAACCCGCGAAATGACGATGACATACTTCCTAACGGTGCAGGAGTTGCTCGCAGAACGGGAACCTGACGGGCAGCTGGCTCTGGATCCTATTTCGAAGCTGCCAATGCCTTGTCAGAGCGCCGACGATGGCTTTGCCCCTATCGGGGGGGACCTCGGCATCGAGCAAACAATGGCAGCCGCGTTCACGGCCTCAGACAACTTTTACTCGCTGTCTGATGTTGTTCAAGGCGGACCTTTCGACACAATTTCCCATCATGTCAATTTTACCGTCATCGCTGGCGCGACTGTTACGCCAACTTGGAAATTCGTAAAAATTACAGCCAACACCTCTGGAAGCTTTTTAGGAGCCAATCGCACGACGTACGACGACCTCCTAATCACGCTGGGGCCATCTGAACTAGGTACGAGGAAGCTTGTGAAAGGTGGTCGGGTCCGCGTGCTAGGCGCCTTAAGCGGCTCGTCCGAACTCGACCAGTCTTTCTTTGTAGAAAGGCTCAAAAATATATTTAGTTCACCAAGACCTGGCTTCTAAAGGGAATTGCAATGATTAGGGTACTCAGAAACGGATTTGCCGCGCTCGCTATGATAGCTAGCAACTTGTCAGGCGCACTGGCAAACGATTACAGCTGCATTTTGGGGGCTCGTATCCCCATGACGATTGCAGCGGCTCAAGCAAGTAAATGGAAATGCACGACGACATGCGCCGAACAGTTAGATCCTAACGCAACTCTCCTTCCGGATGAGGCTGAAATTTTCTCGAGAGATAACCGAGATAAGGAGTGGGGACCTCCCTACAAAAGGGGCGAGATCTGCATCGTTTATGTTGATCCCGGAAAGACAACGCGTGCGAGATATGGCGATGGCGCTAGATGTTTCCACGTTTACACCGCCAACCCAGCTGGTCCGTGTCAACCCAACGATCCCATACTCGCGAGCGACAAGGCTGTCGTCAAATAATTCATCCCCACCTTGGGGCCTCGAGTGGCGCTGCGCTCTGCAATGTGATCGTGCTTGGCGGCTCGATTACACCGCGTGACGTCATGTGTGCGAATCCCTTGCCGCGCCATGAAGTGACCCGTTTCGAAGCACGGCCTTTACCTCAACTGGAAAACTGCAATCCGAGCTTCGAGCAGGCCCAGAAGCTCCGCCAGCGGGTGATCTGCGCTCTGGGCACCGGAGGCCATCAGCACCAGCCTAGCGGCCTCGGCGGCGGCTTCTTGCTCGGCAGTCTGGATCGGTCGCAACGGCACCAGACGCGTGATCGCCCGGTAGTTTTCCGCCAGCGCCCGAACCTCGCTGTAGCGGAAGGGCTTGGCGGCCTCTCGCCGGCGCTCGATGCTGCCGTAGTCGGCCGGGCTTTGGACGGCCCGGGCGCGTTCCCAGGCCTCCACGATGGCCAGCTCGTACCGTACCTTGCCGCCGATTTTCGTGAAGACCGGGCCTCGAGCCTGTTGCCGCCACTGGATCAGCGTGTGAGCGCTCATCTTCCAGCGCTCCGCCAGCGCCTCGGTGGTGAGGAAGACGGGGGCCGCCATCAGTCGAAGTCGACGCGGTCGTACTCGGCGGTGCTCGCCGCCCGGCGCTTCGCTTCCCATTGCTCCACGTCGGCGATGGGGTACCGAACTCGGCCGCCCACCTTCACATACCGGGGACCTTTGCCCTTCACCCGCCAGTTCGCCAGGGTCGGTACCCCGACGGCGTTCCCCCAGCGGTCGGATAGCTGCTCGGGGCTGAGCATGATGGGCTGGGTCTTCTGCAGTGACATCGGGATACCTCCGCGGCATCCGGAGTGAGGCCGCCAAAAGCGTCCAGCGTCGAAATGACCTCAATGCAAGAGCGGTGAGCCAGAAATCTGCACGTAGTCTGGGTGTCAGAGTCGGAAAATTGAGTCGCTGGAACAGCTTAGTGAAAGCAGATTTTTCCGGGGGCGCACTATCCACAGGGCCTCGCCAGACGAGCACAGCAGCCGCATGGTCGTTTGCGCCCCTGGTGCGCCCCTGGCTTGCACTAAATTTTTCTGAGATCCGCGCCTGCCCAGTCTTTCAAGCACATGCGCGGCCAACTGGCGAATTTGAAACCCAGATAGCAAATCTGGGTGTCAGAGCGCGTATTGACCCTGCGTCGGCGGCTGGCCTTTATCACCGAAGTCCATCAGGACTCAGCAAGGATCAGCGAAAGAAATGCAGCAGTACCAGGACCAGGCCCAACGCTTCCTCACCCCGCTGGAGTTGTCCAGCCGCTGGTCCGGCACCATTGGAGTAACGACCCTAGCAAACTGGCGCTCCAGGGGCCGCGGGCCGAAGTACGCCAAAATTGGTGGGCGAGTTCTATACCCGGTTGCCCAGGTGGTCGCGTGGGAAGAGCACCACATGGCCTCGGGTACCGGCCAGTACCGGCCAGCTCCTGCGCTCACCAGTCCGGCGAAACGGATCGCCTGCGAAGGCAAGGTGCTGGCCATCTCGACCAAGAGCGCGAAGGAGCCCTGAAAGCTGCCGGCGCGGGCCGCATCCTGGTGAGGAGCGGCCCGCCGCAGTTAGGCGCCGCCCAAGACAGGGCGAGGCGGGTATGCCTTGGGATCCGTGACACCCTTCCGTACCAGACGGCTACAGGCCAGCCGGTAACCCCGCAGCTCTGTCAGCCAAGCCAGCTGCTGGGGCGTGGCGCCCTGGATGTCCGCCAGGTCCTCGAGGTCATCGATCTGCGGGCCAATGGCGGTATCCGTGAACGACCGAGTGACGGCAATCTTGTAGCCGACGAGGGCGCTGACGGGCCGGAACACCAGAGACTCGATGGCGAGCCCGTCCAGTGACGTCGGGTAGGGATCGTTCAGCGGGATGGAGACCGGCTTGCCGTCGGCGCCACGCAGCGCTTTCAGCCGGCTCATGCCCGGGGTGCGGAAGAACACGAGGACATAGCCGCTAGACCCGAGGCCCTGCGGGGTCGTAGGCTCCAAGTCGATCTGGAGGTGGTCGGCAAAGTCGTCAGGCAGCTGGACCAAGACGTCGCCGGTCACGGTACCGGTGGCCGTGTAGGTGTGGGTGATACGCATGGGGATGCTCCAATGGCGCCGGCCGGAATGGCCAGCCATGCGCCATGGTGATGTCCCGACCTAGAACACCGGCGTTCGCGGGGCAGCTGATTGTTTGCGAGCTACCTGCTCCGCCAGGTAAGGGCTGCTGACGCCGCCAGCGAGCTTGATCCGCTCCGCGAAACCGGTGCCGCGCTCAAGCGTCAAGGTGCTGGTGAAAGCTCGGAACGGCTGCAGGGAGTGGGCTACGTCGGAGACGTAGTACACGGCGAGAATCTCGCCGCGCTTGATCCTGACATAGTGGCCCGCCCGGATCTCCTCGCGCCCACGGATCGTGGCACTGCCACTCTCCAGGATGGCGTTGTCCTTGTTCTGCGCGACCAGCGATTGACGGCGAACTTTGATCCACTCGTAGATCTGGCCGTCGCGGGTCGCATGCTCGTCAGCAGGCAGGCCACTGCCAGTCTTCTTGATATCTGGGCTGCCAGTCCTGGTAGAGACGCGCATCATGCGCGGCCCGTACAGGCTCTTCTTCGAGTTGGTGTATCCGCTCAGGTCGATTGAGGCCCGCTCAGTTGGACTTCCTAGCCCTGCCTGACGAGAGGCGTAATCGCTGTTCAGGTTGAACGAGGGTGCATCCACCCAGTAGTAGTTCGCAACGCCACGGGCTGATCGGCCGATGTCCAGGTTGACGATGTCGGCGTCCGGCAGGTCATGGATCACTAGGTCGCCAGCCTTGTAGATTGCGCCAGGCTTGCTCGGACGCTTGACGAATCCGCCCTCAATCGGCTCACCAGTTAGGTCCAGGGCTGGATTGCTGCGGTAGATCAGGGTCGGCCCGGTCTCGTCATCGTCCACGAACAGCTCGTGCCAGGGGCCGATGTCGAGATAGCGCGTCATCAACGAATAGACGTCGTCATCGGTGCCCTCGAAGGCCTGGAGTGCGACGCAGCCCGGGCGAGCCATATCGGTGCGCACGCCGATCTTGTTGGGGAAGCCCGCTTCGGGGACTTCGCTCATGCCCACGACGAAGGGGTTGATCACCTCATCGATCAATGCCTTCACGAAGGCGACGTTCGTTAGCGTGTTCTCGACCTGGTAGCGCTCGAAGATCTTGAAGGTGGACAGGTAGCTATCACCGATCAGCCATTGGCTCATGAAGAACAGGCGGTACCACTGCAGCAGCGCGCCGAAATCCAGACCAGTGATTGAGACGCGACGCTGAGGGCGGCCATTCGGATCAACGCCCTGCTGCCGGCGAACATCGGTGACGATGCCCCACATGACCAGAGGCAGCTTGGCGCCGGGCTCGCCCACCCCATGTCGCAATCGGATCTCGATGCGGTCCATTGGCTCGATGTGACCGTAGGCGCTGTCCATCCCAATACCGACGACCTCGTATGGCCGATCCAGCAGCAGCAGCGCGAAGCCGCCGGCCGGCTCGTGAACGCTCTTGCGCGTGGCGATCGAGGTGCCGTCGCCGAACCAGGGGGTCATATCGATGACCGACCCTGTTCCACGGAACCGGTTGGAGGTCATCTCAACACCGTCGACCGTATCGCGGCGGATGGTCTTGTGCAGGAGGACTTGGTACTTGGGTGTGTGGACTGCGACGTCCATAGGTCGATGCTCTCAAGGTCATGGCGTTGAGAGCAAGGATCGCTTCACGACCGCGGCAGCGGGTCAGCAAGTGCCAACCCGCGCCCGAGGGCTACCTAGCCCCGCTTACAGACTGGCGCACCGTGCTGGTGGGCACCGACGGGCTGGCGATCTGATTGCCGTTGGCGTCGGTGATCACCAGCGGGTCGTGGGTGACGTGCACGTCGACCCGCTGGGCCTGCTGCGCCTGCTGGGCGGCGATCTCGCGCTTGTACTTCTCGATCGTCGGCAGATAGTCAGCGTTCTCCCGACCCCACTGCGACCGGTCATAGCCGCCATGGTAGGAGCGGATCACCGAGTCCTTGTCGCCGCCGTAGATGCTGTTCCGTTCCTGCATCATCTTCTCGTACAGCTCGATCGAGTGATCGAAATTATTCGGATCGCGGCGGCCCGGGGCACCGTAGGCGTCGATATACTGCGGCATGATCTGGAAGTAGCCCTGAGCGCCCTTCTTGCTCACCCGTCCGGCTTGCCCAGAAGACTCGGTCATGGCGATCGCGGCGGTGGTCCCTGGCTCAAACCCTAGCTTCTGGTCCGCCTTCGCCATGCGGGCCATCTGCGAATCCGAGAAGGGGCCATAGGAACTGGTGCTGCCCGTTCCCGCCGGCACCACGTCGTTCAGCGAGGCGCCGCGCTCGAGCTGCTTGGTCATGTCCTCCTGGTGCGTCTTGACCTTCGCCAGCTCGGCGTCGAGGTCGGCCTTGGCAGCATCGCGGCGATCCTTCGCGAACCTCTGCTCATCGGTCATGCCCCAGCCCGTCGCACGCGGCCCGAAGGGCGTGATTTTCTCGTACTCGGTCTGAGCGTCCCGGTACGCCTGACCGACAGGGCCTGCCTCGATCTCCTTGATCTTGTTCAGGGACATATCGGTGAGCTTGGCGCGCTGCTCGGCCAACGGATCGAAGCCGGTCCACTTCAGCACGGCGTTCTGGATGTTGGTCAGCGTCGGGATCAGGTTGTCGGCCAGGTGCTGCAGGACCTTGGCGGAGGCGATCTGGGCCCGGCGAGCCTCATCCGCCTCGGTCGACTCCTGGTTGCGGCCAGCCACCTGCTTCAGCAGATCGCTCTTTTCGGCGTCGCTCAGGCTGTCATTCTGGACGATCTGGCCCATCGTGTTCCAGGCCGTGCTGTTGACCTTGTTCAGGTCGATGCCCGACGCAGTAAGCTTGCGGCCGATGCTGCCGACCACCTTGTCGTCCATCGCCAAGCCTGCCGCGGCCTGCTGGCGGGTGCCGCCGAAGACGTTGGTGTAGGCGTCGAGCATCATGCCGATGGGCCGGCCGGCATATTCCTGCCGAATCGCCGCCATCTGGATCTCATAGTTGGTGCGGTTGTCGTTGGCTGCGGCCGGCAGGGCCTCCCCGTTGCGACGGGCCGCGAGGGCATAGGCGCTGCCTTCACCGAACACGCTGGCGCCGGTGGCGAACAGGCCGCCCTCGTTCATTATGCGGGCGTTGTAGGGATCCAGGCCCCGCTCACGGTTCTGGACGGCGAACATCCAGTTCTGCGAGGCTTCGTTGTTGCCGCCGCTGCGCACCGCGGCGTCCCAGGTGCCGACCATGGTCGAGGCGGTATCGACCGTCATGCCAGCGAGCCCGGTCTTCTTCAGGCCGGAAAGCAGGCCAAGGAAGCCTTCGCCACCGGTTGCGGACAGGTTCGCGGCTGAGCTGCGTTCCATATAGCCCTGCATGGCGCCGGCCAGCTCGGCCATCTTGGCGGAGCCGCCCGACTTGGTGATGGCCTCCGCCAGCATGGCTGCGAGCCGCCGATCGTCCTGGACGTTGCGGGTGATGCCCAGGCCCGCCATGTGGCCGAAGAACTGATTGCCGGCCGCAGGATCGAGCCCGAAGGAGCGTGCGAAGCCGACACCGACCCCAACCCGATCGCGCAGGCCGTCGACGTCGCCCTGGTGGCCGGCGATGCGGGCGTAACTGTCCTGCAGTTCGGCGGATTTCTCGTCGGTGAGCGCGTACTCATGACCGAGCTTCCGGTTGGACTCCTTGAGCTGGTCGAAGCTGACACCCAGGTCGCCGAGCGCACGCTTCAGCGTATCGATCTGGATGCTCAGGTCGCGGGCCTCGCCGACACCGCCCAGCACCGCGGTACCGGCACCGAGGACGCCGCCTGCGATGGCACCGATGGGGCCAGCACGGGAGCCTGCCAGGGCGCCGCTGAGTGCGCCGCCGGTCAACCCGCCCACCTGACTGGCAACACCGCCGGCGACACCTGCAGCGCCTCCCATAACGTAGCTCTGCCAAGCCGGCGTCTTGCCATCACCGTTGCGGCGGCCATCACCATTGCCGGCACCGCGGCCAGCTCCCGAAGGAGTGGGCTCAGATGGCGCTGAGGTAGCGATTGCCGAGGGATCGAGCATCCGCACCATGGTCGCGGCATGGCCGGCCCGTTGCTTCTCGCTGGTCCAGACCCGGTCCCATTCGACCTGATGGAAGCCCTTACCGCCCTGGCCAGCGCCTTCGAGCGTCTTGCGCAGGCCCGCCCCCAGGCGCTGCATGGACTCGAACGCCTTCTGCATGCGCTGGACGTCCTGCAGGCTGCTGCCGGAGATGGGCTGGAACTTGAAGTGGCCGGCCTTCTCGGCGACCTTACCGAGGGCGTTGAATGCCGCCTCGATCTGCTTGATCTGACCGTTTACGTCGCCGGTGTTGAGGGTCGCGCTGACGGGGATTTTGATACCGCTCATGCCGTCACCCCCAGCAGGGTAGCCATTTCGTCAGTCAGCGGGGCGCCGGCCGCGATCTGCTGGCGGATGTCGCGAGCGTCGTGGCCGGTGATCTGGCCGGCAGCGACAGCGCGCTCCAGGGCGGTGTACAGGTTGGCCAGGGCGGCCTTGTGGGCGGTGGCCTGGACAGCCTTGCTGGTGGCGAGCCGGGCGCGCAGCTGCTCGCGGGTCTCGTTACCAATCATGCCTGAGCCCCCTGCATGACGGAGCCCACGCGGACGACCAGGTCGCCGTCATCGGGCTTCACGCCAGCCTCGACGGCCTGCAGAAAGGCCTGCGCGTCGCTGCCGGTCAGCCGGCCGCGGACAACCAGGTCGTCTAGCTCAGCGCGCAGCTTGAGGAGTTCGGCGGCGGTCGCCTTGCGGTCCCAGGCTTCTGCAGCGGTGGGGGCAGCCTGCGTCTCGGCGGCCTGGGATTTCGCCAGGATGACGCGGCGCTTGGGTTTGGTGGCGGCCTGCTTGGCCTTCGCGGCCCGAAGCAGGCTGACGAGCTGGTGGAATTTGGACATGTTAGGTCCTCGAGGCCGCTCGCCGGTGCGGCGACCTCATGAAAGGGTCAGTGGGTGGAGGTCTGGGTCGAGCCGCTAGTCATCAGCTGGGCCTCGGCCGCGATGTTGCGAGCGCGCTGCTGCTCGGCCAGCAGCGCCAGCAGGGGACCGACGACGCTGTCATCGCGCTCGGCCTGGTCGAACGCCTTGACCATCAGAGCCGGCGTGCGGGCCTGGATCAGGCGCTGGAAGGTCGGGTTAAGGCGCAGGGCCTCGGCGACTTCCTTATCGATTGAGTCTGCGAAGGCCTTCTCCTCGGCAGTAAGTACGTTGTGCGGGCGTGGATTGCCCGGGTTACCTGGACCGAAGCGGCCGTTGGCGTCGCGCTGGGAGTTCGTCATGTCAGCGTCCCTCAACCGTGCCTGCTCACGAGGAGCTTGAGGTCGCTAGAGGCGCGGTAGTCGCCACTGGGGCGGAACTGATAGCGGCCCGAGGCTTGCTCGGCGCCGCGCAGCTCCTGGTAGCAGAGGAGAAAGGTCCTCTCGGCCAGGGCGATTCGCTCGCGAGCGACACGTAGGGTGGCGTCGGTCTTGGTTTCCGCCAGGAGCTTCTGCGCTGCAGCCAGCTCGGCTTGCTCGGCGGTAGGAAGAGCGCTCGCAGCATTGCCGGCAGCGATGGCAACCAGGCGCTCCAGATCGGCGATATCGTCGGGCAGGCCCAGCGCCTCAAGGGCGTCTTCCGGGAGACTGGTACCGGCGGCGCGACGGGCCTTCAGCTCGGCGAGAGCGCCCTGCTTGGCGGCCAGGGTGGCGCGCAGCTTGTCCGCGGCCTCCGTCAGCTCGCCATGGGCGGCGGCTGCCTTGTCCATGGCAGCCTGAGCGGTGGCAACACGCTGCGCGGCGCTCTCGATGGCGGGGTCGTATGCAACGATAGGAGTGTCCTCGGGGGCAATCTCAGCCAGAGCTACGGCGGCACCAGATTGGGCGATGGCGGCATGCTGGGCGTCGGCCAGGGCAATCCCCGCGGCCTGGATCTCTTCGGCCTCCTGCGCGGCGATGATGGCCTTCTCGGCGGCTTCAGCCTGCTGTGCGGTGGCCAGCTCGGCCTCCAGACGGGCGACTTCGTTGCGGTCGGAGCGGCTTGGCTCACCAGCGACAAGGGCGGCATCTAAGGCTACCTGGGCGGCCTTCAGTTCGGTGTTCAGTTGGTCAATCTGCGTCGACATCTGTAGTGCCTCGGAATAGTATGAATTTGCTGTGTTTACCGGCGAGGACCGTTGCTATGCCGTTGCCTCACCGTTGATTGAATGGTGGCGTCACGACACTTCGAGGCGGTAGGAATGGAGCGATCGACAGCAGCACATGTGCCCCTGCCGACCCACGCGCAGGCGCAGCGCTTCGCCGAGGCGGTTGAGCGGCTGGCGGCTGCTGAGGCCGATGGGGCTCGCCTGGATCTGGACGCCTGGTACGGGCTGCCGGCCTACGATGAGGCGCTGAGCCAGGCGTACCGGCAGGAGATGGTGCATGGCGAACTGGCGGCCGACGGCACCTCGTTCGACATCGATCGCATCAACGCCCAGCCGGCGGAGTGCGTGGCAGCCATGTCAGCAGCCCAGGCCCGGCACCTGGTGCACTGGCTCTACCGGAACGAGCGTGTCAGCCACGGCTATGGCTCGCCGGTGCGGGAGGCCATCAGGTCTGGCGCCCTGGAGTTGGCCGCCAGCAAGATAGCGGCATGCTGCAAGCTCGCAGCCAACTGACCACCACGTGACGGCAACCTAGCGGCTCCACAACCGCGAGATTGCCGTCATGCTTCATCGTTTCTGCGCCACCGCGGCGCTGCTGTTCTGTACCGTCACGGCCCAAGCCGACGAGGCTGAGCTGCTGACGGGTCGCCTGTACGCCGCCGACGCTCTGCCTGAGCGCATCATGGGGCGTGTCGAGGAGGTGTTCCTTGTCGAACTGCCAAAGGACGCCAGCCAGCAGGCGCGCGAGGACCTGCACCTGAGGATCGGTGTCTTCAGGATCTACCCGGGCGAGGCCGTCGAGCGCCCAGAGCTGCGCGGCACCATCGCCAGGGCGGCGCTGTACGCTGACGGCCGCTATGACTGGCAACTCACCATGGCGGAGCGCCGCCGGTACCTCTCCTGGCACCGTGAGCACCCGCCGGTAGCGTGGGAGCACGCCTCAAACGCTGCAGCCGCCTGCGCGCAGCACGACACCGGGAACCCCTACATCGGCCAGGCGGACGCGTGCCAGCTGGGCCAGCCGGCGATGTCGCTGCTGGATAGCTTGCTACGCCTGTCGTGGTAGCGGCACACAGACCTACCGGCGCGGCTCTGTCGAAGGCGTGAAGTAGGCAGTGATCGTCGAGAACCAGGAGACTGCACTCGGTGGCGCAACCTGCGTCTGCCGCCACTCCGCCTCATCCTCAGCGACCTGTGCGGCCATGAGCGCCGCAACGTAGGTGTCCTCGTGCTCGCGGCACTCATCCAAGGCGCTGAGCTGAGCGGCCTGCTTGGTGTGTGAGAAGGGCTGCCGGCCGTAGGCATCACGGACGCAGGTGTGCCAGGTCTGCTCCAGAGCCGGCAGGCGGGCCGCGATCGGATCTGGCCCTGCGCTGCTCGGGGTCGAGCTGAGGGTCAGCAGAACCAGAGAAAGGAGGAGCGAGCGCATGAGGGCCAATCTGCCTCAGCGCTCGTCCTCAGACAAGAACAAATTGGCAACATCAGTGCGCCAGGGAGCGGCTGTGCACAGCACCTCGGCTGGGTATCGGGTGCGATTTTGACGCGCCGCCGATACTGAACTCCAAGCTGTTTGCCAAAAATTTACAAAGCCATCACGGTTTGAAGTGGGGCGGCGGTTTTAATGAACGATTCTGGATCTATGCCAGCGTCTACCATGAATGGTGCGTCTTTGAGCTTCTGCCGGAGTCCCAACATTCTGGCCGAAGCGCGACTAATGAATACGTTGTAGGCCATCGGACGGATCACAACTCGACCATCCCACTCTTTACGTTCCCCGGCCTCCGTCTGCTCTACCAGAGAACCAAGAACGAAACATGTGACTCTCGTGGACTCGGTGACGAGGCCCTTCTTAATCAGCTCTTTAACGTACTTCCATGCCTGGTCCTTTTGTTCGCCACCAATCGGAACACCCGGGCGCTTAATCTCAGCGATAACTAGATGAGCAACGCCGATTACCTCATGAGCAGCGTCATACGCATCTCGGCTGTAGAAGCCAACAGAGCTATCGGGCAGAACAACAAAATCCGGCCTGAGCCGAGACCCAGTCTCAGCGCTACCAAAGATTTTTCGTATGACCTCTGTCATGCCTCTATTGCTGGTGAATTCGATCGACTCGAATTCCGGTCCAAAGACCCACAAGCTTTTGTCAAACAGAGGCTGAAGATCCCTAACTTCGTCTGACGCTTCGTCGCGAAGCTTCCTGTCTAACTCCTCTATCAGCTGAAGGCGAGATTGTATCTCGTCTAATGCGATTTTTGCGGTTCGGACGTTCCAGTCGCTTAGTATCTGGTGAAGGTCATCGAGGTCGCCGGGATTCATGTCGTGGAGGCGCCGTATTAGCCCGTATTTACTGGTAGAAAGCTCAAGATTTGCAAGTACGCTTGCAACTTGTTGAGCTTCTTCCGTGTTTATGGATGGGCATCGATCCACAACTTGATCAACAAACGCCATCCACTTGTCCCTACTCGCCGGAGACAATTTGCTCACAGTAGGCATGAGGTTTTCGCGAATGCTTTCCTTCGCTTCTTCTCGCCGTCCGGACGTAACTGAGGCGATAAATTCACGTATTTTTCCATGTATAGCCTCGCGCGTTTCTATCCAAACGGAATTTGCTGGTTGGAAACCCGTCCAGTCCGGCAATACCGCCCCGCGGTCGGCAAGGTAGTCAGCTCTGACAATGAAGATGAAGCGCTTTGCTTCATTCGTCCGGCCGTCAAGAATGCGTTCTTGGTCGAACCCAATCCATCCTGGCGCTCCAACCAACCGGGCGTTCACCCGCCATGCGATTCCATGATGACGAGTGGTCTTATCTGCTTTTTGGGTGTCGATCACAATAAGTGTTGCGATACCGAACGGATCGACAGGAATCTCGACTTCATGCATGCGCGATGGTGGTATATCGTCAAAACTGACTTTAATTCCATTGATCGCGACTGAGAAGGTCGGATCGGACAAAAACCTTGTCCCGATGATCTCGCGCGCTTCATCAGCAGACATCGAGATACGCACCGGCGCTGATGAGCTGATCTCGGTTCCATGCCCCGTCACGCCGTTGCGTTTCGTAAGCAGGCGGATGTCGAAAGGCTGTTTTGAACTACGCCGGACTTCGTAGGTAGCCTCGACCCCATCGCGCCAAGTGCGGACGCGGTACGGGTCGCCAAAGCGGAATGCAGCATGCCGGCCACGACCATTCCGTCCGTAAGGCGATCGCGGTGGATAATCTTTGAGGGTAGGCGGCGCCTCTACCCTTGGCCCTTCATCCATAGTTCGGTTGTAATCGATCACACGCCACCGCCGGTCAAATTGGCTGGGCGTCAATCCTTTTCCATTGTCTTTAATAGAAAATTGAATATCAGCATCATGCGAAGGCCAAACAATATCTACCTTGGTTGCGTAGGCATCCCACGCGTTAGCCACCAATTCGATGATCGCGACTGCTGGGTCGCTGATGATGCTGCCGGCGTGCCGCTCCAAAAAACGCTCATCGAAAAGCACGCCCTGCTCGGCCATCGGTCCCTCCCGCTTACCTGCAGTTAGACCTTCTCGCCTCTAAGCTGTCCACCGTCGTTGTGGTGGCTTCCCGGAGCGCCCTGTGTCTGTTGCTGTTTTGCTACCCGCAGTGGGCCAAAGGCGCTCTGCACGCCCTCTTCACACTGGCCGTGGAGATCCCGAACTGGGCAGCGGTCGCTGCGATGCTGGCTGAGTGCTCCTTGCGCCAGGCGGCCACGGTGGCGTCGTCTATGACCTTCTCCCGGCCGAGAGCCTTCCCCTCAGCCTTGGCGCGCTGGATACCGGCCACCTGCCGCGCCCTGATGTTAGCCCGCTCCAGCTCGGCGACAGCGGCTAGCATTGTGAGCATGGCCTTGCCGATCGGCGTCGACAGGTCAAACCCCTCGCGCAGGCTGATGATCGCCACACCCTTCGCCTGCAGAGCCTCGACAGTGGCCAGGACGTCGAGCGTGTCACGTCCCAGGCGATCGACGGCGCCGACAATGAGTGTGTCGCCATTCCGCGCCCAGCTCAGCAGCTTGGAGAAGCCAGGCCGATCTGCGGCCCGCACCAGACCAGAAACCCCCTCGTCGGCGAACCACTCAACGACCTTGTGCCGCTGCTCGATGCTGTGGCGCTGAGCCTCGACGGTACGCGTCCGGTGAAGGCCGCCCCCGGAGGCATCGCGCGCTCGGCTGAAGCCTGACCTTAATGCTGGCGTTAAGGTCGGCGGGTCAGGATGATGCGGGTCGAGGTACTGGAGGGGATCGAACGACGGCGGCGTTGGTCGTTCGAGGACAAGGCGCGGATCGTCGAAGCCTCGTACGAGGCCGGCGTGTCGGTGTGTTCGGTGGCCCGCCGGAACGGGATCGCTCAGGGCCTGCTGTTCACGTGGCGACGCCAGGCTCGGCAAGGCCGTCTGGGCGGGGACGGGCAGGCTCCGGTGTTCGTCCCCGTGGCCATCACTCCGGAGCCGTCGTCGGCGGTTTTGGCGCCGCGGTCGGATGATCCGGGTGCTGCGGCCCAGCCCCGTCGCGCACGGCGCAAGACCGGTGTCATCGAGATCGATCTCGGCGGCGGCCGTCGTCTCAAGGTCGACCGGGATGTCGATGCCGCGGCGCTGCGCCGGGTGCTCGATGCCCTGGAGGGCCGATGATCCCGCTGCCGGCCAATGTCCGGGTCTGGCTGGCCACCGGCCACACCGACATGCGCAAGGGCTTTTCCAGTCTCGGCCTGATCGTCCA
>NZ_JBQEPK010000015.1:33516-125178 GCF_052045615.1 Methylobacterium sp. 22177 | reverse complement strand
CCGGCCGCGCCGGGCTTCGCGCCGGGTGCCGTCGCGGGCTTCAGCTCGAGGGCCCCGATCAGGCCGACGCCGCGCCACGTCTTCACCAGGGGGTGCTCGGCGAGCCCCACCAGCCGCTCGAGGAAGAGCGGGCTGAGGCGCCGGCAATTGCCCACGAGGTCGCGCTCCTCGATGATCCAGATGTTCTCCAGGCCCACCGCGGTGGCGACGGGATGGCCCGAGGCCGTGTAGCCGTGGCCGAGCACGCCGAGCCGGGCGGATTCGTCGGCGATCGGCTCGTAGAAGTTCGCGTTCATCAGGATCGCCGAGAGGGGCATGTACGAGGAGGAGATCTGCTTCGAGAGCACCATCACGTCCGGCTCGATGCCGAAGGTCTCGCAGCCGAACATCGCCCCCGTGCGCCCGAAGCCGCAGATCACCTCGTCGGCCACCAGCAGCACGTCGTAGCGGCGCAGCACCGCCTGGATCTCCGCCCAGTAGTTCTCCGGCGGGACGTAGACCCCGCCCGAGGCCATCACCGGCTCGCCGAAGAAGGCCGCCACGGTGTCCGGCCCCTCGGCCAGGATCAGCTTCTCGAGCTCGTCCGCCATGCGTCGGGAGAACGCGGCCTCGCTCTCGCCCGGCAGGGCCGACCCGGCGTAGTCGGGGCAGGAGACGTGCCGCATCCGGTCGAGCGGCAGGTCGAAGCTCTCGTGGTTGCGCGGAAGGCCGGTGATCGAGCCCGCCGCGATGGTGACGCCGTGATAGCCCTTCAGGCGGCCGATGATCTTCTTCTTCTCCGGCTTGCCCAGCGCGTTCGAGCGGTACCACGCCAGCTTGACGACGAGGTCGTTGGCCTCGGACCCGGAGGAGGTGAAGTGCACCTTCGACATCGGGACCGGCGCCAGGCTGATCAGCTTCTCGGCGAGGTCGACCGAGGGGCCGTGCGTCTTGTGCGCGAAGATGTGGTAGTACGAGAGCTGGTCCATCTGCCGCTTGGCGGCGTCCGACAGGCGCCGCTCGCCGAAGCCCACGGCGACCGACCAGAGACCCGCCAGCCCCTCGATGTAGCGTCGGCCGGCATTGTCGTAGACGTAGATCCCCTCCCCCCGCTCGATCACGAGCGCACCGGTCTTGTCGTAGTTGCGCAGGTCGACCAGCGGATGGAGCTGGTAGGCGATGTCGCGCGCCTCGACGGAGTTAGGCATGAAGGTCATCAGACGGGTGTCCTGATCGCGGCCGGAAGGGGAACGGGGGCAAGGGAAACGGAGGCGAGGGAGACGGAGGCAGAGGGCGCGGAAGCGGGCGCCTCCGGCGGCGTCGTGCGCGGTCTGCGGCCGGGGATCGCCGCCACGAGGCTGCGCGTGTAGGGCTCGCGCGGGTTCGAGAAGATCTCGGGCCCCGGCCCGATCTCCACGACGGCGCCCTTCTCCATCACCATCACGCGGTCGCAGATCTTGGCCGCCACCCGCAGGTCGTGGGTGATGAACAGGAGCGAGAGGTGCAGCTCCCGCTTCAATTCGTCGAGGAGGTCGAGGATCTGGGCCTGGATCGAGACGTCGAGGGCGCTGACCGCCTCGTCGGCCACGATGATCTCGGGCTTGAGCGCCAGGGCCCGGGCGATGCCGATGCGCTGGCGCTGCCCCCCGGAGAACTCGTGGGGGTAGCGGTCCGCCGCCGAGGCATCGAGGCCGACGCGCTCGAGGAGCGCGGACGCGGCCTTCAGGGCGGTCCCGACATCCTCGCCGTAGGCGATCGGGCCGTCGGCGATGGCCCGCCCGACGCGCACCCGCGGGTTCAGCGAACCGTAGGGATCCTGGAAGACCATCTGGATCCGCCGCCGCGCCTGCCGCAGGGCCTCGCCCGACAGGCCGGCCATGTCGATGCCGCCGAGGCGCACCCGTCCCCCGTCCGGGTCCTGGAGCCGCACGAGGCACCGCCCCACCGAGGACTTGCCCGATCCGCTCTCGCCGACGATGCCCAGGGTCTCGCCGCGGCCGAGGGTGAACGTGACGTCGCGCACCGCCGCGACCGTCCGGGGCGCCCGGAACAGGCCGCCGCCGAGCGTGTAGCTCTTGGTCAGACCCTCGACGTCGAGGACCGAGTCCCGAGGCGCCGCCCGCGCCGCCCGGCCGGCCCCGGCCTCCATGTCGGGGATCGCGGCGATCAGCTTGGCGGTATAGGGGTGCTGCGGCCGCTCGAGGACGTCCGCGGCGCGGCCCTCCTCGACGATCCGGCCGTGCTGCATCACCGCCACCCGGTCGGCGATCTCGGCGACCACGCCGAAATCGTGGGTGATGAACATCACCGCCATGCCGCGCCGGGCCTGGAGATCGCGGATCAGGCGCAGGATCTGCGCCTGCGTGGTGACGTCGAGGGCCGTGGTCGGCTCGTCGGCGATCAGCACCTGCGGTTCGAGGGCCAGCGCCATAGCGATCATCACGCGCTGCCGCTGGCCGCCCGAGAGCTGGAACGGGTACGCGGCGGCGGCGCGCGCCGGGTCGGGCAGGCCGACCTCGGCCAGCAGTTCGAGGGCCCGGCTCCGGCGCGTCCGGGGCGTCAGCAGGCCGTGCGCGGCGAAGACCTCGGCGATCTGCGCCTCGATCCGCATCAGCGGGTTGAGGGCCGTCATCGGCTCCTGGAAGATCATCGCGATGCGCCGCCCGCGCACCGCGTAGAGCTCCGCCTCGTCGAGGGTGAGCAGGTCGGTCCCGCCGAGGAGGATCCGGCCGCCGACCGGCTGCACCGTCTCCGGCAGAAGGCCCATCGCGGCGTTGGCCGACATCGACTTGCCCGAGCCGCTCTCGCCGACGATGCAGAGGATCTCGCCGGCCCTCAGCGTGAGGCTGACCCGGTCGACGGCGTAGGGGCGGTCCGCGCCGGACGGCAGGGCGACGGCGAGCTTCTCGACGACGAGGACCGGCTCGCCGGCGGCGTGGTTTTGGGGCGCGTGGTTTCGGGGGGCGACGGTCATGGCTGCGCCCCTCATCGCGTCCTGCGCGACAGGCGCGGGTTGAGGGCGTCGTTCAGCCCCTCGCCGACGAGGTTCAGGGCGAGCACCGTCAGGAGGATCGCGACGCCGGGGAAGAGACTCACCCACCAGGCCTGCCGGATCACCGTGCGCCCGGCGCCGATGACGTAGCCCCACGACATGATGTTGGGGTCGCCGAGCCCCATGAACGACAGGGCGCTCTCCAGCAGGATGGCGGCCGCCACCATCATGGTCCCGAGGACGATGACCGGCGAGAGCGTGTTGGGCAGGATCTGCCGCAGGATGATCGGGCCGCTGCGCTGGCCCGACAGCACCGCGGCCTGCACGAATTCCCGCCCGCGCAGCGCCATCACCTCGCCGCGCAGGAGCCGGGCCACCGGCGGCCAGCTCACGATCGCGATGGCCGTGACGATCGAGACGAGGCTCGGCCGGAAGATCGCCACCAGCACCACCGCCAGGGCGAAGTTCGGCACGCTCTGGAAGAACTCGGTGAAGCGCATCAGCAGGTCGTCGACCCGGCCACCGAAGTAGCCCGCGACGGCCCCGATCGGGATGCCGATCAGCAGGGCCGCGAGGGTCGAGACGAAGCCGACCAGCAGCGACACCCCGGCCCCGTGGGCCACCGCGGAGGCGATATCCCGGCCCATCGTGTCGGTGCCCAGCGGGTAGCCGCCGTTGGTGAAGGGCGGCAGGAACGGGCGCTGCACCATCGCCCAGGGGGAGCGCGGGTAGAGCGCCGGCGCCGCGATCGCCAGGACGAGCACCAGGACGAGGATGACGATTCCCACCACCGCGCCGCGGTTGCGGGCGTATCGGGCCCAGAACGCCGTCATGCCGCAGCTCCGATACGGGGATCCACCAGCCGGTAGAGGATGTCGGTGATGAGGTTGAAGGCCAGCACCATCGCGGCGGAGACGACGAAGATGCCGAGGAGGAGGTTGTAGTCGCGCTGCTCGAGGGCCTCGAACATCAGCCGGCCGATGCCCGGCCACGCGAAGACGGTCTCGATCAGCACGGCGCCGCCGACGAGTTGCCCCGCCTGGAGGCCGGCCAGCGTCACCACCGGGAGGATGGCGTTGCGCAGGATGTGGCGGACCAGCACGACGCGGGGGCGCAAACCCTTGGCGCGGGCGGTCCGCACGAAATCGAGGCGGCTCACCTCCAGCACGGAGGCCCGGGTCATGCGGGCGTAGACCGCCATGAAGAACAGGCCGAGCGTCAGGGCCGGCAGGACGAGGTGGTGGAGGATGTCGGCCGCCCGTTCGAGGCCGCTGTAGCCCGAGCCAACGCTCTCGTAGCCGAAGCCCGGAAACCAGCCGAGCTGCACCGAGAACAGCAGCACCGCCATCAGCGCCAGCCAGAACAGCGGCGTGGCGTAGAACAGGAGGGCGAGGGTCGAGATGACCGAGTCGGAGACCTTGCCCTGGCGCGAGGCCGCCAGCGCCCCCGCCGCCACGCCGAGGACGAGGGAGATCAGGAAGGCCGAGCCCGACAGGAGCAGGGTGGCGGGCAGCCGGTCGGTGATCAGGTCGATCACCGGCATGCCCTGGCGGTAGGAATAGCCGAAGTCGAGCCGCAGGACGTTCGCGAGGTAGGTCAGGAGCTGGATCGGGAGCGGCCGATCGAGGCCGAAGCGCTCGCGCAACTGCTGCAGGAAGGCGGCGTCGGCATCGCCGGCCTCGCCCGCCATCACCGAGGCCGGATCCCCCGGCGCCGCGTGGATGAGCGCGAAGTTGAGGATGACGATCCCGACCAGGATGAGCGCCATCTTGCCCAGGCGCGAGGCGATGAAGCGGGGCATGACGGGTATGGTCCTCCGCGCGCGGGAGCCCCGCCGGAACGGCCGGCGGCTCGGGGTCGGACGGGGCCCCGCGATCGGGGCCGCTGGATGAGGCGTCGTGCGGGCCGGTCCGGCGCCGTCAGCGCTTGATCCACGTGTCGCGCAGCGAGTCGTTGAGACCGTTGGCGGTGGTGATCAGGTCCTGGACGTTGCACCGGTAGATGACCGGGAAGCGCAGATCGAGCAGCCACGCCACGGGCACGTCGGCCTGAACCGCCTTCTGGACCTCGTCGTAGAGATCCTGGCGCTTCTCGGCCGGCGTCGCCAGCGCCGCCTTGGCGAACAGCGCGTCCACGGTCGGGTTCGAGTAACCCTCGACGTTGTTCCAGGGATTGCCCTTGGAGATCTGCGAGGTGATGTAGTTCCGCTCGACGCCGAGGGCCGGGTCGCCGTTCTGGAACAGGAAGGTGAAGGCCATGTCGTAGTCCCATTGGGACACGCGCTGGTTCCAGCCCGCCACGTCGGTGGCCTGGATCTCGACGGGGATGCCGACCTCGCCGAGATTCTGCTTCACCGCCTCCGCCCAGCGCTGCCACGTCTCGCCGTAGGGAAGCGGCAGCAGCTTCAGCGGCTTGCCGTCGTAGTGCATCTCGGCGAGCAGCGCCTTCGCCTTCTTCGGATCGTGCGGATACTGCGGCTGGACGGACTTGTAGAACGGCGTCGTCCCGGCGATCGGACCGGTGGCGACCTTGCCGATCCCGTTCCACAGGACGTCGAGGGCGAACTGCCGGTCCATGGCGTACATGACCGCCTGGCGGAACCGCACGTCGTTCATCGGCGGCTTCCGGTTGTTGAGCCAGAGAAACGACAGGGGCGAGTCGAACTCCTGACCCTTCTGCGAGACGCAGGTGTTCTTCAGGGCCGTCAGCCGCGGCACGTCGAAATTCTCGACCGACCCGCCCGGCAGCACGTCGACCTTGCCGGTCTCGTAGGCAACGGCGCGCGAGGCGCCGTCCGGGATGACGTGATAGTAGATGTCCTGAAGATACGGCTTGCCCGCGAGATAGTAAGCCTCGTTCTTCACGAGGTGGATCGCGCTCCCCTTCCGCCAGCTCTCGAACTTGAACGGCCCGGTGCCGATCGGCCTGTCGTTCGCCGGGTTGGAGGCGTAGTCGGTACCCGCGTAGATATGTTTGGGCACCATCGGCATCACCCAGAAGGCGAAGCTGCGGATGAAGGGCTCGAAGGGCTCCTTGAGGGTGAAGACCACCGTGTGATCGTCCGGCGCACCGACATCGGCCACACGCGTCATCGTGTTCCTGTGACGCGGCTGCGTCTTCATCAGGAATTCGTTGACCGAGAACAGGACATCCGCGGAGCTGAATGGCTTTCCATCGTGCCACGTCACGCCTTGATTGAGGTGGAACGTGTAACGCAGTCCGTCAGGGGAGATATCCCAGCTCTTCGCGAGGGACGGCAGCGGCTTGAGCTTGTCGTCGTAGCGCAGCAATCCTTCGTAGATCTGCCCGGCTACGAGCTGCGTCGGCGCGTTGGTCACGAGACCGAGCATCAGGCTGGGCGGTTCCGGCTGAACGATCAGGTTGGCGCGACCGCCCGAGACGGGCTGCGCCTGTCCGACAGATGGCACCGCGAGAGCCGATATCGTGAGCAAGGCTCGAAGAATGTTCGACATGGAAGCTCCGTACACTGCCACGACATGCGCGGAAAAATCGAACCCGTGAAAACCCTATTCGCTCTGATCTTGTCGTGCTCGAGATCTACTCTTCGCCGCCCGAAGGCCGGCGGCCTGACCCGAACGGGTGGGCGAGGCTGTCCCGCCCCCGGCGGCGCTCAGCGATATATCGGTATATCAGTTCCGAATCAGTGATTTGTCAAACCGAGGCCGCGGAAAAAGACGTCACGCGGCGCCTCATTGTGCGTCACGGTCGCTCAAATATTGAGCCCGCAGGCTGGTGTGTTCAGGCGGGATCTATTCACTCTGAACCGCGCGGGAGACCAGCGGCACCTGCTCGGTTCGGGCCCGCACCCCTGTCGGGGACGGACCCGTCCCTCACAGCATCCGGAGTCGACAGGAAGGGACATTCGCATCCGGCAATGCGTGCCGGGCCGAGGTCTGCTTGGGAGCTGCCGGGGGCGACCGGCGAACCGCCCGATGGGCGCGGAGCAGCCGGCTGATCCTGGCCGATACCGGTCTGTTCGCTGCGACGCCCGACCGTGAGCGAGTGGATGCTCGCTTGGCCCAGGCGCGAGTTGGAGAGTGCCCGAGAGGGGATCTTCGGAAGAACCGCATCCCGTCTCTAGGATCGAATGGGGCGCGGCGGATCGGCAGAGGCCGTCGCCGTCCTGGGTGCTCGCGAGCGGACGCGGTGAGATGAGGGCGTTCGGACTTTGCCGTGCGATCATCCGCTTTCGGCGACCGATCGGGGTCGGTTGCCTCGGGATCTCAGCGCGCGAGCCCGCGCCGGCAGGACGACCGCGCACCGCAGACGTGAGCTCGGATGAGCAATTCGCATTTTCCGAAGCACACCATACGATAATCGTACTTCTCATCTGCGGCCCGTTCCAGCAGACCCGGCTCACCAATCACCGTCGCCGACCCCGCGTACAGCAGGTCCAATCCGGCCGGTTCCGACGCCGCCGGCGGATCTCGTGATTGAAGAGTCTGCGAGCTTTCGGGAGCTGACATGGCAGTCGAAACCACCGACACCCTGGTCGTGGGAGCGGGCCAGTCGGGTATCGCGATGAGCGAGCATCTCAGCGCATTGAAGATCCCGCACATCGTGCTGGAGCGGAGCCGTATCGCGGAGAACTGGAGCTCCATGCGCTGGGACTCGCTCGTGGCGAACGGGCCGGCGTGGCACGACCGCTTCCCGAACCTAGAGTTCGAGGATGTGCATCCGGACGCTTTTCCGGGCAAAGATCGCGTCGCGAGATACTTCAACGATTACGCCGCGATGATCGAGGCTCCCATACGGACCGGCGTGGAGGTCAGGCTCGTCAGGCACAGCCAGGGTCGCCCCGGCTACACCGTGACGACGTCGGACGGCATCTTCGAGGCGCGGCGCGTCGTTGCCGCGACCGGGCCGTTCCAAGTGCCCTCGTTCCCGGACATCGTTCCCGGGGACGCGGCGGTCCATCAGTTACACTCCTCAGCGTACAAGAATCCGGGCCAGCTGGCGGACGGCGCCGTGCTGGTCGTCGGATGCGGCGCGTCCGGCTCGCAGATCGCGGAGGAGCTCTGCAAGGCTGGACGGCGAGTCTACTTGTCCGTGGGCGAGCACTACCGGCCGCCCCGCGCCTATCGCCAGCGGGATTACTGCTGGTGGCTGGGCGCGCTCGGCCTCTGGGACGAAGTCAAGTCGAAGCGCAAGAAGCGCCACGTCGCCTTCGCGGTGAGCGGCTACGAGGGCGGCCGGACCGTCGATTTCCGGCGCCTGGCGCATATGGGCGTCACGCTGGTCGGCGTGACCCGCGCTTACGAGAACGGCACGCTCCACTTCGCGGACGACCTCGTGCGGAACATCGCCGAGGGCGACGAGGCCTATTTCGAGGTCCTGCGGGACGCCGACGCCTATATCGCGCGCAAGGGCATGGACCTGCCGCCCGAGCCCGAGGCGTGGCAGCGCTACGAGGACCCGGACTGCCTCAAGGAGCCGATCCTCAGCCTCGACTTGGGCAGAGCCGGCATCGGCACCATCCTGTGGGCGACCGGCTTCCGGTACGATTTCAGCTGGCTCGACGTCGACGCGTTCGACGAGCAGGGCATGCCCCTGCACAAGCGCGGCGTCTCCGCGGAGAACGGCATCTACTTCCTCGGCCTGCCCGACCTGACCAACCGCGCCTCCGCCTTCATCTACGGCTGCTGGCAGGACGCGAAGCACATCGCCGACCACATCGTCATCCAGCGCAACTACGACGCCTATACCCGGGCCTGACGGGCCGGAACCGGGCCGGAGCCGCCGCAGGAAACGGCCGTCGGCCGTGAGATCTCCCGTGCCAGCCTCTCAGTAGCCCCGCGTCAGGTCCACGCGGTGCTCGGGCGCGCGGCCCGCGCGCACCCGGTGGATGTTCTCGGCGATCTGCCGGGCCGCGGAGGCGGGGATCGCCACCGAGGCGAGGTGCGGCGTGACGAGGACGCTCTCCATCCCCCAGAGCGGGTGCCCCGCCGCGAGCGGCTCGGTCTCGAACACGTCGAGCGTCGCCCCACCGAGGTGGCCGGCCGCCAGAGCCGCAACGAGCGCCGCCTCGTCGATCACGGCCCCGCGCGACACGTTGATGAGCGCGGCGCCCCGCGGCAGCGCAGCGATCTCGGCCGCTCCGACCAGGCGCCGGGTCTCAGGGGTCAGCGGCAGCATCACCACCAGGATCTCGCTCCGCGCGAGAAACGGGATCAGCGCGTCCGGTCCCGCGTGGCAGTCGACTCCGGGAAGCGCCTTCGGCGTGCGCGACCAGCCGGCGACGGAGAACCCCTGCCGCGCAAGTTCGAGCGCCGCCGCGCCGCCGAGCTCGCCGAGGCCCAGCACGCCGACCCGGATTTCCCGGGCCTCGCGCGGGTGGACGTAGTGCCAGCGGCCGGCCCGCTGGGCCGCCTCGAACGCCGGGATGTCGCGGGCGTAGCGCAGCACCGCGAACAGCACGTAGTGGGTCATCATCCGTGCCATCTCGGGGTCGGACAGGCGGGTGATCGGCACGTCGGGCAGGTCGTCCCGGCCGACGAGAGCGTCGGCGCCCGCGCCCAGGATGGTGACGAGCCGCAGGCCGGGATGCCGCGCGAAGAATCCGGCCGGCGGCTTCCAGACCAGCGCGTAGCGGACATCGTCCCCGGGCCCGATCTCGTCCGGCGTCCTGACGCGCACGTCCGGCAGCAGCGCCTCCAGCGCCGCGCGCCAGGGCTCGATCGGGTCGACGGCGCTCGCGAAGACCAGGGTCTCGGTCACGCGCGGGCCTCCCGCACCAAGGTGGCGAGGGCGGTGATGGCCAGCTCGTAGCCGAGGCCGCCGAGCCCCGCGACCACGCCGGTCGCCGCCCGCGAGACGTAGGAATGGTGACGGAAAGGCTCCCGCTTCCAGATGTTGCTCATGTGAGCCTCGACGATGGGTCCGGGAAAGGCCAGCAGCGCGTCGAGGATCGCCACGGAGGTGTAGGTGAGCCCGGCCGCGTTGATGACGAGGCCCGCGGCCGTCCCCCGCGCCTCCTGGATCCAATCCACGAGCACGCCCTCGTGGTTCGACTGCCGGAAGTCGAGGCCGACCCCGACGCTCTCGGCGTGCCGCTCGCAGCGCGCCTTGAGCGCGGGGAAGCTCTCCGTGCCATAGGTGCCGCTCGGGTCGAGCCCGTACAGGTTGGCGTTCGGGCCGTTCAGGAAGAGGATCGGGATCGGCGCGGTCATGGAGCTTTCCTTGGAGCTTTCCTGGGGCGTTCCTCGGGGGCTCGCTGCGCGGGGCACGACTTCAGCGCGGCACCCGCCGCTCGATGGCGGGCGCGACCATGCCGGGGATGTAGGCGTCCGAGATGAAGGCCCGGCAATGGGTCTCGAAGGCCTCCACGAGGCGCGAGCGGTTAAGCTGCTTCAGGCGCGCGAGGCCGATGCGCATCGGGCGATGCGTGCCGGCGAGCCGCACCCGCCGGAGCCGCTTCCCGTCGAGCGCGAGGTCGGAGCGCGGGCGCACGTTGAACAGGGTGTAGCCGTGGCCGTTGGCCACCATCGTGCGCACCACCTCCTGGTGGGCGGAGCGCGCGGCGATCTTCGGCTGCAAACCCTCGGCCATGAACAGGGCGAGGAAGTACTCGCGGCTCAGCGGCAGGTCGAGGAGGATCATCGGTTCGTCCACGATGTCGGTCATCGCGACGGCGGCCTGCTCCGCCAGCGGGTGCCCCTCCGCCACCAGGACGTGCGGCGGCAGGTCGACGAGCGGGGTGAAGTGGATGTCGTCCGGCACGTGCAGGTCGTAGGTCAGCACGACCTCGGTCTCGGAGCGGCGCAGGCCGACGATGAGCTGTTCCTGGTCGCCCTCGACGTAGCGGATCTGCGTGGCCGGGAAAGCGGTGGTGAAGGCGTGGGCGAGTTCGGGCACCAGCATCGGCGCGAGCGTCACCATGCAGCCGAGCGAGAGGGGCCCCCGCACCTGTCCCCCCGCCTCGGACGCCAGGGTGTAGAGGCCTTCGGCCTGCTCCACGAGGGCCTTGGCTTCGCGCAGCACCTCGCGGCCGATCGGCGTCAGCGTGAGCCCCTGCGCGTGGTGACGGACGAAGAGCTGCACGGAGAGTTCCCGCTCCAGATGCGCGATGGCCGTCGAGATCGAGGGCTGCGAGATGTGGATGCGCTCGGAAGCGAGCGTGATGCTGCCGGTCTGGCCGGCGGCGATGAAGTATTCGAGCTGGCGCAGGGTGAACCGCATTCGCTGCCTTCAGCGAGCGGCCGGCCCGACCTCGATGCCGCCTCGCGTCCCGTCCTCGATCATAGGTCGCCCGGGACTCCGTAACTCGGGGCCGAGACCGGGTCGAGGGCGCGGGTGACGTAGGCGTCCAGCTGCGGCCGGTATAGGTCCCACAGCGCGGCGAGGCCGGCAATCGGGCAATCCTCCGTCCAGTCGACGCGCAGGTCCGCGACGGGCCACGCGACCTCGCGCACGAGCACCAGGCCGGCCGACCGCACCGGGCCGGCCTCCCCGCCGGCGGCGAGGGCCGCCCGCATCGCGACGAGCAGACGATCGCCGAGATGGCCGGACGTGCCGAGGAAAGCCTCGACCATGGCGGCGGGCACGCGCGCGTCGGCCAGCAGGTTGCCGCCGCAGGCGACGTTCTCGGCGCGCGCCTCGGCCCAGGTCCCGAGCGCCTTGGGCCCGGAATGGATCGCCGTGCCGCCAGCCGCGTCCACGACGAGCACTTGGCGGTACGCCATCGGGCCGCCGGTCCGCCGCAGGACGGCGACGGTCTCCTCGGCGTCGGCGCCGAGCGCCATCAGGTCCAGGGCGCGCCGGCCGAGCCGCGGGTCGGTCACGTTCTGGCTCGCGACCGCGCCGATCCCCGCACGGGCATGGGCGCACCGCGCCGCGACGGCGGGTGAGGAGGACGAGACCGCGACGCCGAACATGCCGGTCGACGCGCAGCGCGCCACGATCGAGAACGTCATGCCGCCTCCGGGATGACCGCGATGGCGTCGATCTCGACCAGCCACTCGGGCCGGGCGAGCGCGGAGACGACGATCCCGGTCGACACCGGATGGACGCCCTTCAACCAGCGGCCGACCGTGCGGTAGACCGGCTCACGGTAGCGCGGGTCGACGAGGTAGATCGTGATCTTGCAGATGTGCTCGAGCCGCGATCCGGCCTCTTCCAGCAGCATCGCGATATTGGCCATCGCCTTCTCGGCCTGACCGGCGGCGTCGCCGATCGCGACGCTCTCGGAGCTGTCGAGGTCCTGACCGATCTGGCCGCGCACGAAGACCATCTGGCCCCGGGCCACCACGGTCTGGCAGAGATCGTTGTCGAGCTGCTGCTCCGGATAGGTGTCGCGGGTGTTGAAGGGACGGATCCGCTTGTGGACGGTCATCGGGTCGTTCCTACCTCGGGCAAGAGCGCAGGCTGCCTGTCGCCGTGGCGCAGAGGGGCGCCCCGAGATCAGGGCGGCCCGCCATGGCAGGCAGAGGGCACGCACCCGGCCGCGCGACGCGTCGGGATCGAACGGTGGCGCCCGCCTTCAGGCTTGAGCGCATTGAGGATAGCAATCCGGTCGGTCTCAACAACAAGCACTTGCTGGGGTCGTAGTTCGGAAAATCCGAAGCCGCCGAGGGCTCCGGGGGCGGGCGCGAGCGCCGCGTTCGAGGTCGCGCATCAATCCTCGGGCTTCGTGCGCTGCATCGACGGACGCCGCGCGAACGCCTCGTACCACGCGGCCGCAGCGGGCCGTCCGGTGCGCCAGCCGAGGTCGGGAAAGCGGAAATCGAGGTAGCCGAGGGCGCAGGCCGTGGCGACCGTGCCGATGTCGAGCGCGCCCGCAGGCCCGACGCGGGTCGCCTCGATCCGGTCGAGGGCGCCGGCGACCTTCGCGATCTGCCCCACCTCCCAGGCATCCCAGCGCGACGAGGCCGGCCGCATCACGCGCTCGTAGCGGAGCAGCAGCGCGGCATCGAGCAGCCCATCGGCGAGGGCTTGACGGGCGAGTGCGTCCCAACGGGCCTCCCCCTCCGGGAATAGGCGAGGACCGACGGAGCGCGCGTCGAGGTACTCGCAGATCACCCGGCTGTCGAACAGCGCGGTTCCATCGGCCAGCACCAGGGCCGGGATCTTGCCGAGCGGGTTGTGGCCCACCGTCTCGGGATTGCGTTCGGTCGGCGATGCCGTGACCGGAACGATTTCGATCGCCGCGGCCTGACCGGTCTCGTGGGCCAGGACCAGGACCTTGCGGACATAGGGCGAGGTTCGCGCGTAGAGGAGCTTCATCGGGCCGGATCGTCCTGTCCCGAGCCCGTCCGGCCCGAGGGTCCATTCGGGCTTCCCGGCTCGGCCGGGAAGGCGACGAGGCCTGCCTGCGGCACGAGCAGGGCCACCGGCGATCCGGGGGCGTAGGTGGCGAGCGCCCCGTGCCCCGGCATCCGCACCACCACCCGCCCGCCGCTCATAGGACCGGAACGGAGGTCGGCGTGCAGGTCGATATGCAGGTCGATGTGCGAGCCCTGGTAGACGAGGGCCGCGACCCGGGCCGGCAGGGTGCCGCTCTCGCCCGCCGGGCGCACGCCGAGGTGATCCGGCCGCACGAACACGTCGACCGCGGCGCCGGTCGCACAGTCCCGCAGGGTGTCGGCCTCGACCTCGCGGCGCAGGTCACCGATCGCGACCGTCGCGCGCTCGCCGGCCCGCGCTTCGAGGCGGCCGGGCAGGAGGTTCACGTCGCCGATGAAGCCCGCCACGAAGCGGTCCTGCGGGTGACGGTACACCTGATCCGGTGTGCCGATCTGCCGGACGCGACCGGCCGACATCACGACGATCCGGTCCGACATGCTCAGCGCCTCTCCCTGGTCGTGCGTGACGAAGACCGTCGTCACGCCGAGCCGGCGCTGGATCTCCTTCAGCTCGACCTGCATCGCCCCGCGCAAGTTCTTGTCGAGCGCCGAGAACGGCTCGTCGAGGAGCAGGACCTTCGGGCGGATGACGAGGGCGCGGGCGAGCGCGACGCGCTGCTGCTGCCCGCCGGAGAGTTGCCGGGGCGAGCGGTCCGCGAAGCCCGAGAGCTTCACGAGGGCGAGAACCTCCTCCACGCGCGCGGCGATCTCCCGTCTCGGCACGCCGCGCACGCGCAGACCGTAGCCGACGTTCTTCGCGACGCTCATGTGCGGGAACAGGGCGTAGTTCTGGAAGACGATGCCGACCTCGCGCTCGTAGGGCGGAGTGGCGGTCACGAGGTCGTCCCCGATGAAGATCTCGCCCGCATCCGCTTCCAGGAAGCCCGCCATCAGGTTGAGCAGGGTGGTCTTGCCGCAGCCCGAGGGTCCGAGCAGCGTCAGGAACTCGCCCTGCTCCACCTGCAGCCAGCTCTCCTCCAGCGCGGTGACCGCGCCGAAGCGCTTGACCACGCCGTCGAGGCGGACCGCCGGTCTTGCCCGGGGGGCCGCGGCTGTGCCGGGGAGGGTCGCCGGCGCGGTGAGATCAAGAGCCTTGCTCAACATTCAGAACCTTGCCGAGCCCGAGGAACGTGTTGGCGACAATCAGGGCGAGGGCCGTGACCGCGATGTAGATCACCGAGACGGCCGCGAGCGTCGGGTCCGCGAACTCGCGGACGTAGCCGTACATCGCCACCGGCAGGGTCTGGGTCGCCTGCCCCGTCACGAAGAGCGAGGCGGTGAACTCGTTGAAGGACAGGATCGCCGCGAACAGCCAGCCGCTGGCGAGGCCGGGCGCGAGGAGCGGCAGGGTCACGGTGGTGAGCACGCGGCCCGGCCGGGCGCCGAGGCTCGCGGCGGCCAGCTCCAGCCGCTCGTCGATGTTCTGCAGCGAGATGTAGACCGAGCGGATCACGAAGGGCAGCACCACCACGACGTGGGTGAGGACCACGACGGAGAAGCCCCGCGCCGCACCGATGCCGGTGGCCAGGACCAGGAGGCCGAGGCCGATGGTGAAGTGCGGCACGATCAGCGGCGAGAGCAGCACGCCCTCCAGCGCCGCCTTGAAGCGGAAAGCGTATCGCTTCAGGGCGATCGCGAAGCCGGTGCCCACGGCGAGCGCGAGCGTGGAGGCCCAGGCGGTGACGACGAGGCTGTTCCACAGGCCCGTCTGGAAATCCCGGTAGGTCAGGGCCCGGGTGAACCAGCGCGTCGAGTACTTGGCCGGCGGGAAGCTCAGGATCGCCCGGTCGTTGAACGCGGCGAGGGTCACCACGAAGGCCGGCAGCACGATGAAGGCGAGGATCAGCCCGACGAGGACCCTGCCGGAGATCCCGAGAAGCCGGGTGCGGAGGCCGCGGCGCATCAGTGGCCTCCGAGCGCTTCGAGCGGGCGGGCGCAGCGGCGCACGAGCCACATCGTTCCGAGCGCCAGGACCAGGCCGGCGAGGCTCAGGGACGCCGCGACCGGGAAATTGAAGGAGGACAGGCCGAGCTGGTAGACCAGCGTCGAGACGACCCCGACCTTTCCGCCGCCGATCACCTGGGGCGTCGCGAAGGCGCTGAACGTCCAGGCGAAGGCGGTGGTGAAGCCCGCCACCACGCCGGGCAACGACAGCGGCAGCGTCACGGTGAGGAACGTGCGCACCGGCCCGGCGCCGAGGCTCTGGGCCGCGCGCTCGTAGTCGCGGTCGATATGCGCGAGGGCCGCGGCCAGCATGATGACCATCACCGGCAGCGTGACGTGCACGAGGGCGATGATCACCCCGAGCTCGGTGAACATGAGCTGGATCGGCCGCTCGATCAGGCCGAGCTGGCGCAAGGTGGCGTTCACGAAGCCGGAATTGCCGAGCACCACCGTCCAGGCATAGGTGCGCACCACCTCGCCGAGGAAGAGCGGGGTCACCGCGACGATCAGGATGACGGACTTCAGCAGCAGCGAGCGGGTGCGCACCAGGGCGTAGGCGACGGGGTAGCCGACGACCAGGGTGATCAGCGCCGTCTCGAAGCAGATCAGCACCGTGTCGCGTAGCGCCCGGAGCACGATCGGGCGGCCGAGATCGGAGAAGTTCTCCAGCGTGAGCCCGCCGACGTCGAGGGAACCCGGCACGTAGGCGTGCAGGCTGTAGCGCAGGATCGCCGCCATGGCGGCCACGATCGCGGCGGCGACCAGCACCGCCGGCGTCACGAACAGCGGCAGGAAGGGCCGGCGGCGGATCGCGGGTGTCATGAGGCTTCCCGTCGAGCGAGGCGCATGGCGCGGGCCCTAGCGCGCCATGATGTTCTCGGCGAACCACTTGCGCCAGAGCGCGGTCTTCTCGGCCCGGAGCTTCGGGTCGATGTTGATCGCCTGGGTCTTCCACTGCTCGGCGGTGGTGAACACACCCGGCAGCTTGGCGATCTCGGGATCGACCTTGGCGTTGGTGACGGTCGGGCTGCCCTTCTTCAGCTGCGCGATCTTGGCCTGTACTTCGGGATCGAGAGCGATGTTGATGAACTTGTAGGCGAGCTCTGCCTTCTTGGACCCCTTGTTGATCGCGACCGTGTCGATGCCGAGAACCCCACCCTCCTTGGGGATCACCACGGTGACCGGCACGTCCTGGCCCTTCATGTAGTAGGCGTTCATGGTCAGCACGACCTGAACGGGCGTCTCGCCGGTGGCGATCAGCTGCTGGCTGTTGGCGTCGTTGGTGTAGAAGGCCCGGAAGTTCGGCTTCAGCGCCTCCAGCTTGGCCTGCCCCTTCTCCCAGGTCGCCGGGTCGCCGCCCGAGAGCAGCGCCGAGACGGCGATGATGTGGCTCGGGTCGAAATCGGGCGCGGCCAGGCTGTTCTTGAGCTTCGGGTCCCAGAGATCGGCCCAGGAGCCGAAGGTCATGCCCTTGGGCGTCAGGTCCGCGCGGTAGCCGATCGTGTAGACGTAGCCCCAAGTGCCGAGATGCGCCGGGCTGACCCGGGCCTGCTCGACGAGGTTCGCCGCGTTCGGGATCTTGGCCATGTCGAGCGTCTCGAACAGGCCGTCATTGACGTAGAGCCAGCCGACATGGGCGGTCGTGAAGGTCACATCGCTCTCGGGCGCGTCCTTGGCGAGCTTGGCCTTGTTGAGCCGGTCGATGGTACCGCCGGTGATGTACTCGACCTCGGCGCCGGTCTCCGCCTTGAACTTCGTGGCGATGGCCTCGTCGATCAGATCGCGGAAGCTGCCGCCCCAGGTGCTGACGACGAGCTTCTCGGCCGCCTGCACCGGGATGATGGATGCGACCAGGGCGGAGGCCGCGAGGAGCGGGGTCAGAAGACGCATCACGTCGACAGTTCCTTTCTCTGCAGTACCGCGCGCCGAGCAAATCGAATGCCAGAGATGTATTTTATCCTGGAGAAACTGTTCCGGTTTCGATCGAGATTCGCCCCGTCAGAGCGCGGTCTCGATTTTCGATCATTTTACGCCGATCGATCATCCAAGCGCCCCCTCCCGGAAACGGCCGCACGGACTATCGGCGCCTATCCCGGACATGTCTCTCCGGACGCGGGCGCTGCGTCTGCCTCGAGCTTCTGCGTCACGCCCGCTCAGGACGTCCTGCCGACATCACGTGGAGAGCTGTTCGTCCTCAACCCGAGCAGATCTCGATAGGAAAGGCTAAATGGCCGCACCCGCTCATCAAGCACGATTTCCGGAAGCGTCTGGATCGGAAATCCTGAGGCAGACGACGATCGGGTTCGGATCGCGCTCGAGGCCGCGGTCAGGATGTGGAGAACCGTCGGTCGACGGCGCGAATGTCGCGGTGGCCACACAGCGCCCTTGTGGGGCCGAACGCCGGGCGGCCTATCGCCGGCGACCTGGCGACACCCGCCTGAGCGTAGGCGCCCGACCCGCACAGGAAGGCCGGGTCGGTCATTCGGCGCGTGTAGATCGGAGCCTCATCGCCGGGGCCCGCGCCCTCCGGCGTATCGGAGCGCCTCAAGACCTGCGCCGTCGATGAGTGAACCAGCGGTCGCAGATCGCCCGGGCGGACGTCGATCCGCGCCCCCGCCATCGCGATCGTGGCCCGCCGCGCGGCGGGCCACGATCGTCGTGTCCTCCTGGAGGCCCTGCCTCGGAACACGCAGGCGCCGGAGATGGACGCTCTCACCAGCGATAGATCAGGCTACCGATGACTCGTGCCGGCTGGTTGAAGTTGCAGAACCCGAACGAGCAGGTCGTGTAGTTACGGTCGAAGATATTGTAGGCGTTGATCTGCGCCCGGAAGCCCTTGTACTTCGGATCCAGCGCCGCGAAGTCGTAGGCGACCAGCGCGTCGTAGAGGGTGACCGCGGTGTTGCGCACCGTGTTCTGGTCGTCGGCGAAGCTGGATCCGATGAAGCGGATGCCGCCGCCGATCTGCAGACCGCGCAGGGCCGAGGAAGGCGGGAAGGCGTAGGTCAGGAACGACGCGTAGGTGTCGCTGGGGATGCCGGACACGCGGTTCCCGGCGATCGACTGACCGGTGGCCGAGACCGAGTTCACGAACCGGATGTCGACGTGTGTGTAGGCGATCGTCAGGTTCGTGCCCGGCGCGAGGTTGGCCGTGGCCTCGGCCTCGAAGCCCGTCGAGCGCACGGCACCGCCGGCGGTCTGGAACGCGAGGTTGCCCGCGTCGGGGATCAGGATATTCGACTGGTTGATGTCGAAGCCGGCGAACGCCGTCTGGATATTGGTGCCGGGGATCAGGTACTTGACCCCGGCCTCGATCTGGTCGCCCGTGGCGGGCTTGAACGCCTGCCCGTTCCGGTCGATGCCAACCTGCGGCGTGAAGGTCGTGGCGTAGCTGGCGTAGGGCACCAGCCCCGGTGCCAGGACGTAGCCCAGGCCGACCCGGCCCGTGAAGGCGCTGTTGTCCTGACGTGAGACCGCGCTGTCCGGCGTCGCGTAGTTGTTCTGGAAGACCCAGTCGTGCCGCCCGTTCAGCGTCAGGATGAAGTTTCCGAACTTGGCTTGATCCTGCAGGTAGACACCGATCTGGTCCTGGCTCTGGCGCGACGCGGGCGCCAGGGGGGGCGTCGGGATGAACTGCTGGCCGTAATTCCGCGTGACGAGGTTGAGGTCCGGAGCCAGCCCGAACCCGAAGCGGGCGCTCAGGCTGTACCGGGCGTAGTCGACGCCACCGACCACGGTGTGCGCGACCGGGCCTGTAGCGAAGCGGGCTTCCAGCTGGTTGTCCAGCGTCTGCTGCACCAGGCCCTCGCGAATGTAGCCCGTATCGCGCGTGCCGATCGTGCGTGCTTCGTTGATGTTGTTGATGTCGACGTACTTGGCGCTCAGGAAGAGCCCGTAGTGCCGGAAATTCTGGCGAAAAATGAGGTCCGGCGTGATGAAGTGCTCGAAGGCGTAGCCGACCCGGTACTGCGTCTGATCGAGGCCCATGAAGCGCGGGTCGCCCTGGTAGAACTTGGACACCCGAAAGCCCGGGTCATTGTAAAAGAACGTCGCCGCCGGCGTATTCGTGACCTGAAACTCGCTGAGGAACGTGAATGTGGTATCGGCCGACGGTTTCCAGGTGAACGCGGGGGCGAGATAGAGCTGGTCGTCGGTCGTGCCCAGACCGATGAAGGTGCCCGCCTCGCGGCGCACGCCGGTGAGACGGTAGGCCATGGTGCCGCCCGAACCCTCGATCGGCCCCCCGACGTCGAAGTTGCCCTGGAAGCGGTCGAAGCTGCCGGCTTGGAACTGAACCTCGCCGAACGGCGCGAAGACGGGACGCTTGGTCGTGATGTCGAGGATGCCGCCGGGCGAGCCGAGGCCGTAGAGGCCGGAGGCGGGCCCGCGCAGGATGGTGAGCGCCTCCGCGCCGTAGGGCTCGCTTTTCGGGAAGGCGAAGCCGGTCCCGATCACGCGCAACCCGTCTCGGTAGATTCCCTGATTGGTCAGCACGTCGAAGCCGCGGATGAAGATCTGATCGAACCGCGGATCGAAGCCGGACCGGGCGGATACGGCGCCGGGGACGTAGTTGACCGCGTCGGTGAAGGTCTGAACGTTGCGGTCGTTCAGCTGCTCGCGGGTGACCACCGACACGGACTGGGGGACCTCGATCAGCGGCGTGTTGGTTTTCGTTGCGGTCGTGGCGACCCGGGCGGTGTAACCGGTGATCCCGGACGGACCGCCACCGCCGCCGCTGGTGCTTGCCGTACCGCCGTCGCCCCCGCTCACGTTGAGGCCGCCCGAGCCCGTCAGGCCGGGGGCGGAATTGCCGGGCGACGCCGCTTCGACCGAGATCTCGTTGAGCTGAACGGAGCCGTCCTGCGCCCTCGCGGGCCCGGCGAGAGCAGTGGTGGCGAGGAGGAGGGTGAGGAGCGAGCGATACGACATAGATCACGCTGACGAGCGCCTCCGGCGGCGCAGTGCCCACGTGTTCGCCGTTCACGGATCGTTGATCAAGCCGAAAACGTGTTATAGATCACACACTTACAACGATTCAAAAGTGAATTTATTCTAAGGCATGGATTACCGGCCGAGGTTTTACAGCGCCGGAACCGAGTTGTGCTCGGATGTGCTGCGCGCAGCGCGCACCTTTCGACACGCGAGACGGCATATTGCGTAGGATCGCGAGCGGCGCGCAGCAGGATCTCCGATCCCCGGCGTCGAACAAACGTCCGTTCACCGCCCCGAGCCGAGGTTGCCGAACGGCCGGTGGTGGCTGCTTTCGAGATCCGCCCCCTGACCAGCGGCCGGTGGTGCAAGGGTCTCGGGCGCAGGTCCGACGACAGCGCATGCTCGGCGATCGGCCCGGTCCGGCCGCTAGCGGCCGGTCCGGGTCGCGGCAGGGCGGCCGCAGGGGACGCCCTCGACGCTTCCCGAGAGCGTCGATCCGTCGGCCGCCGCGCGACTTCGCATCGGGGCTGACGACCAGCGTCGAGAGCACGCCCATTGGCTGATGCGCGCCGAGCGTCCGGACCGCCTGCGATTAGGCGCTCCAGCCAGACTGGCGTAGGATGTCGCGATCACCAGCCGGTTCTCGAACCCGTGGGCGCTGGTGGCTGAGAGATACGTGTGCTCCCGCCTGCATGACGCGGAGCAGCCTCTTGGCAAACTCGTCCCCCAAAGCTCGACTGTCGGCTGGATACGATCAGTGGCTCCTGGAGACCTCGTTGCAGGCGATCCGACGCTCACGGACGTTGCTGGATCAGACGGAGCATCTCGTTCGTCGCCCCGACCCTCCGCCGTCGATCAATTGTTCCGAGCTCAGCGACGACGACGTGAATTCCCCGAATCCTGAAGACGACGCCACGAGCAGCGTGACGCCTGCTCCTCGCGCTGAATAGAATTCGACGCTACCCGCCCGGGATCAAAGCGCACCAGCTTGTATCAGGCGAAGTTCGTCAAGAAATTTCGCACGGGTGTCTTCCAGGGCGGATAGACTATTCAACAGCTCCTCCAGCAATTCTTCGGCAAGATTGAGGCTGTGCCGCATGCCTCGGAATCGAGCAACCCGCTCTCGCTGTTGAGCGACGCGCCGCTCTCCTGCTTGGATATGTCGGCTCACCGCCCCCAGCCTTGTCAGCGCCCGATAGAGCTTGCTCTCGAAGGTGCCCTCTAGAAGCTGGCTGAGGCCGCAGATCAGCCTGTGATCTGAATGGGGCTTTCCGATGTTGAGGCAGTCTCGATATTCTTCCGGGATCTGCGATAGCGGATGGGCGCTCGCGAATATATAAGGTATTCCGGCCCAATCGAGGCGTTTGGCGATCGGATAGCTTCTCTTCCCGTCCTGAAGGTCGATGTCGAGAACGGCCGAATCGATGCGATCGATACTCCGATCGAGCGATGACATGGCATGTTCGACGTTCGACCAGGGCCCCTCGATGGTTGCACCATGTGTGCGCAGGCAGTCTTTGACGTGTGCTGCGGCAAAATAATCATCTTCCACGACTAGAATATGGCGACCTATCAGCGCCCTTTGGTCGAAAAACATGGTCTTCTGCCGCACGGAAAGATCACATGCTCGCGTCTCTCGCGGTAAAATTCCATCACTTGGATCATACCTGATCGGGCAGCGACAACGTGACCGCGGGTGAAAGGACGGGGCTGAAGCGCGATACAGGGTCAGCGGGTCGCTATCGAAGGTCGTGAAAGGCTGCGATGAGCCGCGGTCGCGAACTCATGGAGCGCGCGGCGAGGCCCGGACCGCCGCGAGCTCGACGCTTGCCGGGACGTTAGCGGGATCCTCGCCGAAGCGGGTGTCGACGGCACGGCATCCAGGCGCGGGCGATTCAGGAGGCGCCCGACCTGCCCCTCGGGCAGTATCTCGGCCCGGCAGCCTATCGGAACGAACTCCGCGACGCGGTCGAGAACCGGTCCGTGCTCCGGAACGCGTGCCGAACACTTTGAATGTAAATCATCGTGAAATTTAATATCACTCTGCAGACCAAGCAATCGGTCGGAACGTTTCCAGATCGGCTCAAGACCGGAGTCGAGATTGATCGAGCTCGCGGGCACGCATTAAACTGCCCCTGCGCCCGTACGGGAAGATCGGCACGGCTGTGCCGTGCTCCCGCACCCGGAGCGCATCCGGGCTGTCCAGCTCCGCGCTGGCGTCCTGTCGGAGCGAGGTCAGCATGTCGGACGACCGCTACCACAAGAAGGAACTCGGCAACCGCCCGCTCCATCCCGAGACGCTGATGCTCGGCTACGGCTACGATCCGGCCCTGTCCGAGGGTGCGGTGAAGCCGCCGGTCTTCCTGACATCGACGTTCGTCTTCACCTCCGCCGAGCACGGCAAAGCCTTCTTCGACTACGTCTCCGGGCGGCGCGAACCGCCGGTCGGCGAGGCGGCGGGGCTGGTCTACTCGCGCTTCAATCATCCGAACAGCGAGATCGTCGAGGATCGGCTGGCCGTCTTCGAGGAAGCCGAGGCGGCGCTGGTCTTCTCCTCCGGCATGTCGGCGATCGCCACCACGATCCTGGCGTTCGCCCGGCCCGGCGACGCGATCCTGCACTCGCAGCCCCTCTACGGCGGCACCGAGACGCTGATCGCCAAGACCCTGGCCGGGTTCGGCATCGCGCCGTTCGGGTTCTCGGACGGGACCGACCCGGCGAGCGTGCGCGCCGCGGCCCACCGGGCGGCCGACGCGGGACGGGTCAGCGTCGTCATGGTCGAGACCCCCTCGAACCCGCTCAACACCCTCGTCGACCTCAGCCTTGTCCGCGCGGTCGCCGAGGAGATCGGTGCCCGGCAGGGCGGCGCGGCGCCGATGGTGGTCTGCGACAACACCCTGCTCGGGCCCCTCTTCCAGCACCCGCTGCGCGAAGGCGCCGACATCTCGGTCTACTCCCTGACCAAGTATGTCGGCGGCCACTCGGACCTGATCGCCGGCGCCGCCCTCGGCTCGGCGGCGCGGATGAAGCCGGTGCGGCTGCTGCGCTCGGCGATCGGGACCGGTCTCGACCCGCATTCCTGCTGGATGCTCGGGCGCTCGCTCGAGACCCTGTCGCTGCGCATGAGCGCCGCGAACCGCAACGGCGAGATCGTCGGCCGGATTCTGGCGGAGCACCCGAAGGTGGCGCGCCTTCACCATCTCGCGCATCTCGAGCCCGGATCGCATCAGGCGCAGGTCTACGCCAGGCAGTGCGCGGCACCGGGCTCGACATTCTCGTTCGACATCGTCGGCGGCGAGGCCGAGGCGTTCCAGGTCCTCAACCACCTCCAGTTGTTCAAGCTCGCCGTCAGCCTCGGCGGGACGGAGTCGCTCGCCAGCCACCCGGCCTCCACGACCCATTCCGGCGTGCCGAAGGCGGTGCGCGACCGGCTCGGGATCACGGACGCGACGATCCGGGTGTCGATCGGGATCGAGCACCCGGACGATCTCGTCGCCGATCTGGCCGCGGCCCTCGCTGTCCTGGGCTGACGGCGCTCAGGCCGTGGCGGTCGCGCCGGTTCTGCGCCGCCGTCGAGCCGCTCCGGCCGAGCGCGACGCCTCCCTCACCGGGCCGGCTCGGCCGCGACACCCTGCGATGACCGCCTCGAACCCGGAAGTCGCTCGTTGACGACGCCGCAGGTCTCGTGCGGTCGCCGCACGACAGTGGGGGACGGAATTGAATTGCGTCCGCGCGGAACTGGTCAGCGCGGGTCTCACTTCGTAGTGTCCCGCCGCGAAACGCGACGGGACGATCGACGAATCCATGGATCCCGCAACCGGCACCGAGTTCGACACGCGGAGCGGCGCTCCGGCCACGCGCGTGGCCGCCGTAACCTTCGATCCGCGGGTCGAAGGACTCACGTGGCTCGCGTTGAAGGGCTTTCTGCTCTCGGTGGTGACCTTCGGCATCTACCGGTTCTGGTACGTCACCAATCTGCGCCGCTTCTTCTGGGAGCGCACCGCGCTCGACGGCTCGCCCGCCGAGTACACCGGAACCGGCAAGGAACTGTTTCTGGGCTTCCTCGTCGCGCTCGCGATCCTGGTGCCGATCTACGTCGCGCTGTTCGCGGTCTCGCTCGTCGCGCCCGCGCTCGCCCCGTTCTCGGTGGTGATTTCCTTCGTGTTCCTGTTCCTCCTGGGCCAGTTCGCGATCTACCGCGGACGCCGCTACCGGGCGATGCGGACCCTGTGGCGCGGCATACGCCTCGGACAGGACGGCTCCGGGCTCGCCTACGCGGCGCGCGCGGGCGCTTGGTGGCTGCTCACGCTCGTCACCGTCGGCCTGGCCGTCCCGTTCATGCGGGCGAGCCTGGAGCGCTACCGCATCGGTCACACCCTGGTCGGCACCAGCCGGATGCACTCGACGGCGCGGGGACGCAGCGTGCTCGGCCCCTGGCTTCTGCTCTACGTGGTGGGGCTCGGGCCGCTGATCGGGCTCGGCATCGCCCTCCTGGCGGCGGCGGATTTCTCGCTGCCCGGCGACCTGCTGGTGCCGAAGCCCGGCGGCAAGGCCGGCGAGACGATCCTCAATCCCGCTTACGCGGCCTCGCATATCGGCGTCCTCCTCCGGACGATGGGCTTCGCGGCCGCGATCTGCGTGCCCGCGGCGCTGCTTCTGATCCCCTATTACCGCGCCCGGGAGACGCGGGCCTTCATGGCCGCCGCCGGCCTCGGTCACGCCCGCCTCGCCTCGAGCCTCAAGGCGCGCCAGTTCTACTGGCCCTACATCGTCTACATGCTGTCGCTTCTCGGCTTCCTCGTCGTGCTGGGCCTCGTCGCCGCGCTGCTGATCTTCGCCGCGCGGGCGGCGGGCGATCTCGGGATGCTCCACGGGCTCGTCGTCCTCATCTACCTCGTCGGCGCGCCGCTCTTCGCGGTGCTGTACGTGCGCGTGGTGCAGGCCCGGTTGTGGGCGGCGGTGGCGACGAGCACGACGGTCGTGGATCCCCGAGCCCTGGACAGTGTCCTCGCCTCGTCCCGCGGCGCCGGCAGCGGCCTGCAGGAGGGTCTCGCCGACGCGCTCGACGTCGGGGGCGCCCTCCAGATCGGCTTCTGAGACTTGATCCGCCCTTCCGAAGCGACCGCCGGGGCGCCGATCGAGGTCGAAGGCCGCTACTTCGACGGCGTCAGCGCGCGGGCTCATCCCGTCACCCTGCGCCTCGACGACCGCTTCCGCGTCTCCGGGCCGGACGTCGCCCGGGACTGGAACCTGCTCGACCTGCGCGCCGCCGTCTCGGTGCCGCCGCTGATGCGGATCGGTCCGGCCGACGAGCCGGCCCGCGTGGAATTCTCGGACGCGACGCTCGCCGCGGCGCTCGCCGCGCGCTGCCCGGACCTGCACCTTCGGGAGGGTTCGGGCGGCACGGTGCGGCTCGTGCTCTGGTCTCTGGCGGCGGGTCTCTCGGTCCTGCTCGTGGCGGTCTTCGGCGTCCCGCAGATCGCCGGCCTGCTCGCCCCGCTCGTGCCGGACGCCGCCGAGTCGCGGCTCGGGGCGGTGGCGGAGCCGCAAGTCCTGCGCTTCCTCGGCGACCCGCCGGCCTGTGCGGAGCCCGCCGGGCGCGAGGCCCTCGACAAGCTCGTCGGTCGCCTCGTCGCGGCCGGGCAGGCTGAGGGCTCGCTGCCGCCGGCTCTCGCCGTGAGCGTGCGCCGCCACGGGATGGCCAACGCCTTCGCCCTGCCGGGCGCCCGCGTGATCGTGCTCTCGAGCCTCATCACGCGGGCGCGATCGGCCGACGAGGCCGCGGCGGTTCTGGCGCACGAGCTCGGCCATGTCCGCAGACGCGATCCGACCCGCTCCCTCATCCGGGCATCGGGCACCTCGTTCCTCCTGAGCCTCGTCCTCGGGGATCTGACCGGCTCGACCATCATCATCGCGCTGGGCGACGCGGTGCTCTCGGCCGGCTACAGCCGCGACGCCGAGCGGGCGGCGGATGCCTACGCGGTCGACCTGATGACGCGCGCGGGCGGCAACGGCGCGGCGCTCGCCGACATCCTCGAGCGCATCGCCAAGGACAAGCACGACGGCAAGAGCCACGTGCTGGACCTGCTGCGCAGCCATCCCTTCACGCGCGAGCGCGCGGCCGCGATCCGCGCCCAGGCGGGACCCGCGGCGCCCGAACGGCAGATCCTGTCGGGCGCCGCGTGGACCGCGCTCCAGGGCATCTGCGGGGCGGGGTCGACGAGGGCCGAGCCTTAGCCCGGCCCGCGGTCACGATCACCGCCCGCGGGCGGGAAAGCGCGGGCGCGGGAGAGCGCCGCCCGACCCCGTCGACCCCGACCAGCCGTGCGCCTGACCGGGATTCCGGGCAACGGATTGCTGTCGATTGTCCGTCCCCGGCTTCTGCGAGGGGGGCACCGGAGAAGGAGCGTGAGTTTCGACGGCCCGAGCGCCCGGCTCAGGCCGCTCGAACCCAGACCGCAGTGTCGTGGAAGGCGGCACCGTCGTTGGGCGCGGCCGGCGCCGACCCGATCAGCGTGTTGATGCCCCCGTCCCCGCCCGCGAAGGCCGCGCTCGGCCACAGGCTCTCGACCACCACGACGCCCGGCTGCTGCCCCTCGGCGAGCCGCGCGTGCAACCGGACCCGACCGCGGGCATTGCCGACCTCGACGGCGTCGCCCGTACCGATCCCGAGCCGCACGCCGTCCGCCGGGTGGATCAGGCAGGTCGGCCGCCCCTCGCGGCGGAGCGACTCGGGCACGTTGGTGAAGGTCGCGTTGAGGAACTGACGGGCCGGCGGGGCGATCATCCGGAACGGGTGCTCCGCGTCGGCGGGCTCGGCCTCCGGCCAGTGATCCGGGAGGGCCGGCATGCCGGCCGCGCGCGGACCCAGCGCCGCCCAGTCGGGGGCGAAGCGGAAGCGCCCGTCGGGATGGCCGAACCCGGTCAGGAAGTGGCTCTCGGCGAAATCCGGCTGCGCGTCGATCCAGCCCTCCGCCTCCAGCCTGTCGAGACCGCCCCAGCCGGAGCGCGCGAGGGTGGCGTCGGCGAGGTCCCGGGCGGTCAGGCGGAAGCCCGCGTGGTCCGCGCCGAGCCGGGCGGCGAGCCCCGACAGGAGCGCGTGGTTCGAGCGGCACTCGCCCGGCGGCTCCAGGATCGCCGGCCCGGCCTGGATGTGGCTGTGGCCGCCGGCGCCGTAGATGTCGTCGTGTTCCAGGAAGGTGGTGGCCGGCAGCACGAGGTCGGCGAGCGCGGCCGTCTCGGTCATGAACTGCTCGTGCACGGCCACGAACACGTCCGGCCGCGTCAGCCCCGCGCGCACCCGGGCGCTGTCGGGCGCGGAGACCGCGGGATTGGCCGACTGGATCAGCATGGCGCGGACCGGCGGGCCGCCCAGCAGGGCGTCGGGATCGTCGGTGAGCACGGCGCCGATCCGGCTCATGTCGAGCTCGCGCACGCCGGGCGCCCTGGCGTCGAGCCCCTCCGTCAGGGTCTTGTCCCAGTTGAAGATCGCGGCGTGCTGCCAGAGGGCGCCGCCGCCCTCGTGCTGCCAGGCGCCGGTGACGGTCGGCAGGCAGGTCACCGCGTGCAGGTTCACCGCGCCGTTGCGGCTGCGGGTGAAGCCGAAGCCGCAGCGGATGTAGCTGCGCGGCGTGCGCCCGTAGAGGGCCGCGAAGGCCTCGATCGCGGCGGGCTCCAGGCCGGTGATCGCCGCCGCCCATTCGGGGGTGCGCGACGCCAGATGCGCCTCCAGCGCCGCCGTGTCCTCGGCCTGGGCGGCGAGGTAGGCCCGGTCCGCGTGGCCGTCGCGGAACAGGACGTGGAGCACCGCGCAGGCGAGCGCCCCGTCGGTGCCGGGCCGGAGCGCGAGGTGGAGGTCGGCCGCCGCCGCGGTCCCGGTGCGGTACGGATCGATCACCACCAGCTTGGCGCCCCGCGTCTTGCGGGCGCGGCTGATGTGGGTCATCGCGTTGACCTGGGTGCTCACCGGGTTGCCGCCCCAGACAACGATCAGGTCGGAGAGCGCCATCTCGCGGGGATCCGGGCCGGCGATCCGGCCGACCCCGGCGCTCCAGCCCGCGATCGCGACCGCCGTGCAGATGGTGCGCTTGCGCCGCGAGTAGCCCATCACGTGGGTGAGCCGGTGGATACCGTCGCGCTGGACGAGGCCCATGGTCCCGCCCGAATTGTACGGCCAGACCGCCTCCGCCCCCCAACGGTCCGCCGTCTCCGAGAAGGCCGCCGCCAGCCGGTCGAGCGCCGCGTCCCAGGAGATCCGGCGCCACGCCCCGCCGCCCTTCGGCCCGACGCGCTCCAGCGGGTGGAGGATCCGGTCCGGGTGGTGGACGCGCTCGCCGTAGCGGCTGACCTTCGCGCAGATCACCCCGGCCGTGTAGGGATTGTCGCCGCCCCGGACCGACACGACGCGCCCGTCCGCGACCTGCACGTCGAGGCTGCAGGCAGAGGGACAATCGTGCGGGCAGACGGTCCGGACCAAGCGACGAACTCCCGTGGCGCCAGCATGGGGAAGCAAGGACCGTGCGGTTCTGGGCCTTCGGCCGGAAGACCGCAAGGCGCGCATGCCGCCGCCTCTCGGGCGACGCCGGGCGGATCGTCGCCGTCGCGCCGGCCGCGAGGGCTCAGCGCAGCGCGCTCGACATCGCCGAGAGGGCGTTGATCACCTGGACCGCCTCCGCGACGTGCGCCGCCGCGAACACGACCTCGCTGCCCTCCCCCCGCCGGAGGCTCGGCCACAGGCAGAACAGGTCCGCCAGGGCCGGTGTCTGCGCGCGCACGCGGACCTCCAGCGGACCCTCGAGGCGGAAGGGCCGCGCGCTCGACTCCCGGAGGGCCGCTGCGACGGCCTCGCCGATCGCCGCGCAGCTCTGCGCCGGCGAGAGGCTGATGCCGCTGTTCTGCCCCGTCGCGCGCTTGGTCTCGACGAAGCGCGTGCCCGGGAGCAGCGCGCGGTTCTCCGCGACGAACACGTCGTCGCCGCTCGCCATCGCCACAGGCACGCCGTAGGCGCCGGCCAGCGCGCCGTAGAGGCCGGCCTCGCCGAGTTCCTGGCCGTTGATCGCGATCCGCGCGAAGGCGAAGCTGTTGACCGTGTGGGCCAGGATGCCCCGCCCGCTCGCCCGCGCGTGGTAGCCGACGAGGCAGACCGCATCGATGTCCTGATCGATCCCGGCCATCATCCCGAGGGGCCGCGGCTTGCCCTGCACGGCCTGCGCCCTGGGGTCGAGGAGGTCCGGGGGCATGTTGCGGAAGTCGCCGTGCGAGTCGTTGACCAGCACCGCCCGCGCGCCGCCGTCGAAGGCGCCCGCGACGGCGGCATTGGCCTCCCGCGTCATCAGCACCCGCGCGCGCTCGTACTCGGGATTCCCCGGCGTCGTCTGGACGCGGTGATAGATCCCGGCGACACCCTCGATATCCGTCGAGATCAGGACGCGCATCGCTCAGGCTCCGAGAATTTCGGCCCAGCCGGGCAGGAGATCCGTCAGCGCGTCCCGCCGGTGGCCGTCGCGGCCCGTCACCGCCTGGGCCCGCCAGAGGGCGTGGATGATCGCCTGCTCGACCCCGTCCGCGGCGGCCTCGAACAATGGATCGAGCTCCGCGTCGTGCAGCAGGGCGGGCGCCGGCATCGGGCGGGCGGGATCCTGCGGCACCGTGTAGGCGGTCGTGAAGGCCAGCGCGATGTCGCCGCTGCCGTGGCCGAACACCGAGCCGGTCCGGGCGAGGCCGGCCCCGGCCCGCAGGGCGAGGCGGCGGAGCTGGCGCGCGTCGAGGGGCGCGTCGGTGGCGACGATCATGATGATCGAGCCCTTCTCCGGCGGCTCCGCGCCGGATTCCGGTTCCCCGGCGGCCGCCCAGAGGTGGGCGGCGAGCGGCGTGCCGCACACCCGGATCTGCGACGGCTTGCCGAAATTGGACAGGACGAGGGTGCCCAGCGTGAACCGGCCGCGCGCGCGCGTGCGGACACGGCGGGAGGCGGTGCCGATGCCGCCCTTGAGGCCGAAGGTCGACAGGCCGCGCCCGGCTCCGACCGACCCTTCCGCGACGGCGGAACCGGCCGCGTCGAGGGCGTCGCGGTAGTGGCACGCCGCCACCGCCATGCGCTGGATGTCGTTGAGGTAGCCGTCATTGCACTCGAACACGAGCGGGTTGAGCGTCGGCAGCGCGCGCCCGATCTCCGGATTGTCGGCGATCGCGGCGCGGATCTGGGCGGCGGCCACCGCCGGCACCGAGACGGTGTTGGTCAGGGCGACCGGCGTCTCGAGCACGCCGAGCTCCTCGACCTGCATGAGGCCGACGGATTTGCCGAAGCCGTTGAGCACGACGCCGGCCGCCGGAACGCGGTCGCGGTAGGGATCGCCGCCGTGCGGCCGCACGACGGTCACCCCCGTCTGCACGTCGCCCTCGGCCAGCGTGCAATGGCCGACCGTCACGCCCGGGACGTCCGTGATGGCATCGCGCGGGCCCCGCGGCAGGCGGCCGACGCGGGGCGCCGGGCGCGGAGGGGCGGTCGGCGTCACAGGCGATCGATCTTCGGATCGAGGGCGTCCCGCAGGCCGTCCCCGAGGAGGTTGAAGGCCAGCACCGTGAAGAAGATCGCGAGGCTCGGGAACAGCGCGACGTGCGGCGCCGAGACCATGTCGGCGCGCGCCTCGTTCAGCATGGCGCCCCACTCGGGCGTCGGCGGCTGCGCGCCCATGCCGAGGAACGACAGGCTCGCGGCCGTGATGATCGAGGTGCCCAGTCGCATGGTGAAGTAGACCACGATGCCCGAGATCGTGCCCGGCAGGATGTGGCGCAGGATGATCGTCCGGTCGGGGGCGCCGATGCTCCGCGCGGCCTCGATGTATGTGCTGTTCTTCAGGACCAGGGTCGTGCCGCGCACGAGGCGCGCGAAGGCCGGGACGCTGAAGACCGAGACCGCCACGACGACGTTGACGAGCCCGGAGCCCAGGATGGCGACGACGCCGAGCGCCAGGAGGATGCCCGGGAAGGCGAACAGCACGTCGGACATGCGCATGACGATCCGGTCCCACCAGCCGCCGTAATAGCCCGCCAGGAGACCGAGCACGGTCCCGACGAGGCCGCCGACGGCGACCGACAGGAAGCCGGTCGCGAGGGAGATCCGCGCCCCCTCGACGATGCGGCTCAGGATGTCGCGCCCGAGGGGATCGACGCCGAGCCAGTGCGCGAGCGAGGGGCCCTCGTTGATCCGGTCGTAGTCGAAGTCGTTGACCGGGTCGTAGGGCACGATCCACGGCGCCAGCACGGCGACCACGACCAGCAGGCCGATGAAGCCCAGGGCGACGACGGCGACGCGCTGGCGGCGGAACTTGCGCCAGAATTCCGACCACGGCGTCCGGATGCCGGTGGGGACGGGCGCGACGGTGGGGGCGGCGGGGACGAGGATGTCGGTCACGGCCGGCTCACCTGTAGCGGATGGTCGGGTTGATGAGGCCGTAGAGCACGTCCACGACCAGGTTGATCAGGATGAACTCCAGGGAGAACAGCAGGACCAGGGCCTGGATCACCGGATAGTCGCGCTGGTTCACGGCATCGACGAGCAGGCGGCCCATGCCGGGCCAGTTGAACACCGCCTCCACGACGATCGAGCCGCCGAGCAGGAAGCCGAACTGCAGGCCCATCATGGTCACGACCGGGATCAGAGCGTTGCGCAGGCAGTGCTTGGCGATCACGACCCGCTCCTTGAGCCCCTTGGCGCGCGCGGTGCGGACGAAATCCTCGCCGATGACCTCCACGAAGGCGGCGCGGGTGAAGCGGGCCATCACGGCGGCCACGGCCGCGCCCAGCGTCAGCGACGGCAGCACGTAGTGCCGCCACGTCTCGGCGCCGACGGTGGGCAGCCAGCCGAGCTCGACCGAGAAGATCTGCATCAGCAGGATGCCGAGCGCGAAGGCGGGGAACGAGATGCCGGACACGGCGAGCGTCATCCCGACCCGGTCGGGCCATTCGTTGCGGTAGACCGCCGAGACGATGCCGATGATCAGCCCGAAGGCGACCGCCCAGGCCATGCTGGTGAGCGTGAGCAGAAGGGTCGGCAGGAAGCGCTCGCCGATCTCGGTCGAGACCGGGCGGCGGGTGCGGATCGAGACGCCGAGATCGCCGCGGGCGAGGTTGGCGAAGTAGCGCACGAACTGTTCCGGCAGGGACCGGTCGAGGCCGAGTTCGGTGCGCACCAGCGCCACCGTCTGGGCGTCGGCATCCTGCCCGGCCGCCAGCCGCGCCGGATCGCCGGGCAGCAGGTGGACGAACAGGAAGACCAGAACCGAGACGATCAGCAGCGTCGGCAGCAGCCCGAGGAGCCGCTTGAGCAGGAAGGTCAGCATAGGCTCGCGCCCGGGATCCGGGGTTTCCGTGAGGCGATCGCGCGGGAGCGCCGCGCCGGGCCGGCCATCGATTGGGCCGCCCGGCGCAGGGTCCGCGATCGGCGGCTACTGAGCGACGGCGATTTCGCCGGAATCGATGTTGCCATCGGGCATGACGTACACGCCGGAGAGCCGCGCGGAGGTCGCGTAGAGGTTCTGCTCGGTGACCAGCGGCGCCCAGGGGGCGTCCTTCATGACGATCTCCTGGGCCTTGGCGTAGAGCTCGGCCCGCTCCGCGTCGTTGGTCGAGACCAGCGCCTTGGCGAGGAGGGCGTCGAACTCGGCGTTGCTGTAATAGGCGGTGTTGTTGAGCTTCGGCGGCCACGCCTCCGTCGCCAGCAGCGGCCGCAGGCCCCAATCGGCCTCGCCGGTCGAGGACGACCAGCCGGCATAGTAGAGGCGGACGCGGGCGATCTTCGGATCGGGGGCGGTCTGCACCCACTCGGTGCGCTGGCCGGGCTCCAGCGCCAGGGTCTGCACCTTGATGCCGACTTGGCCGAGCTGCTGCTGGAGGAACTGGATCGCCTTCTGGGCCGTGGTGGTGGTGTAAGCGCTCCAGAGGGTCGCCTCGAAGCCGTTGGCGTAGCCGGCCTCCTTCAGGAGCTGGCGCGCCTTGGCCGGGTCGTAGGGCCAGGGATCCATCTTGTGGGCGTAGCGCACGCCCTGCGGGACGATCCCCTGGGCGGGGAAGGCGTAGCCCGAGAAGGCGACCTTGGCCAACGCCTCCTTGTTGATCGCGTAGTTGATCGCCTGGCGGACGCGCAGGTCGTCGAACGGCTTCTGCAGCACGTTCATGCTGAGATACCGCTCGATGATCGAGGCGTGGACCTCGATCTTCAGCTTCTTGCTGGCTTCGAGCATCTTGGCCTGCTCGTAGGGCAGCGGGAAGGCGAAGTCGGCCTCTCCGGTCTGCAGCATGGCGGCGCGGGTGCCGTTCTCGGGCACCGGCTTCCACGTGATGGTGTCGACCTTCGGGAAGCCGGCCTGCCAGTAATCGGCGAACTTCGCGCCCTTGACGTAGTCGGTCTGCTTCCAGTCGACGAAGGTGAACGGCCCGGTACCGACCGGGTGGAAGGCGATGTCCTTGCCGTACTTCTTCAGGGCCGTGGGCGAGATGATCGCCGCCGAGGCGTGGGCCAGCGAGTTGATGAACGGCCCGAAGGGCTCCTTCAGGGTGATGCGCAGGCTCGTGGGCGAGAGCACCTCGATCGTCTTGATGCGGTTGAACTGGTTGTACCGCGCGAGGTGGTTCTCCGGGTCGAGGACGCGGTCGAGATTGGCCTTCACCGCAGCGGCGTCGAACGTCGTGCCGTCGTGGAATTTGACGCCCTCGCGCAGCTTGAACGTGTAGACCAGGCCGTCGGGCGAGGTCTCGTAGCTCTCGGCCAGGACGTTGCGGACCTTCAGGTCCTTGTCGAAGCCGAAGAGGCCCTCGTAGAACGACTTGGTGACGGCGGTCGTGAGCGTCGTGTTCGTGTTGTACGGGTCGAGAGTCTCGGGCTGGCCGCTGATCGCCAGGATCGGGTCGCCCGCCGCGGCGGCGGGCGCGGCCGCCACGGCGAGCAGGCCGGCGGCGAGGAGGAAGCGCTCGAACATGGTCAGACCTCGGGGCATGGGACGATCCTGCTGGCGGGGGTAGGCGGTGTCAGGCGGCGAGGCCGCCGACGGTGTGGCGGGCGACGAGATGGCCGGGGCCGATCTCGACGAGGGGCGCGACCTGCGGCTCGTCGCCGAGCGCCCGCACGGGGCTCGGGATCTCGTCGGTCAGGAGCCGGCGGGCGCGCAGGTGCCGGCGGGCCGGGTCGGCGATCGGCACTGCCGCCATCAGCTTGCGGGTGTAGGGGTGCTGCGGGTTCTCGAAGATCGCCCGGCGCGGGCCGATCTCGACGATCTGGCCGAGATACATCACCGCCACCCGGTGGCTGATCCGCTCGACCACCGCCATGTCGTGGCTGATGAACAGGTAGGCGAGGCCGAACTCCCGCTGGAGGTCGAGCATCAGGTTCACGATCTGCGCCTGGATGGAGACGTCGAGGGCCGAGACCGCCTCGTCGGCGACGATGACCTTCGGGTTCAGGGCGAGGGCCCGGGCGATGGCGATGCGCTGCCGCTGCCCGCCCGAGAACTCGTGCGGGTAGCGCTGCGCCTGGTCGGGCGTCAGCCCGACGCGCTCGAGCAGCCACGCCACCCGCGCCTCCGCCTCCCGGCGCGTCGCGATCCCGTGGACCAGCAGCGGCTCCATGATCGAGAAGCCCACGGTCAGGCGGGGATCGAGGGACGCGTACGGGTCCTGGAAGATGAACTGGATGTTGCGCCGCAGGCCGCGGAGCTGCCCGGGGGGCAGGTCGCGGACGTTGCCGCCGTCGAACTCGATCAGGCCGCTCTCGCTCTCCACGAGGCGCAGGAGCGAGCGGCCCGTCGTGGACTTGCCGCAACCGGATTCGCCGACGAGGGCCAGGGTCTCGCCGGGATGGAGATCGAAGCTGACCCGCTCCACCGCGTGGACGCGGCGGCGCACGCGGTTGAGCAGGCCGCCGCGGATGTCGAACCGGGTGACGAGGTCGCGCACACGCAGGATCGGACCGGCGCCGGCGCGGACTGTGTCGTGGGGCGCGTCGACCGCGGCGGCCGCCCCCTGCCCTGCCGTCTGTTCCCGGGCCCCGGCCCGCAGCAGGTCGAACTTCCGCGGCAGGTCGCTGCCCGCCATCGCGCCGAGCCGGGGCACGGCCGCGAGCAGCGCCCGGGTGTAGGCATGGCGCGGCGCGGCGAAGAGCGCGGGCGCCGCCCCCTCCTCGACCTTGTCGCCGCGGTACATGACCAGCACGCGGTCGGCGATCTCGGCCACGACCCCCATGTCGTGGGTGATGAAGACGACGCCCATCTTCATCTCGGCCTGGAGGCTGCGGATCAGTTCGAGGATCTGGGCCTGGATCGTGACGTCGAGGGCCGTGGTCGGCTCGTCGGCGATGAGCAGCTGCGGCTTGCAGGACAGGGCCATGGCGATCATCACGCGCTGGCGCATGCCGCCGGAGAGCTGGTGCGGGTAGCGCGTGAGGACATTGCGCGCCTCGGGGATGCGCACGAGGTCGAGCATCCGCAGGGCCTCGGCCCGGGCGGCGGAGGCGCTCTTTCCCTGATGGACGCGGATCGATTCCGCGATCTGGTCACCGGCGGTGAAGACCGGGTTCAGGGAGGTCATCGGCTCCTGGAAGATCATCGCGATATCGGCGCCGCGGATCGCCCGCATCTTGGCGTTCGGGGCGGCGGCGAGGTCGAGGACCTCGCCCGAGCCGCGCCGGAACAGCATCTGCCCGGCCGCGATCCGGCCGCCGCCGTGCTCCACGAGGCGCATCAGGCTCAGCGAGGTCACGGACTTGCCCGACCCGGACTCGCCGACGATCGCCAGGGTCTCGCCGGCATCGACGTGGAACGACAGGTCGCGGACCGCCTCCACGACCCGCTCGGAGGTCGCGAAGCGGACGGTGAGGCCGCTGACGGAGACGACCCGCCCGTCGGGCATCGCGGTGGGAGAGCCGGTTCCGGCTGCGATGGTCGGCATGGCGGATCTCAGCGCGCGGGAGCCGGGACGCGGCGGGATTCGCCGAAGATCGCGGTGGTTGGCACCTCGCCGGGGCGGACGACACCGCGATACATGCCCTCGGTGTTGAACGGCATCGCGACCCGGCCGCGCGCGTCGACGGCGATCAATCCGCCGCGGCCCCCGACCGCCGGGAGAGCGTCCTCGACCACCGCCCGAGCCGCCGCCGCGAGGTCCTGGCCCCCGTAGGCCATGCGCGCGCAGACATCGTGCGCCGCCGCGACGCGGATGAAGGCTTCCCCCGTGCCGGTGCAGGAGATTGCGGCGGTCCGGTCGTCCGCGTAGGTGCCCGCGCCGATCAGCGGTGAGTCGCCGATCCGGCCGGGACGCTTGTTGGTCATGCCGCCGGTCGAGGTCAGGGCGGCGAGATGGCCGTCCCGGTCGAGGGCGACGGCACCGACCGTGCCGAACTTGCGGGTCTCGTCGAGGGGGCCCGACGCCGCGTCGTGGTCGAGGGCCACCTGCCCGGCGGCCCGGGCCCGGCGGAGCTGGTCGCGGCGGGCTTCCGTCGAGAAGAAGTTCGGCGCCACCATCTCCAGGCCGTGCTGCTCCGCGAAGGCCTCGGCGCCGGCCCCCGCCATCAGGACGTGCTCGCCCGCCTCCATCACCGCGCGGGCCGCGCGGCCGGGCCGGCGGACCCGCGCGACGCCCGCGACGGCGCCGGCCCGCAGGGTGGCACCGTCCATGATCGCGGCGTCGAGCTCGTGGGTCTCGGCGCTGGTGAAGACGGCGCCGTGGCCGGCGTTGAACAGCGGGCACTCCTCGAGGAGGTCGACGGCGACGCTCACGGCGTCGAGGGCGTTGCCGCCGTCGGCGAGGCAGGCCGCTCCGGCCGCCAGGATGTCCGCGAGGGCCGCGTGATAGCGCGCCTCGCCCGGATCATCCTGACCCTGCGCGATCGTCCCGGCGCCGCCGTGGATCACGAGAACGGGGCGGTGGTCGCTCATGGAACGGTTCCCGGAGGCGGGGTGTCGGACAGGTCGTCGGCTCCGCCCTGCGGCGGCCAAGCGGCGTAGTCGCGGTCGAGCCAGGGCAGCACCGCTTCCGTCACCCGCGTCGCGGCCGGGACGAGATCCACGGTCGCGTGGGCGAAGGCGCTCGCGAGGGCCTCGACGAGGGCCGTCAGGCTGGCATCCGAGGCCGCGAAGTAGTGGCAGTCCGTCTGGGCGTAGAGCGCGAGGGTGGCGGTCGCCACGAGGGGCGAGTGCGGGCCGTCGGTCAGCGCCAGCACCGCGGCGCCGTGCTTCCGGGCGATCTCGGCCAGCCGCACCGTGTCGGCGAAGTAGCGCGGCGTGGCGAGGGCGATGACGAGGTCGTCGGCCGTCAGCCGGCGCAGGGTCCGCGCGGCGAAGCCCGGCCCCTCCAGCGTCGCCAGCAGGTGCACGTCCTCGCGGTTCACGTCGAGGTTGCGCGCGAGGATGCCGGCCGGCCAGCTGCTGCTGCCCAGGCCCACGACGTAGACCCGTCGGGCCTGCCGGATCGCCTCGACCGCGCGGCCGCACGTTTCGCCGTCGAGCCCCCGCCGCGTCGCCTCGATGTTGCGGACGATGTCGGCCAGGGCCCCGTCGAGGATCCCGGACACGGTCGTGGGCTGCTCCCGGCCGCCGCGCAGCTTCTCGACCGGGGCGAGCGCCTTCTCGTAGCCCAGGACGAGGGCCGCGCGGAACTTCGCGTAGCCCGCGTAGCCGACGGCGCGGGCGAACCGGTTGGCGGTCGCGACGGAGACGCCGACGAGATCCGCCAGCTCGTTGACCGGGAGCGTCGCGGCGCGGAGCGGGTGATCAAGCACGAAGCGGGCAACCTGCCGATGGGCGGCGCTGAGGGACGGGTACGCCTGCGCGATGCGCTGGGCGACAGATGCTTCCCCAGGTTGCAGTGCCACGGCGCCAGGCTCGATCGAAAATTCTCAACTGAGCCGAGATTGAGAAACTTTTAGATCATTTGCAAGCCGAGACCTGCCGCTTCTGGTGGCATCCCCTGCACAAATCATCGCGTTCCATGCGTCGCCGGGAGGCGCCTTGGCGGCGAACGCGCGCTGCGGCGCGCCCCGCCGCCCCTCCCCGGCCTGGCGGCATGGCTGGTCGGCCATCGCCGGCGACCGGCACCGGATCGTGTCAGCGGGTCGGCCGAAGGACGGGCGGGCTCGCGGGCGAGGGGTTTCGGCTCAGCTCACCGCGTCGAGCGGCGTCTGCGCGGTCCGAGACGCGAGCTGCTTCAGGGCGACCGCGCACGCGTTGGTGACGTGGAGGCGGGCCAGCTGCTCCGCCTGCGCGGCGTCCCGCTTCTGGAAAGCGGCCACGAGGGCGTCGATCTCGGCGAGGCTGTGCGGCAGCCGCTCCGGATGCATCAGGGATGTCGCCCGCAGCAGGTTTATCCGGGAGTAGAACCCGCGGAGGATCTCGCGGACGAGATCGTTGCCGCAATGGCTGAGCATGACGTCGTACAGGATGCCCTTGGCGCGCAGGACGCGGTCCGTGTCGCCGCTGCCGGCGGCCTCGCGCAGATCCGCCGCGGCTCGCCCGAACTGCAGGATGGCGGCATCCGCGGCCTGCGTGGCGAATTCGTGAGCCGCGTAGCCCTCGAGGACGGCGCGCAGTGCGTAGAGCTGACGCGCCTCCTCCACCGAGATCGAGGCCACGACCGGGCCGCGATGCGGAACCGTGTGGACGAGCTTCTCGGCCTCGAGCCTGCGCAGGGCCTCGCGCACGGAGGCGCGGCTGACGCCGAGCCCTTCGCACAATTCGCGCTCGATCAGCCGCTCGCCGGGGGCGTAGACGCCCGAGGTGATCGCCTCGCGGACGGCGTCCTCGACCTTGCGACGGAGCGTGTCCGGCTGGATGGCGCTGATCTTGTTCATCGCTGGGTGTTCGGGGATCGCGGCTGGGCCGCACGGGTGACATGGCGCGGCCTCGGGTGGCAAGGCATGCCCCGCAGCGCGCCCGTCAGCCCCGGCCCCGAGCGGCCAGCTCGTCCCGCAGGATCGGCGCGGCCAGTTCCGCGCCGTGCATGCCGATCAGACTGACGATCTCGAGAACCTCCATGAGTTCTTCCTTGGTCGCCCCGTAGCCGAGGGCGTTCTTCATGTGCATCTTCAGGCCCGGCACGTAGAGATGGGTCGCCGCCGCGTCGAAGGCGCAGTAGACGAACTCCTTCATCTTCGGCGTGAGCACGCCGTGGCGCCAGGGCCAGGCCGAGAAGTCGAGGTAGCCCTCGAACAGGTCGGGATCGAGTTCGAGAAGACCGTCCCAGAAGCTGTGCCAGTAGCCCCGGTCGCGGGTGAAGTCGGATCTCAGCTGCTCCTGGCGCGGTGTCAGCGGCGCGGGGCCGCTCCGCTGGCCGGCCTCTTCCAGCACCTCCAGCAGCAGCGGCACGCCGATGTTACAGGCGTGGATACCGAGCGTCGCGGTGAGCGCGAGCACCTCCGTGATCTCGTCGGCCGTCGCGCCCGCGTCGAGGGCGTTGCGGATCTGGCGGCGGGTTCCGGGCGCGTAGAGGTGGGTCGCGGCCGTCGCGGCCGAGAGCGCGATCAGGGCGCGGTCCTTGGCGCCGAGATGGTTCTTGCGCACCGGGACCGTCGCCAGCCGCGCCCAGGCGTCGAGGAAGCCCGGGGCCAGCTCGGCCAGAGCCGCCTGCTCGGGATCCCAGTAGCCGAGCTCGCCCTGCACGGTGTGCCGGAGGCTCTCCGGGTTCGGGGCGGTTCCGGTCATGCCGTGGCTCCGGCGTAATCGGCCTCGACCACCTCGTCCTGCCAGTCGGTCTTGCCGAGCGAGATCGCCGTGTGGATCAGGTAGCTGTCGGCGGCCGCGCCGTGCCAGTGCCGCTCGTCCGCGGGGATCCAGACGGTGTCGCCCGCCCGGATCGGCTGCGCCTGCTGGCCCGCGACGCAGATCCAGCCCTTGCCGGCGGTGACCTGCAGGATCTGACCCTGCGCGTGCGCGTGCCAGAAGGTCCGCGCGCCGGGCGTGAAGAAGACGTTGTTGATCATCACGCCGCCCGTCGACGGCATGACCGGATCGGCCCAGACCTGCCCGGTGAAGGTCGGCCCGCGGCTCTCGGATCTCGCGCTGTTCTCGCGACCGTGGAAGATCTGCATCGTATCCTCTCAGTTCTCGTGTCAGTTCTCGTGGAGCCGGACGCCGCCGGAGACGTCGCCGATGGCGTCGACGACGCGGTTGGAGATGACGTCGCCGTAGCCGAGCGCCGTGGCGAGGCCGAAGCTCGCCATCGGGCCGGACGCGTTGAGGGAGGCGACGCCGAGCTCGTGCAGGAGATCGGTGTAGAGCACGACGTCCTTGGTCATCAGCTTGCCGGTCAGGCCGCCTTCCAGGTAGTCGCCGTCGACGATCTTCGGGAAGCGGTTCAGCGTCGCGAAGTTGACGCCGCTGGAGGCGTTCAGCACCTCCAGGAGCCGGTGCAGGTCGAGCCCGGCCTTCCGGCCCGCCACCATGACCTCCGCGGTGGCGGCGAGGCTGACCGCGTTCAGGAAGTTGTTGAGCAGCTTGGTCGTGTGGCCGGCGCCGGAGCCGCCCATCACGACGACCTTTCGGGCGATCGGCGCGAAGACCCAGCCCAGCCGGTCGATCACGGCCGGATCGCCGCCGACCATCAGGGTCAGCGTCCCTTTCTCGGCGGCCGCGGCGCCGCCGGAGATGCCCGCGTCGACGTAGGCGACGCCGCGCTCGGCCAGCGCCGCGGCGATGCGGCGCGTCGAGCTGGCCGAGGCCGTGCTGAGGTCGACGACGATCTGCCCGTGCCGGCAGCCCGCGAGGACGCCGCCCTTGCCGAGCACGACGCGCTCGACCACCTTGCTGTCGGGCAGGGACATCAGGACCACGTCCGCCGCCTCGACGACCGCGGCGATCGAGGCCGCTTCCGTCGCGCCCCAGCGCGCCGCGGCCTCCGGGTCGGTGTCGAAGCCGACGACGTCGATCTCCGCCCCGGTCAGGCGGCGCGTCATGCGGCCGCCCATGTTGCCGAGCCCGATGAAGCCGATCCGGTTCCCGTTCATGCTGCAACCTCCGCGCGGCGTCCGTCTCAGTGCCCGGTGCCGAAATCGACGTCCCTGGTCTCCGGCCCGATGAGCGCGCCCACGGTGCCGATCAGCCCGCCGACGATCAGCAGGGCCACGGGCGTCAGCGCGAGCGGCATCAGCGCGCTCAGCCAGTCCATGTAGAAGGCGTAGAAGGACGGGATCACCACCGAGAGGCTGAATCCGATGCCGAAGCCGGTGGCGCGGACATCCGTGGCGAAGCGCTCGTTGATGTAGGTGACGATGACGCCCCAGGGCGACGTCACGATGACCGCCAGGAGGCTGACCAGCAGCACGCGGGTGCCGAAGGCCATCCCGGGCGTGACGGTCAGCGTGTAGAGGATGTACGCGCCGACGGTCGCGATCAGCGGGCCGACGACCAGGAAGAAGCGCCGGCGGCCGATCATCTGCCCCAGCAGTCCGGAGCCGATGTAGCTGAAGAACAGGATCGTGTAGCAGATCATCAGCGTCGCGGTCAGCGCGAAGCCGTCGAGGTGCAGGGTCTTCACCAGCAGACCGGTCGGCATGTAGATCGTGATGATGTTCTGCGTCGTCCAGAAGCCGGTCATCAGAAGCAGGACCTGCAGGAGATCGCGCCCGCCCTTCCCGGAAAGCAGACCCGCCATGGGTGATGTCTCGGCCTGGACCGCGCCGCCGGCCGCCTCCTTCTTCCAGACCTCCGATTCCGAGACCTTGTGGACGTAGTAGAGGGCGAGCAGGCCGGCGAGCGCCGCGCCGACGATGAAGGGGATGCGCCAGCCCCAGACCGTGTAGGGCGATCCCGGCCCGTCCAGCGGGAACAGGTAGAACATCAGCATCGTGATGAGGTTGATGCTGACATAGGCGGCCGGGAAGCCCGCGATGATCAGGCCGCCGACGAAGCCGCGCTTGTCCTTCTTCGAGTACTCGATGGCGAGCGGCATCGCCCCGGTGTAGCCGCCGCCGAGGAAGATCCCGTCGAGGAAGCGCAGCAGGACCAGCAGGATGTACGAGGCGAGGCCGAGCGTCTCGTAGCCGGGCAGCAGGCCGATCAGCAGCGTGATCACGCCGAAGCCCGCCACCGAGTAGATCGAGGCGGCCCGGCGCCCGACCTTGTCGGCGATCAGGCCGAAGATGAGCGCGCCGATCGGGCGGCCGAGCAGCGTGGTGATGAACACCAGCGACGCCAGCACCGTCTCCATCTGGGGTGACAGGTTCTTCGGCTGGAACATGAACATCACCGGCGCCAGCGCGACCACCGGCAGGTAGATGTCGAACATGTCGATGTATTCGGAGAAGAACGCGCCGCGGATGGCGCTTCGTCGCTTCTCCTCGATCGACTGGGACGAGGCCGGGCGCGCGCCCGCTGCGTCCGTTGCCAAGGCCGCCGACGTGACCGACATGGCGTCTCCCTCCCTGTTGTACTGCCGCGCAACTTTTTTGACTGCGTCGGAGCGTGGGCGCGGGCGCCGAGCCCGCGCGGTCGTCCGCGGGATCAGCGCCCGCCGTCGTGCTCCGCGTCCCACGCGGCGATCGCCGCGGAGGCGGTCCGGAAGGCGGACAGGGCCGCCGGCGCGCCGCAATAGACCAGCGCCTGCATCAGCACGGCCTGGATCTCGTCCTTGGTCACGCCGTTGTTGAGAGCGCCTTTGACGTGGACGCCGAGCTCGTGATGCTGGTTCATCGCGGTCAGCATCGCGATGTTGAGCATGCTGCGGGTCTTGAACGGCAGCGTCTCGTCGCCCCAGACCGCGCCCCAGCAATACTCGGTCACGAGCCGCTGGACCGGACGGTTGAACGCGTCGGCGTTGGCCCAGGACTTCTCGACATGGGCGGCGCCCAGGACGGCCTTGCGGTTCTCGAAGCCCTTGCCGAACAGCTCGCTCTCGTCGGACATCTGGTTCTCCTGGTCGGGGCCGACGCGCGAAGACGCCGGCCGCATCGCGCGGGACGGATCAGTCGAGGCCGAAGCCGATCATCGCCTTCGTCTCGAGGTATTCCTGGAGACCGGCCTCGCCCCATTCCCGGCCGTTGCCGGACTGGCGGTAGCCGCCGAACGGCGCGTGGACGTCCGGGGGCGGGTAGTTGATGTGGACCTGGCCGCCGACGAGCCGCCGCGCCACGGCGCGCGCCCGGTCGCGGTCCCGCCCCTGCACGTAGGCGGCGAGCCCGTAGCGCGACCCGTTGGCGATCGCGACGGCCTCGTCCTCGCTGTCGTAGGCGAGGATCGACAGGACCGGGCCGAAGATCTCCTCCTGCGCGATGGTCATGTCGGGGGTCACGTCGGCGAAGACCGTCGGACGGACGTAGAAGCCGCGGTCCAGGTGGTCCGGCCGCTCCGGGCCGCCGGCGACGAGCCGCGCGCCCTCCGCGATGCCGGTGCGGATCAGCCCGACGACGCGCTCGTACTGGGTGCGGTTGACCACCGGGCCGAGATCCGTCTCGGGATCCGCAGTCGGGCCGAGCCGGAAGCCGGAGGCCGCCTCGGCCGCGATGGCGGCCGCCTCGTCCATCCGCGCCCGGGGCACGAGCATCCGCGTCGGGATGGAGCAGGACTGGCCGGAATTGGTGCAGCAGGCCGCGACGCCGCGCCGGACCGCCTGATCGAAGTCGACGTCCTCGAGCAGGATGTTGGCGGATTTGCCGCCGAGCTCCTGCGCGACGCGCTTGATGGTCGGGGCCGCCGCCCGGGCGATCTCGATCCCGGCGCGGGTCGACCCGGTGAACGAGACCATGTCGATCCCCGGATGCGCGGCGATCGCCGCGCCGACGCCGGGGCCGTCGCCGTTCACGAGGTTGAACACGCCCGGCGGGACGCCCGCGTCGTGAAGGACCTGCGCGAACAGCATCGCGCTGACGGCCGAGTACTCGCTGGGCTTCAGCACCATCGTGCAGCCGGCCGCGAGCGCCGGGGCGATCTTCACGACGATCTGGTTGATCGGCCAGTTCCAGGGGGTGATCAGGCCGCAGACGCCGATCGGCTCGCGCCGGATCCGGGTGGTGCCGCGGTCCTCCTCGAAGGCGAAGCGTTCCATCACCTCGATGAGCGCGTTGAGGTGCGCCGGTCCCCGCGCCGCCTGCCCCTTGCGGGCGAAGCCGATGGGCGAGCCCATCTCCTGCCGGATCGTCTCGGCGAAGGTCTCGAACCGCTCCTCGAAGAGCGCGAGGATCCGGCGCAGGAGCGCGACGCGCGCGTTGGGCGCCGTCTCCGAGAAGGCCGGGAAGGCGGCGCGGGCCGCGCGGACGGCCCGGTCGACATCCTCGGCATTGCCGAGCGCGAGGGTGCCGAACGCGGTCTCGGTGGCGGGATCGATCAGCGGGAACGGCCGGGCCGCGACCGGCTCGACCCAGGCGCCGTCGATGTAGAAGCGGCTCAGGTCCGGGAGCGCCATCGTCTCAGGCTCCCTTGGCCAGCAGGTGGTACATCTCGGTGTGGTCGGCCGCGGGCCCGACCTCCCCGGCGATCGCGTGCCAGGTCTCGATGCAGTGCCGGCCGAAGTCGAGCGGGTAGTCGACCGACTCGGCCAGGGCCCCGGCGATGCCGAGATCCTTGTCCATCAGCTTCAGTGAGAAGCCCGAGGCGAAGCTGCCGCTGAGCATGAACTGCTTGACCTTGTTCTCGGAGGTGTTGCTGCGCCCGGACGAGGCGTTGAGCACGTCGGTCATGGCCTCCGGCGCGATGCCGAAGCGCTGCGCCACGTGGAGCGCCTCGACGGTAGCGAGCAGACCCGCGGCGGAGACGAAGTTGTTCAGCGCCTTGGCGGCGTGGCCCGATCCCGCCGGGCCGATATGCAGGACGGAGGTGCCCATCGCCTCCAGCACCGGCCGCCAGCGGGCGAGGAGGTCCTCCGTGCCGCCGACGAGGATCGCGAGCGTGCCGTTGACCGCCCGCTTCACGCCGCCCGAGACCGGCGCGTCCAGGTAGCCGAGCCCTTTCCCGGCGAGCGTCTCGCCGAGCGCGCGGGATCGCACCGGCTCCGACGAGCTCATGTCGATCACGGTGGCACCGGCCGGAAGCGCGTCGGCCCAGCCGTCATCGAGTAGCACCGCCTCGACGATGGCGGAGTTCGGCAGCATCGTGATCAGGAGATCGAGCCCGGCGGCGTTCTCCCGCGTCAGCGTCGTCGCGCCGAGGTCCCGGGCGAGCGCGTCGGTCCGGCCCGCGTCCGCGTCGAGCAGGCGGAGCACGTGCCCCGCCTTGGCGAGGCACCGGCTCATGGGGTCGCCCATCATGCCGAGACCGATGACGCCGATGGTTCTCTGTTCCATGCCGTGAATGTCCCTCTGGGCGACAGCCGGAGCGGCCCGACGCCGCGTGTCCCCGTCAGCGCAGGGCGGAGAAGTCCGTGGGGGTGAGGAAGGTGTTCTCGATCCGGGCGACGATCGGCCGGTCCTTCTCAGTCTCGGCGCGGGCGGCGATCCAGTCCGGATCGGCCTGGAAGGCGTTCCAGCGCGCCTCGCGCTGGGCCATGTCGTCCCACTTGAGCAGGTAGGTGAGCGCGTGGTTGTCGGGACCGACGAGCGTGGTCCAGAAGCCGATCTGCTCGATGCCGTATTTCTGGAAGAAGCCGAGCGTCGTGGAGCGGAACCGCTCCAGCAGGGCCGGCAGACGTGTCGGGGCGCAGTAGTAGACACGCATCTCGACGATCATGGAATCCTCCGGTCAATAGGTCGGTGAAGCGGTCGGGGGCAGATCGACGCGCGCGATCCAGCCGGCGACATCCTCGGCCGCCGGCGGGTAGATCGCGAGAACCTGCGGATCGTGGCCCGGGACGATGTGATCCTCGGACTCGGCCAGGCGCCGGACGGTCCGGTAGCCCTCGAACATGTCGCCAACGTTGTAGACGATCGGATAGGCGAGCCGGCGGCCGATATTGGCGAAGAAGTGCGCGGCGTCGGAGGCCAGAACGACCCAGCCGCGCGCCGTCCGGACCCGGACGATCTGCAGGCCATCCGAGTGCCCGCCGACCCGGTGGAGGGTGATCCCCGGATACAGCGTGTCGGTCGTCTCGCGGAAGCGGACGCGGTCCTCGAACAGCCGGTCCACCATCGCCTTCACGTCCTCGGCGGCGAAGGGGTGGCGGACCTCCGGGTGGCACATACAGCGGCCGGTGCAGAAGGCCATCTCGCGCTCCTGGACATGGAAGCGGGCCTTCGGGAACAGGTCGTGGTTGCCGGCATGGTCGTAGTGCAGGTGGGTCAGGACGACGTCCTCGATCTGAAGCGGGTCGACCCCGATCCGCGCCAGCCCCTCCTCGACCGGTCGGACGATGTCGCGGCCCCGCTTCGTCGCCATCGCCCGGTCGAAGCCCGTGTCGACGACGATCGTTCGGCCAGCGCCCGCGACGACCCACACGAAGTAGTCGATCGGCATTGGCCCATCGTGGATGTCCCCGCCGATGAAGTTCTCGCGGGCCATACGGTGATGATGCGCGTACTTGATCGCGTAGATCTTGTAGATCTCTGCGTCCATGCGGGCGTTTCCTTCAGGCGGCCGGTTGAACCGGCTCTTCCTCGCGGGTGCATCTCATCCGCGACTCGAATTGAGCATATCGTCCGACAATCTGTCAATCAGGCGATACCGATTTTGACAGCCCCAGTCGATCGCCCCGCTCAGCGATGCCAGGCGCCATCAGATCGTTCGCGTGGGGTGGAACCGGCTAGCTCGACGGGGATGGCGGCTGTCAGCACCCCGCGGGCACGCCCGGACGCGGCATCAGGAACCGCGACGGACGGCCCGGGCGAGCTGCCGCGGAATGCTGCCTCGCTTCCGTGACCGGCCCGCGGAGCCGATCACGCCTGCTCGTTCGGGCGGCGCATCGCGAAGCCGAAGACCCAGAGGGACAGGCCGAGATTGATCGCCGCCACGGCCAGCATGACGTCCAGCAGCGGCATGAGGCCGAACCGTTCGGCGATGTAGCCGCAGGCTAGCGGGGTGACCGCCTGACCGAGGAGCGGCAGGCGGGCGAGCCGGCCCATCGCCGCCGCGTATTCGCGCTGCCCGTAGAGCGCCAGCGGCAGCGTGCCCCGGACGACGGTGCGCATGCCGTTGCCGGCGCCGTAGAGCAGCATCGCGAGCCACGCCAGCGACGGCCAAGTCGCCAGCAGCAGGAGGCCCAGCCCCACGCTGGCGCTCGACAGGAGCAGGGACCAGGCCGGATGGGCGCGGCGGCCGAAGGCGAGTTCGACGACGCGCACGCCGACCTGGGCGGGACCGATCAGGCCGGTCAGGGCCACGGCGGCGGTGCCGCCGACGCCCAGGGTCTGGAGCAGGTTGAGCAATTGCACCGAGGCGGCGGTCATGATCATCGCCGCCATCGTGAAGGTCACCGCGAGGAGGCGCTCGGCCGGCAGGCGCGCGGCTTCGGCCGACCCCGCCGGCCCGGCAGGTCGCGGCGGCGCCGGTCCTACAGCAGCCCGGCTCCGCGCCGGAAGCGCCCAGGCGAAGAGCGGGGCCACGAGGGCGACGGACAGGATCGCGTAGGTGAGGCAGGCCCCGCGCCAGCCGACATGATCGACCAGAAACCGCGTCGCCGGCCAACAGAGCGAGACCGCCAAGCCCGACGAGATCGCGATCTGCGTCATCGCCCCGCGCGCGGCGGGGCCGTAGGCCTGGCCGATCGCGGCGAAGAGCGGGTCGTAGAGCGCCGCCGACATGCCGAGACCGGCCACCACCCAGGCGAGCAGGAAGACCGGCAGGGTCTGGGCGACCGCCATCAGCACGAGGCCGGCCGCGATGATCGTGGCGCCGGCGACCAGGACCGGCCGCCCGCCGTGGCGCCGGATCAGGCGGCCGACGAAGGGAGCCGGCAGACCCGACACGAAGATCGCCAGCGACAGCGCGCCCACCACCATGGCCTGCGGCCAGCCGGTCTCGGCGACGACCGGGTCCGAGACGACCGCGGTGAGGAAGAAGGTGCCGCCCCACAGGACGATCTGCGTCACGCCGAGGGCGGTGTTGCCGGCGAGGGTCGGCCGCGGCGGCACCTCGGGCGGCTCGGAACTGCGCGCGGATGGAACGCCGGGCACGATGATGATGTCTCCGCTGGGTCGCGTTCGAGGCTGCAGGGCCTCGCGCTTCACTAGCGCGCCGCCGGGCGCTCCAGCCCCGCAATCCTTGACCTGCAGCCGTGCGCGCGCTTCGGAGGTCGCGGCGATTGCGACAACAATTGGGACTCAGGACCTCAAGGGATCCTCGGGCAGGAACCGCGCGACCGCGTCGTGGATCGCCGCGGCGAATTCCGCTTCCCGACGCTCGAATTCATCGATCAGGCCGGACACCGCGACCGCCAGCGGGCGGCCCCTGCTGTCGATGCGCTTGGGCAGCGGGACCGCGATCGAGCCGGCGCCCGGCGTGACGAGGCCGCGGGAGAAGAAATGCCCGTCCCGCCGCAGTCGGGCCAGATTGGCCAGGACGGCCGCGAGCGCGATCGGCTGCTGCCCGGCCGGCGCCTCGGCGTTCGTGCGGCGGACCAGCGGACCGATCTCGGCCTCCGGGCTGTCGGCAAGGAGCGCGGTGCCGGTCGCCGACCAGACGACGAGGCGGCGCGTCCCGGGCGGGACGTGGAAGCGCATGGCGGTGCGCGCCTGCAGGACGTGGACGTATTGCGAGAAGATCGCGTTGCGCGCGGCGAGGATCACCGTGCCGCCCGTGCGCTCCGACAGGTGCTCGAGCATGCGCACGAGGCTGCCGTCGCGCACCGGCCCCTTGTCGAGCCACGCGCCGAGGAGCGCCACACGAGGCGACGGCAGGAAGCTGCGGCTCGCCGGGTCGTAGTCGAGGTACCCGAGCCGGACGAGGCTCTTCAGGAGCACCGACGTCGACGATTGCGGGACCTTCAGCCGCTCGGCGATCTCGGAGACACGGGCCTCGCGCTGGATCTCGTCGAACATCTCCAGGATCTGGAGCACCCGTCCGGCGGACTTCACCAGGGCCAGATCCGAGCCGGCGGGATCGGCCCCGACCGTCAGGTCCGTGCACGCGGCGCCCCGCTCGCCGATGCGCTCACCCATGCCGGGACCCGCGGAACGGGGTCCCCGGAAGCCGCATGGCGCAAGACGGCCCTGCGCGTCCCTGCCCGAAGCCGTGGTGATCGCGGCGCATCGCCGGCGCGTCCCCGTTGCTGCGACGCGACCCCGGATCGTCGTCGATCGGCAGTATAGCGCCGGCACGATCGGTGGCCACCATCACGGATGTGATATTCTTCAGCAGATGGGCGATGGCGGTTGAAGCCGGGTCCGCGCTCTGCCCTATTCGTCCGCGGTGTCGCGTCGGTCTGACCGACCGGCACCGGGAGACCGCGCGGCAAGCGCGGCCCTGTCCGGGAGGAATGCCGATGTCGATCCGCCACGCGGCCGTCGCCGCGCGCCTCCTCGTCGCCGCGCTGACGCTTCCGGCCCTCGCCGGGGCGGCGCGGGCCGAGACGGCCTCCGTCCGCATCGGCCTGCAATACGGCCTCGTCTACCTGCCGGTGATGATCGCGCAGAGCGAGGGGCTGTTCGACAAGCGCGCCAAGGAAGCCGGGCTCGAAGGGCTGACCGTGACGCTGACCCGCTTCAGCGGCTCGACGGCGATGAACGACGCGCTGCTCTCCGACAGCGTCGAGCTCGGCACCCTCGGCTCGGCTGGCGCCCTGATCGCCTGGGACAAGACGCGCGGGAGCCAGCAGATCAAGAGCCTCACCGCCCTGAGCTCGGTCGTCTACACGCTGTTCACAGGCAAGCCCGGCGTCGCCGCGCTGAAGGACTTCACCTTCGGCGACAAGATCGCGGTCCCGGCCTTCAACTCGCCCCAGGCGATCCTGCTGCGGGTCGCGGCGGCCCAGCAGCTCGGCGCCGCGGCCAAGGCCGACGCGCTGATGGTGAGCCTGCCCCATCCGGACGCCACCGCGGCGATGCGCGCCGGACAGGGCATCGCCGGCTACTTCGCGACGCCGCCGTTCACGCAGGTCCTGCAGGCGGACCCCAAGATCCGCGCGATCATGACCTCGACCGGCCTGATCGGCAGCGGCGACATCACCGCCGCCACCCTGAACGCCAAGCAGGGCTTCGTCGACGCGAACCCGAAGGTCGCGCAGGCGATCCGCGCCGGGATGGAGGACGCGGTGGCGCTGATCCGGAGCGACCCCAAGCGCGCGGCGACGATCTACCTCGCCTCCGAGCAGGTGCAGATCGACCGCGCGCAGGTCGAGACGATCCTGACCGACGGCTCCATCGTCTACGACGTGGCGCCGAAGGGGATGGTGAACCTGGCCAAGGCGATGGCGACGCAGGGCTTCCTGCGGAAGGTGCCGGGCGACTGGCAGGAGATCTTCTTCCCCGGCCTCCAGGGCCGCGACGGGAGCTGAGCGACGCGGATCCGGCGCCGCCCACACATCCCATCGCTCACGGAACCCGGATGCACAGCTTCCGCTTCAGCGCCGAGCCGCTCCCGCCCGAGGTCGAGGCCGCGCGCGCGTCCGTCCGCGCCTTCCTCGACGCGGAACGGGCGGCCGGGCATTTCGTGCCGCACCGGACCTCGTGGACGACCTTCGACGCCGCCTTCAGCCGGCGCGCGGGGGCGGCGGGCCTCATCGGGCTGACCTTGCCGGAGGCCTATGGCGGCCACGGCCGCTCCGGCCTCGTCCGCTTCGTCATCACCGAGGAGATGCTGGCGGCGGGCGCACCCTGCGGCGCGCACTGGATCGCCGACCGCCAGTCGGGCCCGCAGATCCTGCGGCACGGCACCGAGGCGGCCAAGCGGGCGATCCTGCCGCGCATCTGCCGGGGCGAGTGCGCCTTCGGCATCGGCATGAGCGAGCCGAATTCCGGCTCGGACCTCGCCGCCGTGCGGACCCGCGCGGTGCGCGACGGCGACGATTGGGTCATCAACGGCTCCAAGATCTGGACGACGAACGCCCATCAGGTCGACTATCTGCTGGCCCTCGTTCGGACGGGCGATCCCGGGCCGGACCGGCACGGCGGGCTGACCCAGTTCATCGTCGACATGGCCGCCCCCGGGGTGACGGTGCGCCCGATCCTCGACCTGTCGGGCCATCACGAGTTCAACGAGGTGTTCTTCACCGACTACCGCGTTCCCAACGCGATGCGGGTCGGTGCGGAGGGCGATGGCTGGAACCTCGTCACGGAGGAGCTCGCCTTCGAGCGCTCGGGACCCGACCGGTTCCTGTCGGATTACCGCCTGCTCGTCGAACTCGTCGACCGGATCGGGCCGGAACCGGACCGTTTCCAGGCGGTCGAGACCGGGCGGATGGTGGCGCAGCTCACCGCGCTGCTGGGCATGTCGGCCTCGGTGGCCCGCCTCCTCGACCAGGGCATCGTGCCGGGCGTCGAGGCGGCCCTGGTCAAGGACGTCGGCAACGGCTTCGAGCGCGCGGTGCCGGAGATCGCCCGGCGGCTCGTGCCGGTCGAGCCGAGCCTGACGGCGCAGGGCGACGCCTTCCGCGAGGCGCTCGGCGGCGTGACCCTGCGGGCGCCGTCCTTCACCCTGCGCGGCGGGACCCGCGAGGTCCTGCGCGGCGTCATCGCCCGGGGGCTGGGGCTGCGATGAGCCGGATGGACCACGCGGCGGAGGCCGGCGACGATGTCGACGGGATCGTCCTCGATCAGGTCGAGCGGTTGCTCGCCCAGCACCTCACGCCGGCGCTGCTGGCGGCGTGCGACGGGGCCGCGGACGCGACAGCTTGGCCGGCGGATCTCTGGACGGCGTGCGCCGAGAACGGCCTGCCGCTGGCGCTGGTGCCCGAGACGGAGGGCGGGATCGGCCTCGCCGCGACGACCGCCGCCCGGCTGATCCGGCGCTGCGGCGGGGCCGCCCTGCCCCTGCCGCTGCCGGAGACCGTCGGCGGCGCGGCGCTCTGGGGCGCGGCGGGCGGGGACGCGAACGCGGACGCCCTGTCGCTTGTCCCGGGCGGCCCCGTGCGGATCGCACCCCACACGGACGGCTTCGTCTTGGACGGCCGGGTCGCGCAGGTGCCCTGGGGCGGTTCGGTCGCGTCCCTGCTCCTCGACGCCGTCGACGCGGCGGGCGAGCCGCACCTCGTGCGGATCGCCGCGCCCGGCACGATCCGCGACACGCACCACAACCTCGCCGGCGAGCCGCGCGACACGCTCGACCTGACCGGCCGCACCGTCTCCACCGACGAAGTCCGGGCCGCGCCGGGCTGGGCCACCGGAGCGGGTGTGCTGGCCGTCGAGGCGGTCGGTGCCTGGGTCCGGGCGCAGCAGATGGTGGGTGCCCTGGAGAGCTGTCTCGGCTCCGCCCTCGATCATGCGCAGGAGCGGCAGCAATTCGGCCGGCCGCTCGCCAAGTTCCAGGCGATCCAGCACATGCTGGCCGAGGCCGCGGGCCACGTCGCGGCGGCGAGTGCGGCCGCCGACCTCGCGGCCGCCTGCTGGGGCGACCCGCGTTTCGTCCTCGCCACCGCCATCGCGAAGGCGCGCTGCGGCGAGGCGGCGGGCCACGTCGCGGCGATCGGCCATCAGATCCACGGGGCCATGGGCTTCACTCAGGAGCACCCGCTCCACCGCGCGACGCGGCGGCTGTGGTCCTGGCGCGACGAGTTCGGATCCGACGCCCTCTGGCAGGAGCGGATCGGGCGCGCGGTCTGCGCGTGCGGCGGCGCGGCCCTCTGGCCGATGCTGGTCCGGCTCCGGGGCGGTGCCGGCTGAGATGGGAGACCTTTGCGTGCCGGATCACTCCGCCGAGACTCACTCTGCCGAGACGAACAAGGCCGGGCCGCTCGCGGACGTGCGGGTCGTCGATCTGACCAGCGTGATCATGGGCCCCTCGGCGACGCATATCCTCGCCGATCTCGGCGCCGACGTGATCAAGATCGAGACGCCGGAGGGCGATTCCTTCCGGCACTATCGGCCCGCCCGGAGCGCCGGGATGGGCGGCAACTTCCTGCACCTCAACCGCAACAAGCGCAGCGTGCGCCTCGACCTGAAGCGGGCCGCGGCGCGGGCCGCCCTGGACCGGCTGATCGCCACGGCAGACGTCTTCGTCCACTCGATGCGGCCGGACGCGATCCTGCGCCTGGGCTACGGCTACGAGCGCGTGCGCGCGCTCAAGCCCGACATCGTCTTCTGCGGCGCCTACGGGTTCGGGGCCGACGGCCCCTACGCCCACAAGGCGGCCTACGACGACCTGATTCAGGCGGGCTCGGGCCTCGCGGCGCTCCAGACGGCCGCCACCGGCCGGCCCGGCTACCTGCCCACCGTGCTGTGCGACAAGATCGCCGGCCAAGCCATCGCCTGCGCGATCCTCGCCGCCCTCTACGAGCGCCGGGCCGGCGGTGGCGGGCAGGCGGTCGAGGTGCCGATGTTCGAGACCATGGTGGAGTTCAACTTCGTCGAGCACATGGTCGGCTACGCCTTCGAGCCGCCGCTGGGGCCGCCGGGCTTCAACCGGGTGCTGAGCCCGAAGCGCAAGCCCTACCGCACCCGGGACGGCTACGCCTGCATCCTGCCCTACTCGGACCGGAACTGGCGCGACTTCTTCATCCATACCGGCCGGCTCGAATTCGTCGACGATCCGCGCTTCGCGCCGCTCGCCGTGCGGGTGGAGAACATCGAGATCCTCTACGCGCTGGTGGAGGAGGAGGCGCCGCGCAGGACCACCGGCGAGTGGGTCGCGTTCTGCGACTCGGTGAGCATCCCGTGCATGCCGGTCCTCGGGCTGGAGGACCTGCCGGAGGACGAACATCTGAGGGCGGTGGGCTTCTTCGGCACCGCCGAGCACCCGAGCGAGGGGGCCTACCGGACCATGCGCCGGCCGGTCTCGTTCAGCGGCAGCCGGTTCGCGATCCGCCGCCACGCCCCGCGGCACGGCGAGCACACCGCCGAGGTCCTGGCCGAGGCCGGGCTCGACCCGGCCGAGATCGCGGCCCTGATCGACGCGCCGGGCGAAACCCACCCCGCGCCCCTGGAGGCCGCCCGATGAGTGCCGAGACTGGGACCCGAGACGCGGGCGAGGACCTGCTGTTCTCCGTCGCCGAGGGGGTGGCGACCATCACGCTGAACCGGCCCGAGCGGAAGAACGCCTTCACCTTCCCGATGATCGAGGCCTGGACGGCGGCCCTGCAGCGCTGCCGCACCGACGCGGCGATCCGCGTCGTGGTCGTGACCGGCGCGGGCTCGGCCTTCTGCAGCGGCGGCGACATCGTCGAGATGGGCGAGCGCCTCGACCAGCCGCCGGCCCGGCGCAAGGAGGAGCTCCACGGGCGGATCCAGCGCATCCCGCTGACGCTGGAGGATCTCGACAAGCCGGTGATCGCCGCCCTGAACGGCGTGGCCACCGGCGCGGGCCTCGACCTCGCCCTGATGTGCGATCTGCGCTTCGCCGCGCGGAGCGCGCGCTTCGCCGAGACCTACGTGCGGGTCGGCCTCGTCCCGGGCGCGGGCGGCGCCCATTTCCTGCCCCGCCTCGTCGGGACCGCGAAGGCGCTGGAGCTGTTCTTCACCGGCGATTTCGTCGATGCCGACGAGGCCCTGCGGATCGGCCTCGTCAACGGCGTCCACGCCGACCCCGACCTGATGCCGGCCGTCGCGGCGCTGGCGCGGAAGATCGCCCAGGCGCCGCCGATGACCCTGAGCCTGATCAAGCGCGCGGTCTATCAGGGCATGCGCAACGACCTGCGCACCAACCTCGACCTTATCTCCTCGCACTACGCCGTCGTCACCGCGACCCCCGAGCATCGGGAGGCGGTGCAGGCCTTTATCGGCCAGCGCGACAGGGGCTGAACCACCGGCGCGAACAACATCTCCCCCCGGGCATCACGCTTTGGTGCTTGTCGCCACCGCGACTACCTGCAAGTCTATCCAAAATTCAATCCGCGCAACGATGCGGAATCAGTCTGGGAGGACGCGATGACGGCTCGGATTCTCGGTGCGCTCGTGTGTGCGCTCGCCCTCGCGGCGCCGGCCGCGGCGCAGAGTCCGATCGTCATCAAGTTCAGCCACGTCGTCACCACAGACACGCCCAAGGGCCAGGGCGCCGAGCGGTTCAAGCAGCTCGCCGAGGAGCGCACCAAGGGCGCGGTCAAGGTCGAGATCTATCCGAACAGCACGCTCTACAAGGACAAGGAAGAGGTGGAGATGCTCCAGCTCGGCGCCGTGCAGATGCTGGCGCCGTCCACGAGCAAGTTCGGCCCCCTCGGCGTGAAGGAATTCGAGGCTTTCGACCTGCCCTACATCTTCCCCAACGAGCAGGTGCTCCGCCGCGTCCAGGACGGGCCGATCGGCCAGGGCCTGTTCAAGAAGCTCGAATCCAAGGGGATCAAGGGCCTCGGCTACTGGGACAACGGCTTCAAGATCCTCACCGCCAACAAGCCCATGCACGCCCCCGAGGACGTGAAGGGCCTGAAGTTCCGCATCCAGTCCTCGAAGGTGCTGGAGGCGCAGTTCAAGCAGCTCGGCGCGCTACCGCAGGTCCTGGCCTTCTCCGAGCTCTACCAGGCGCTGCAGACCGGTGTGGTCGACGGCCAGGAGAACCCGCCGTCGAACGTCACGACCCAGAAGATCAACGAGGTGCAGAAGCACGCCACGCTGACCTATCACGGCTACATCGGCTACGCGGTGATCGTGAACAAGGGCTTCTGGGACGGCCTGCCCGCCGACATTCGCACGACGCTCGAGGGCGCCATGAAGGACGCGACCGCCTACGAGCACGAGATCGCCGACAAGCAGAACGAGAAGGCGCTCGCCGACATCCGCGCCACCGGCAAGACCGAGGTCTACACCCCGACCGAGGCCGAGAACGCCGCGTGGCGCAAAGCGCTCGCACCGGTCCAGCGCGAGATGGCCTCCCGCGTCGGCAAGGATCTCGTCGCGGCGCTCAACAAGGAAGCCGAGGCGGCGCCGAACAACTGATCCTGCCGCCGCGCCGCCCGGACCGACCATGTTGCTGAAACTTCTCGATCGGCTCGAAGAGGTGCTGATCGGAACGCTGATGGCGGCCGCGACCGTCATCACCTTCGCCACGGTGGTGCACCGGTTCCTCTCCGGCATCCCCGCGCTCCAGGACTACACCGACCGGATCGACTTCGGCTGGTCGCAGGAACTGTGCATCTACATGTTCATCTGGGTCGCGAAGTTCGGCGCGGCCTACGGCGTGCGCACCGGCATCCATGTCGGCGTCGACGTGCTGGTCAACCGGCTGCCGCCGGGCGCGCGCCGGATCATGGTCCTGGTCAGCCTCGCGGCGGGCGCCCTGTTCACCGGGATCGTCGGCACGCTCGGCACGAACTTCGTCTGGCGCATCGGCCACACCGACCAGACGACGCCCGACATGGAGATCCCGGTCTGGATCGTCTACCTCGCGATCCCCCTCGGCTCCTACCTGATGTGCTTCCGCTTCCTCCAGGTCGCGTGGGGCTACTGGACGACCGGGCACCTGCCCGCCCGCGACCACGCCCATGTCGACGGCGTCCCGACCGTCGAGGGCGTCGACCCGGTCCAGCTCGGCCGCGAGGGAGGCCCCGCATGAGCGGCCTGATCATCTTCGGGCTGCTCATCGCCCTCATGCTCACCGGCATGCCGATCTCGATCGCGCTCGGCCTGACGGTGCTGACCTTCCTGTTCACGCTGACGCAGGTGCCGATCGAGAGCGTCGCGCTCAAGCTGTTCACCGGGATCGAGAACTTCTCGATCATGGCGATCCCGTTCTTCATCCTCGCCGGCAACTTCCTGGCCCATGGCGGCGTGGCGCGGCGGATGATCGCCTTCACGACCTCGCTCGTCGGGCACTGGCCGGGCGGCCTCGGCCTCGCGGGCGTGGTCGCCTGCGCGCTGTTCGCCGCCGTGTCGGGATCGAGCGTGGCGACGGTCGTGGCGATCGGCTCGATCATCCTGCCGGCCATGGTGGCCGAGGGCTACCCGCGGCGCTTCGGCGCCGGGGTGATCACCACGTCGGGGGCGCTCGGCATCCTCGTGCCGCCCTCGATCATCCTCGTGCTCTACGGGGTGTCGACGAATTCCTCGATCGGCAACCTGTTCCTGGCCGGGGTGATGCCCGGCATCGTCCTGTCGGCGATGCTGGCGACCGTCACCTTCGTCATCGCCAAGCGCCGGGGCTATCCGCGCATGCCCAGGGCCTCCTGGGCCGAGCGCCTGCGCGCCTTCCGCGAGAGCGCCTGGGGCCTGTTCCTCGTGGTGATGGTGATCGGCGGCATCTACGCGGGCATCTTCACGCCGACCGAGGCGGCGGCGACCGCCGCCGTCTACGCCTTCGTCATCGCGGTGTTCGTCTACCGCGACCTGAAGCTGTCGGACGTGCCTCGGGTGCTCCTCGCCTCCGCCAACATGAGCGCGATGCTGCTCTACATCATCACCAACGCGGTGCTGTTCTCGTTCCTGATGACCTCCGAGAACATCCCGCAGACGATGGCGGCGTGGCTGATCGCCATGAACTTCAGCCCGCTGGTCTTCCTGCTCGTCGTCAACATCATCCTGCTGATCGCCGGCAACGTGATGGAGCCGTCCTCGATCCTGCTGATCATGGCGCCGATCCTGTTCCCGATCGCCGTCAAGCTCGGGATCGATCCGATCCATTTCGGGATCATCATGGCGGTCAACATGGAGGTCGGCCTGTGCCACCCGCCGGTCGGGCTCAACCTCTACGTGGCCAGCGGCATCGCCCATATGGGCATCTCCGAGCTGACGGTGGCGGTGCTGCCCTGGCTCCTGACGATGCTGGCCTTCCTGGTCCTGGTGACCTACTGGCCGGCCCTCTCCCTGTGGCTCCCGCGGGCGCTCGGGGCGATGTGACGGGCGCGCGCCGCGCGGGTGCAGCCCAGGGCTCGGCCGGCGTTGCGGCGCCCGGGGCACGCGCAGATCGACGCGCGCCACCGGCCCCGCCCGCTCGGCAGCAGATGCGAGCGCGACCGCTCCGCCGATCCGAGCTGTCCGAGACCGACAGCCTGCTGCTGCCGTTCTGCACCGCCCTGTCGAACCTGTTCTGGCTGCCGGTCATGGGGGCGCTGTCCGGCCGGATCGGGCGCAAGCCGATCCTGCTCGTCATCTCGGCGCCCACCCTGCGCACCGCCTAACCGGTGCTGGGCTGGCCCGTGGCCAACGCGAGCGTCGGCAACGTGCTGATCGCGCTCCCCGGCTGTCCTTCCTGTACGGCAGCGGCAACGGCGCGATGGTGGTGGCGGCGACCGAGGTGGTCCCGGCGAGGGTGCGCACGGCCGGCTTCGTCCTCGCCGACCCGCTGGCGACCGCCCTGCCCGGCGGCTTCACGCCCCCCGTCACGACGTGGCTCACCGAAGCCGACGGCAACCGCGCGGCCTGTGGACGGCGATCAGGGGGGCCTGCGGCCCCGTCACCACGCGCCTGATCGACCGCCGCGCGGGCCAGTCGGCCGCTCTGGGCGCTCCGGCCTGATCCGCCGGCACGGGATCGGCAGGGGGGCTTCAGCCTCCCTGCCGCGCCGACAGGACCGGCGGTCAGGCGAATTGCGGGGCCGCGGTGCCGGTGTGCCGCAGGGTCAGGGCCAGGCAGACGATCGCGAGGACGCAGGCCGCCAGCAGGAGGATGAAGCAGCCGTTCCAGCCGTAATGGTCGGTCGTGTAGCCGACCAGCGCGCTCGCCGCGACGGAGCCCCCCAGATACCCGAACAGGCCCGTGAAGCCCGCCGCCGTCCCGGCCGCCTTCTTGGGCACGAGCTCGAGGGCCTGGAGACCGATCAGCATCACCGGCCCGTAGATCAGGAAGCCGATGCAGATCAGGGCCGCGAGATCGACGCCCGGGTTGCCCTCGGGGTTGAGCCAGTAGACCAGCGTCGCCGCCATGACGCCGAACATGAACACCACGCCCGTCGCGCCGCGATTGCCGCGGAACAGTTTGTCGGACAGCCAGCCGCAGAGCAGGGTGCCGGGGATGCCGGCCCACTCGTAGAGGAAGTAGGCCCAGGAGGTCTTGTCCACCGAGAAGTGCTTGGCCTCCTTCAGGTAGGTCGGCGCCCAGTCCAGTACACCGTAGCGGAGCAGGTAGACGAACACGTTGGCGAAGGCGATGTACCAGAGCATCCGGTTCTTCAGGACGTGCTCGACGAAGATCTCGCGCGTGGAGAACTCGCGCTCGTGGTTGGCGTCGTAGCCCTCCGGGTAATCGTTCTTCCAGGTCTCCACGGACGGCAGCCCGCAGGATTGCGGCGTGTCCCGCATGGTCAGGAAGGCGAAGACCGCGACGCCGAGCGCCACGGCGGCGGGCACGTAGAAGGCCGCGTGCCAGTCGTTGAACCAGGCCAGGCCGAGCAGGAACAGCGGCCCGATCAGGCCACCGCCGACGTTGTGCGCCACGTTCCAGACCGAGACGACGCCGCCGCGCTCCTTCTGCGACCACCAGTGCACCATCGTGCGACCGCTCGGCGGCCAGCCCATGCCCTGGAACCAGCCGTTGAGGAAGAGCAGCACGAACATGATGCCGACGCTGGACGTCGCCCAGGGCACGAAGCCGAACAGGAACATCACCAGCGCCGAGAGCACGAGGCCGATCGGCAGGAAGTAGCGCGGGTTGGAGCGATCCGAGACCATGCCCATCAGGAACTTGGACAGGCCGTACGCGATCGCCACCGCGGAGAGCGCGGTGCCGAGCTCACCGCGGCTGTAGCCCTGCTCGACCAAGTAGGGCATGGCCAGCGAGAAGTTCTTGCGCAGCAGGTAATAGCCCGCATAGCCCAGGAAGATTCCCGCGAAGATCTGCCAACGCAGCTTGCGGTAGGTCGGATCGACGCGATCCGTCTGAATGGGTGGCCGATGGGCCGCGGGAGCGAGGAAGCCGATCATGGCGCGCCTTCGTGAGATCGCGGACGGACCCAGGCTCATCCCGGGCGCATCTCGGATTGGACGGGGTGGTGACGGGCCGCGCTCAGCGTCGCGCCGAAGCGGATCCCGCGGCGTGCCGACGCGCGATCCGCGCGTCCGGTCTCGACCTTTGGCGATGGTGGACGGCATTGTCCGGTCGCGGCATCGTTTCCTCCTTGTGGTGCGGCGCGTCTCCGGCTCGGCCGGGTCGCCGTCGTGCGGTTCCCCTGCCGCCCGCGCGGGGCGGCCGGCTCAGCCGGCGGCCATCGCGCCGGCGTGCCGGCCGGTCATGGTCGCGATCTTCGCCCGCAGCGCCGCGACCTCGTCGGCCGAGAAGGCGAGGCCGAGCTTGGACCGACGCCAGAGCACGTCCTCGGCGGTGCGGGCCCATTCCCGGTCCATCATCCAGCGCAGCTCGCCTTCGTGGAGGCCGTGCCCGAGGTCGGGCCCGAGATTCGCGGCGATGCGCAGCGCGTCCGTCCCGTAGGCGGCCACCAGGCGCTGGACCGTGGCGGCCGCGAGCTGGGGCGCGGCGCGGGCGAGGCGCGCCTCGAGCTCGGCCACCCCGTCCACCGGGAAATCGCCGCCCGGCAGCGCGGCGCTTCCGGTCCAAGGGCGGCCGCGCGCGCCGAGGCGCTGACCGATCTCCTTCAGGGCATCCTCGGCCAGCTTGCGGTAGGTCGTGATCTTTCCGCCGAAGATGTTGAGCACCGCCGCCTCGCCGGCCGCGCCGTCCGTCTTCAGCACGTAGTCGCGCGTCGCCTCCTGCGCCGCGGAGGCGTGATCGTCGTAGAGGGGGCGCACGCCCGAGAAGGACCAGACGATGTCGTCGCGGCGCAGCGGCGTCGCGAAGTACTCGCTGGCGGCGCTCAGCAGATACGCGGTCTCCTCCTCGGTGATCGCCGCGTCGGCGGGATCGCCGGAGAAATCACGGTCCGTCGTGCCGACCAGGGTCGTGTCGTTCGCGTAGGGGATCGCGAAGATGATGCGCCCGTCCGCGTTCTGGAAGATGAAGGCCCGGTCGTGGTCGTAGAGCTTGCGCGTCACGATGTGCGAGCCCTGCACGAGGCGCACGTGCTTCGCCTCGCTCCGGCCGAGCGGCCCCTGAATCACCCGGTCGACCCAGGGTCCGGCCGCGTTCACGAGGAAGCGCGCGGCGATCTCGTCCTCGCGGCCGGTCTGCAGCTCGCGCCGGACGATGCGCCACAGATCGCCCTCGCGGCGGACCGAGACGACGCGGGTTCCGACCGCGATCTCGGCGCCCCGCGCCTCGGCATCGCGCGCGTTGAGCACCACGAGCCGCGTGTCGTCGACGCGCGCGTCCGAATACTCGAAGCCGCGCCGGAACTCGGATTTAAGCGGGGCGCCGATCGGGCCGGAGAGGTCCACGGGGCGCGTGCCGGGCAGGCGCTTGCGGCCGCCGAGATGGTCGTAGAGGAACAGCCCGATCCGCAGCAGCCAGGCCGGACGCAGGCCGGTATGCAGCGGCAGGACGAAGCGCAGCGGGCGCACGATGTGGGGCGCGATGCCCCAGAGCACCTCGCGCTCGGCCAGCGCCTCGCGCACGAGGCGAAACTCGTAGTGCTCCAGGTAGCGCAGGCCGCCGTGGATCAGTTTGGTCGACCATGACGAGGTGCCGCTGCCGAGGTCGTTCTGCTCGGTCAGCGAGACCGAGTATCCGCGGCCGGCCGCGTCCCGCGCGATCCCGCAGCCGTTGATCCCCCCGCCGATGACGGCAACATCGAACGTGCGCATGATCCTCCCCCTTTCGTGTCGCGGCGTCCGGCGCGCGACTGCGAAAGCAGAGGAATTGAATACGAAACCAAAGGAAAGTCAATCGAAAGCGATACGCTCAACGACCGGTTTCGACGAGGCGGACGCCGGACGCGCGACAGAGGTCGCGCAGCGTCTCGCTGGGGCAGCGATCGGTCACGAAGGTTCCGATCTGGCCGAGCTGGGCGAGCCGGACCGGGGCGCTCCGCTCGAACTTGGTGGAATCCGCGACCAGCACGACGTGGCGGGCGTTGGCGATGATCGCCTGGGCGACCCGGACCTCGCGATAATCGAAATCGAGGAGCGCCCCGTCCTCGTCGATCGCCGAGGCCCCGATCACCGCGAAATCGACCTTGAACTGGCGGATGAAGTCCACCGCCGCCTCCCCCACGATCCCGCCGTCCGAGCGACGGATCAGGCCGCCCGCCACGATGCACTCGATCTCGGGGCTCGGCCGCAGGGCGAGCGCGACGTTGAGGTTGTTGGTGATCACCATGAGCCCGGAATGGCCGAGGAGCGCCCGGGCAACGGCCTCGGTGGTGGTACCGATATTGATGAACAGCGAGGAGCGGTCCGGGATCAGGTCGGCGGCCGCGCGCGCGATCGCCGCCTTCTCGGGCGCCGCCAGCGCGTTGCGGGCCTCGTAGTCGAGGTTCTCGGCCCCCGCGCCGAGCACGGCCCCGCCGTGGATGCGCGAAAGCAGACGCGCGTCGCACAGGTCGTTGAGATCCTTCCGGATGGTCTGCACGCTGACCGCGAACCGACCGGACAGGGCGTCGACCGAGACGCGCCCTTCGGTCCGCGCGATGTCCATAATCGCGTTCTGACGCTCCGAGAGCATACCTGCAGACCTCCGCGCGACGAAAACGAAACCTCTTCTCGGTGCGAGCGCGCGAGCGTCATGAGAAAGCGAAAGCGCGTTCTGGACCGGCGACCACGCCTAGCGGATTCGCCCCCGGGAGGGAACGTCGGGACGCCCGAGGCCGACCGGTCGCCCCGCTGGGTGCGAAGGCGGGACTCGCGCGGCGCGCCATCAGGGCGCCGCCTGCCCCGAGGCGCCCGCCCCGTTGACGCCGCGCGCCCGCGCGTCGACAAGCACCGCGATGCATTGGTTTCCGTATTCACATCGATGACCGGCGCGGCCGTCCCGCAGAACTGGTCTCCGGTCGGAGGCGGGGAGCTCGGCGACCTGATCCGCAGCCACGACTGGGCGGCGACACCGCTCGGAGCCATCGGCACCTGGCCCGCGCCCGTCCGCACCATCGTCCAGACCCTGCTGCTCTCGCCGGTCCCGACTGTGGCGATCTGGGGCCGGGACGGCATCCTGGTCTACAATCAGGGCTACGCGGAGATCTGCGGCCCCCACCATCCGGTGGCCCTCGGCGGGCGCCTCTTGGAGCTCTGGCCGGACGCCCGCGCCTTCAACGCGCACGTGATCGCGAGCGGCCTGTCCGGTCGCCCGCTCAGCTTCCGCGCCCACGAACTCGAGCTCTGGCGGCACGGGCGCGCCGAGACGGCCTGGATGGACCTGGAATACACCCCTGTCTTGGACGATCGGGGCACGCCGATCGGCACGCTCGCCACGGCGCTCGACATCACCGAACGCGTCCTCAGCGCGCGCCGGATCGCCGAGAACGAGAGCCGCTTCCGCTTCCTCGACCAGCTGGGTCAGGCAACCGCGAATGCTCGCGACGCCGGCGCGATCCTGGAGATCACCACGCGTTGCGTGGGCGCGCACCTGAACCTGTCGAACTGCGCCTACGCCGACATGGATCCGGACGGCGACGGCTTCACCATCCGCGGCAACTGGCACGCCCCGACATCGCCCTCGATCCTGGGGCATTACAGCCTCGCCGATTTCGGCGCGCTGGCCGTCCGGGAGCTGAATGCCGGTCGGCCCCTCATCGTGAACGACAACGTCGCCGAGCTCGCCCCGCACGAGGCCGAAACCTTCCGGGCGATCGGGATCGCGGCCACCATCTGCATGCCGCTGGTGAAGGACGGCCGGCTCGCGGCCCTGATGGCCATCCACCACGCGCACCCCCACCGCTGGTCGCACGCCGAGCTCGCGCTCATCCGCGAAGTCACCGAGCGCTGCTGGGCGCATATCGAGCGTGTCGGGGTCGAGGCGAGCCTGCGGGTCAGCGAGGCGCGGCTCCGGGCCCTGGTCCACGCCACCTCCGACGTGGTCTACCACATGAGTTCGGACTGGCAGGAGATGCGCCAGCTCGACGGCCGCGGCTTCCTGTCCGACCTGGCGGAGCCGAGCGTGCGCTGGCTCGATCACTACGTCGATCCGGCCGACAGGCCGGCGGTCAAGGCTGCGGTCAACGACGCGGTCCGCCGCAAGGGCCTGTTCGAGCTCGAGCACCGGGTCCGGCGCGCCGACGGCCGCGTCGGCTGGACGCTGTCGCGCGCGGTGCCGGTGATCGATCGGCACGGGACCGTGACCGAGTGGTTCGGGATGGCGAGCAACGTCACGTTCCGGCACGAGGCCGACGCGCGGCTCAGGGAGAGCGAGGCGCGGTTCCGCGCCATAGCGGACGACGCCCCGGTGATGACCTGGATCACCGACGAGAGCGGCGCGTGCATCTACCTGAACCGTCGCTGGTACGAGTTCACGGGGCAGGCCGAGGCCGAGGCACTCGGGCTCGGTTGGCTCGACGCGATCCATCCCGACGACCGCATCCGGTCCGAACAGGCGTTCCTGGCAGCGAACGCGGACCGGACGTCGTTCCGCCTCGAATACCGCCTCCGGAACAGGGACTGACGTTACCGCTGGGCGCTCGACGCCGCCTCGCCGCGTTTCGACGCCGACGGCGCGTTTCTCGGCTACTTCGGGTCGGTGATCGACATCGACGAGCGCCGCGAGGCCGAGGCACGGCTGCGCACGCTGACCGACGTCGTGCCAGCCTTCGTCTGGTTCGCCTCGCCGGACGGCCAGCTGCATTTCCTGAACGACCGCTGGTGCGCGTATACCGGCCTCGACACGCGGGCGTCGCTGCCCGATGGCTGGATCGAGGCGGTTCATCCGGACGACCGCGCGCGGACGGCGGCGGTCTGGTCGGACGCGCGCGAGCGCGGCGTCACCTACGAGATCGAGGTCCGCTACCGCCGGCACGACGGGGCGTATCGCTGGTACATGGCCCGGGCCGAGCCGCTGCGCGATCCCGGCGGGACCATCACCGCCTGGTTCGGGACGTCGACCGACATCCACGACCGCAAGCTCGCCGAAGACGGTCTGCGCGAGCTGAACGAGACGCTCGAGAGCCGTGTCGCGGAACGCACCGGGGAGCTGCTCAAGACCGAGGAAGCGCTGCGCCAGTCGCAGAAGATGGAGGCGGTGGGTCAGCTCACGGGCGGCGTCGCGCACGACTTCAACAACCTGCTCACCATCATCCGCTCGTCCGTCGACTTCCTGCGCCGGCCCGAACTGCCCGAGGCGCGCAAGGCCCGCTACCTCGACGCGGTGTCCGACACGGTCGATCGCGCCGCCAAGCTGACCGGCCAGCTTCTCGCCTTCGCCCGCCGCCAGACCCTGGCCCCGCAGGTCTTCGACCTCGGTGACCGGTTGCGGGCCGTGGCCGAGCTGCTCGACACGGTGACCGGTGCGCGGATCCGCGTCGTCACCGAGGTCCCGGAAATCTCCTGCGCCGTGCGCGCCGACCTGAGCCAGTTCGAGACGGCGCTGGTGAACATCGCCGTCAACGCGCGCGACGCGATGGACGGCGAAGGCACCCTCACATTGCGGTTGACCTGCACCTGCCCGCTGCCGGCGATCCGGGGCCACGCGGCCAGCGCCCAGCCCTTCGCCGCGATCGCGCTGACCGATACCGGCTCCGGCATCGCCCCGGAGGTGCTGGACCGGATCTTCGAGCCCTTCTTCACCACCAAGGAGGTCGGCAAGGGGACGGGCCTGGGCCTGAGCCAGGTTTTCGGCTTCGCGAAGCAATCGGGCGGCGATGTCGCGGTCGAGAGCGTGCTCGGCGCAGGGACGACCTTCACCCTCTACCTGCCCGAAGTCGCGGCCGAGACCCTGCCGCACGTGGCCGTCGCCGCCGCGGAGCCGGCCTCCCCCATCGGTTCCGGACAGCGCGTTCTCGTGGTCGAGGACAATGTCGAGGTCGGCACCTTCGCCACGCAGATCCTGGAGGATCTCGGTTACGAGACCAGCTGGGCGGCGAATGCCGAGGAGGCTCTGGACCGGCTCGGATCCGAGGGGGCGGATTTCGACGTCGTGTTCTCGGACGTGGTGATGCCGGGGATGGGCGGGTTGGCCCTCGCGCAGGAGCTCAGGCGCCGGATGCCGCGACTGCCGGTGCTCCTGGCCTCGGGCTACAGCCACGTCCTCGCACAGGACGGCACGCACGGGTTCTCCGTCCTGCACAAGCCGTACTCGGCCGAGCAGCTCGGACGCCTGCTCCGGCAGGTCACCGCGCCGAAGCGGGACGCCCTGTCGACGCGATGACGGGCCTTGTTCGGCACAGGACAGGAGAACGTCAGACCATCGGCCTGATGTCCCTAATCAGATGCGCAACCGTGGTCCCTCGGTAGGACTCCGCTGAAGCGGACAGCCAGAGGCCCTCACCGGATCGCCCTCTCCGGCCGGCGCCCGATGGCGACCGCGCTGGCGAAAATCGCCGAGGCGCGGAGTCCCGCGTCCTGCACGACGGCCGACGTCACGCGGCCGCGGCATCCGGAGCGGTTCAGTCTGCCAACCCGGAGGCGCGCGCCACCGCACGTCCTGCCGTCAGGGCGATTGCGTCAGATCAAGGTCGCGCAGGCAGCCAGACGATACGGCTGCTTCGACAGCGCGGGCCCGTGCGGGTCCCGGCGCGGACGATGAGGAAACGCGCATGCGCGAGGTCTTGCGGACGCACTACGGCGCGGAGCGGTTGCCTCGCTACACGAGCTACCCGGCGAGTCCCCATTTCACCGACGCGGTCGATGCCGGAACTTACGGGGACTGGCTGCGCGGGATACCCGCGGACGCGACCGCGTCGCTCTACCTGCACGTCCCCTTCTGCCGGTCGATGTGCTGGTACTGCGGGTGCCACACGACCATCACCCAGCACGACGCGCCCATCGCCGCCTACCTCGCCACCCTGCGGGCCGAGACGGTGCTCGTCGCGCGCCACCTCGACCGGGCTCCGCGCGTCCGCCACGTGCATTTCGGGGGCGGTACGCCCACCATCGTGACGCCGGACGGCTTCCGCGAGCTCGTCGCGCTCCTCCGCGACCATTTCCCCGTCGACCCGGACGCCGAGATCGCCGTCGAGATCGATCCGCGCACCCTGACCCCCGCGATGACGCGGGCGCTCGGCGCCGCGGGCGTCTCGCGGGCCAGCCTCGGTGTCCAGAGCTTCGACCCGGTGGTCCAGGACGCGATCCGGCGCCGCCAGAGCTTCGCGGAGACCGCGGCGGCCGTCGCGGGTCTCCGGGCCGCTGGCGTCGACGGGATCAATCTCGATCTGATCTACGGCCTCCCGCATCAGTCGGTGGCGTCCTGCGTCGAGACGGTCCGGCAATCCCTGCGGTTGCGGCCCGATCGCCTGGCCGTGTTCGGCTACGCCCACGTCCCGACGTTCAAGAAGCATCAGCGCCACATCGAGGACGCGACGTTGCCGGATGGCCGCGTCCGGCAGGCCCAAGCCGAGGCCATCGCCGCCCTGCTCGGTGAGGCCGGCTACGCGCGGATCGGGCTCGACCACTTCGCGCTGCCGGGGGATGCGCTGGCGCGGGCGGGACGTGCGGTCCGCCGGAATTTCCAGGGCTACACGACGGATCCGAGCGACCTGCTGATCGGCTTCGGGGCATCGGCGATCGGGCGGCTGCCGCAGGGCTACGTCCAGAACGACCCGGCCCTGCGCGGCTACGCGGACCGGGTCGCCGGAGGGGCGCTCGCGACGCTGAAGGGCTACGCCCTCACGCCGGACGATCGTCTCCGGGCCGACCTGATCGAGCGGGTCATGTGCGAGTTCCGAGTCGACGTCGGTGCCGTGTGCCGCGCGCATCGGCGCGATCCGGACGCGCTCCTCGCCGCGCTGCCTCGCCTGCCGCAGCTCCTGGCCGACGGGCTGGTCCGCCGGGAAGGCGCCACCCTCCACATCCCCGACGACGCGAGGGCTTTCGTGAGAAGCGTTGCCGCCGCCTTCGACGCGCATCTCGGCACCTCTGCCGCGATGCACAGCCGCGCGGCCTAGCCGGCAGCGCCGCGCGCGGTGATGACGCCGGACCGAGGACATCCCCGCGCGCCGGCTGTTTTCCGATACAACCGGCGGTGTAAGACGGGCGCCGACGACCTGGACGGATGACGGTGCCGTCCCCCTGCGCGGCCGACATGACGACGCCTGAACCCCCATACGTGCCCGCCGCGGGCAACGGCGACCCGTTCGACGCGGACGGCCTGCGGCTGACGCTCGACGAAGCCGGCATCTGCGGCTGGGCCCTCGACATCCCGACCGGGCGCGTCACGATCCTCCCGTCCTGCATCCGCCTGTTCGGCGTGCCGCCGGAGCGTCTCACCACCTTTGCCGAGACGCAGGCCTTCGTGCATCCGGACGATCGCGCCGCCAGGGCGGCGGCGATCGGGCGGGCGCTGACGGACGGCGGGAGCTACGAGATCGACTTCCGCACCGTGCATCCCGACGGACGCGTTCACTGGCTGCGCTCGCGCGGGCGCGTGCAGGTCGGTGCCGACGGTCGGCCGTGCCGGCACCGCGGCGTGGTCTTCAGCATCCACGAGCAGAAGCAGGCCGACGAGGAGTTGCGGGCGCGCGAGGCCCACCTGCGCTCGATCCTCGACACGGTGCCCGATGCGATGATCGTCATCGACGAGCAGGCGCAGATCAAATCGTTCAGCGCGGCCGCCGTGCGCCAGTTCGGCTACGGCTCGGACGAGGTGGTCGGCCGGAACGTCAGCCTGCTGATGCCGGAACCGTACCGCAGCCAGCACGACGCCTACATGTCCCGCTACCTCGTGACGGGTGAGCGCCGGATCATCGGCATCGGCCGAGTCGTGGTCGGGCAGCGCAAGGACGGCTCGACCTTCCCGATGGAATTGTCGGTCGGCGAGATGCGCTCGGGCGGCGAGCGCTACTTCACCGGCTTCATCCGCGACCTCACCGAGCGGAACCAGACCGAGACCCGCCTGCAGGAGCTGCAGTCCGAGCTGGTGCACATGTCGCGCTTCACCGCCCTCGGCGAGATGGCATCGACCCTGGCCCACGAGATCAACCAGCCGCTGACGGCGATCGCGAGCTACCTGAAAGGCTGCCGCCGCCTCCTCGGGCGCATGGAAGGTCCCGAGGTGCCCCTGCTCGCCGACGCGGTGAACCAGGCTGCCGATCAGGCCCTGCGAGCCGGGCAGGTGATCCGGCACCTGCGGGATTTCGTGTCGCGCGGCGAGAGCGAGCGGCACATCGAGGGCTTGCCCAAGCTGATCGAGGAAGCGAGCGCCCTCGCCCTCGTCGGCGCCAAGGAGAAGGGCGTGCGCGTCCGCTTCGACCTCGACCCGGACGCGCCCCTCGTGATGGCGGTCCGGATCCAGGTGCAGCAGGTCCTGCTCAACCTGATCCGCAACGCGATCGAGGCCATGCAGGATGTCGCCCGGCGCGACCTGACCGTCGCCACGCGGGCGCTCCCCGCCGAGGGCCTGGTCGAGGTGCGCGTGTCGGATACCGGACCCGGCATCGCCCCAGAGATCGCCGAGCAGCTCTTCCAGCCCTTCGTGACCACGAAGGCGAACGGCATGGGCGTCGGCCTGTCCATCTGCCGGACCATCGTCGAGGCCCACGGCGGCAAGATCCAGGCCGGCCCCGGCCCGGACGGCGGGACCACCTTCCGCTTCACCCTGCGCACCCTCGACCGCGAGGAGATGGCTCATGTCGAGTGACGCGCCCGTGCACATCGTGGACGACGATCTCGCGGTGCGCCAGGCGCTGGCCTTCCTGCTGGCGACCGACGGGCTCGCCGTCCGCGTCCACGACTCCGCGACCGCCTTCCTGGCCGCGGAGACCGAGCGCGTCGGGTGCGTCGTCACCGACGTGCGGATGCCCGGCATCGACGGCGTCGAGCTCCTGCACCGTCTACGCCAACGGGGCGGCCTGCCGCCGGTCATCGTCATGACGGGCCACGCGGACGTCGCCCTCGCGGTCGAGGCCATGAAGGCCGGCGCGGTCGACTTCATCGAGAAGCCGTTCGACGACGAGGTGCTCCTCGCCAGCATCCGCTCGGCCCTGGCGCGGGCGGACCGGACCAGCAAGCGCGCGTCCGAGCGCGACGCGGTGCGGGCGCGCCTGGCCGAGCTGACCGAGCGCGAGCGGCAGGTGCTGGAAGGCTTGGTCGCCGGCAAGGCCAACAAGGTCATCGGCCTCGACCTCGGCATCAGCCCGCGGACGGTGGAGATCTACCGCGCGAACGTCATGTCCAAACTTCAGGCAGGCAGCCTCTCCGAGCTCGTCCGCATGGCTCTGATCGCGGGACAGGCGGACGGCGACTGAGCGCGGCGGCGACCCGGCATGTGTCCGGCCGGTCTTCCGGACCTCCGGGGCACCGTGTCGGGGCAGCGTCGGGCGCGAAGCGGGAACCGCGTTCGCGCGCCACGCGACACGCGGGGGACCTGCTTGAGGCAGATCAAGGCGCCCGGCCCGAGGCGGGCCTACGCCGGCCCAACGAAGGATCGGGCACCGCAATGCCGAAGCTCACGGGGCCGGTCCTCGTCGTCGACGACGACGAGGCCGTCCGCGACTCCCTGAAATTCGTCTTGGAGCTGGAAGGATTGCAGGTCCGCCTGTACGCGGGCGCCGCGCAGCTTCTGCGCGACGTCGCCTTGCCGACGGACGGTTGTCTCCTGGTCGATTACCGGATGCCCGACATGGACGGGCTCGAACTCGTGGCCCGGCTGCGCGCGCGCAACGTCGCTCTGCCGGCGATTTTGATCACCGGCCGCCTGTCGGGCGACCTGGGCCGCCTCGCGGCGGATGCCGGCTTCAGACGCGTGGTCGAGAAGCCTTTCGAGGACGGCTCGCTCCTGGAGGGGATCCATGAGGCCCTGGCCCTCCACCCCGACGACCGGATCGGCCTCCGTAAAACCCCTTAAGAGAAGCCCCCGAATGTCGCCGCGCCGGGGAAGGGCGTAGCCAAGAGCCACGTTCCGCTCCCGGAGGCTCCCATGCAGACCGCCCTCGCCGCCGCCGGCCTCGCCCCCGTCTTCGGACGCGGCGCGCCGGCAGCCCTCCCCGCGTCGCTCGCGTCCGACGCGCGGACCGTGACGCGCAGGACCCTCGCGGCCAACGAGGAGATCTACACCGAGGGCGACCGGGCGATGTCCTTCTACAAGATCGTCGTCGGGGTGGTGCGCACCTACAAGCTGCTGTCGGACGGTCGGCGGCAGATCGGCGCCTTCTACCTGCCGGGCGACATCTTCGGTCTGGAATGCGGTGAGGAACACCGGTTCGGCGCCGACGCCGTCACCGAGACGCGGCTCGTCGTCCATCGCCGCGAGCCGCGGGCGTTGACGGGCGACGACGGCAACCTCGCCCGCGAGGTCGTGGCCGCGATGATGCGCGACCTGGAGCGGGCGCAGGAGCACATGATGCTGCTCGGCCGCCAATCCGCTCGGGAACGGATCGCGAGCTTCCTGCTCGCCCTTTCGGAGCGGACGGCGGACGCTGGCGGGGCGGTCTGCCTGCCCATGTCGCGCAACGACATGGCCGACCATCTGGGCCTGACGATCGAGAGCGTCTCCCGCGCCGTCACCCAGCTCGAGCGGGCGGGGCTGATCGAGCTGCCTCCGAACCGCCGGACCGTCATCCTGCGCAACGCCGCCGCCCTGCGGCACCTCGCCGACTGACGGGCGCGCGGTCCGATCGGATTGGGACGGTTCGGGAGGCAGGCCATCCCGGTCGATGCCACAGGCCCTCACGGGACCGCGCGCCCGTCGCGGCAGAGGTGCGCGATCCCCTCGCACGCCCCGGTATCGACCAGCATGTCGGCTCCCCGCGACGGCGGGGCGCATCGCCCGGCTCGTCCCGCCGTCCCGTCCGTCCGGTCAGGATGGATGGAGCCGGCCGTCGCGCAATGATCCGACGCAACGGATCGGACCCGACATCCGGCGGCCGCTCCGTCGCATCCGGAAACCGGTACCTGGTACGGCGATGTCTAGACCGCGGCCAGCAGGCCTTCCCCGAGAATGGCTTCGGGCCCCGGAACGCCGGGAAGAGCGAAGAAGTAGCCGCCGCCGGTCGGGCGGATGTACTCTTCGAGGCCCTCGCCGGACAGACGGTTCTGCACCGTGATGAAGCCGGCCGAGAGATCAGCTTGGTAGCAGACGAACAGCAGGCCCATGTCGAGCTGGCCGGCGGCGGTCAGCCCGCGGGAATAGTTGTAGCTGCGGCGCAGGATCAGGCTGCCCTCGGTGCCCGGCAGGCGCGGATTGGCCAGACGGATGTGGGCGGCGAGCGAGATGGCCTCGCCGTCCGGGTCGGCGGCGTAGTCGGGAGCGTCGCGCTCGTGTCCCTGCCTGAGCGGCGCGCCGCTGCCCTTGTGCCGGCCGATGATGGCCTCCTGCTCGCCGAGCGGCGTGCGGTCCCAGCGCTCGACGAGGGTGCGGATGATCCGCACCACCTGGTAGCTTCCGCCCGCCGTCCAGGCCGGCTCGTCCTGTCCCGCCCCGACCCAGACGTAGCGGTCCATCAGCCGGGGATCCCGCACGTCGAGGTTGGCGGTGCCGTCCTTGAAGCCGAGCATGTTCCGCACGGTGTCGGCCCCCATGGTCTTCACCACGTGGGGCGGGAGGAAACCCTCGATCTTCCAGCGCGGCGTGAGGAGGCCGGGCGTCGCCTTGATGACGTCGCGCAGGGCGTGGATGTTGGTCTCGGCGGTGTTCGAGCAGAACTGGATCAACAGGTCGCCGTGGCACTGGGCCGGGTCGAGGGCGTCGTTGGGGAAGCGTTCCATGGGTCCGAGATGGCGCGGGCGGGCGCGGGCCAGGCCGAACCGGTAGTCGAACAGGCTCGCGCCGACCGAGACCGTGGCGGTGAGATTGTCCGGCAGGACCGTCGGCCCGAGGATGCCGGAATCGCGCGGCGGCAGTTGGAGGTGGAGATCGGGCACGGCGCCGCCCCGCGTCAGGAAGGCGAGGCGCTCGGTGAGCGTCCGGAACAGGTGGGGCAGCTCGCCGCGCCGCTCGGCCAGCACGTCGAAGGCGACGTAGAGGGCGGCGGCCGGCTGCGGGGTGACGATCCCGGCCTGATGAGGCCCGTAGAAGGGCTGGGCGACGAGCGTGCCCTCGGTGGCGGTGGTCGGCGTCGCGTCCTCGGCCCGGGCGGGCCCGAGGAGCGCGGCGGCGCCGAAGCCGCCGAGGAACCGGCGGCGGGTGGTGACCGGTGAAGGGAACCGCATTGTCGCTCGGCAAAATCTGGTCGTGCTACCGCACTGTAGCCTATAAGGAAGGCCACAGGGTGACACCTCGGCAATGATATCAGTCTAGACCGAGCCGGCCACGCAGCGTCGACAGATCTTCAGCCAGAAGGGTGATGGGACCCTTCAGGGCGTTGCGATCCCGGGCCGTCAGTTTGTCGTAGCTCTGGAAACCGCCGTCCGGGCTGCGGTAGCGGGCGAGCAGGTCCTCGACCCGCTTGTAGCTGCGCTCGACCCGGGCCACGAAGTCGCGGTCCGCCAGGAGCGGGCGCAGGAGCGTGAACACGACCTTCGAGCCCTCGATGTTGGCCTGGAAGTCCCACAGGTCGGTGCGGCTGTAGCGCTCCTCCTCGCCGCTGATCTTGGTGGCGGCGATACCCTCGATCAGGGCCGAGGCCGCCCCGACCGCCTTGGCGGGCGGGATAGCGAGCGCCGCGATGCGGTCGCGCAGGGTCACGGTCTCGGCGGCGAGCCGCTCCGCGATCTCGCCCAGCCCCTCCGTCGTGCTCAGGGTGAACAAGACCATCTCCAGGCGATGGAACCCGACGAAGGCGGGATCGCGCTCGCGCAGCTCGAACTCGTCGCTGCGCACGTCGAGCCGCTTGATCAGTTCGGGAAACAGCGCCGCCACCGGCTCGATGCGCTCGTAGGGCGCGCGCGCCGGGGCGTAGAGCCGGCGCGCCTCCGCGAGTTGCCCGGCCTGGATCGCCGCGACGAAGCGCGCGGTCTCGCGCACGAAGGCGTCGGCCTGGGCCACGACGTAGGTCCTGTAGGCCGCGAGGGCCGCGGCCAGCTCCGGCGCCACCGGCCGGGACGGCCGCGCGGGCCGCGGGCCGTCCGGCAGGTCGAGGGACCAGCCCGGGCGGGTATCGCCGGCGCCGATCAGCATCGCCAGAGCGAGGGCCGCGGTGCGGGATCGGTCCCGGGCGAGGCGTGGAGACTCGGGCATGGGCGGCGGATCGTGACACGGGGCGCGGCCCGAGCCGGCCGCGGGGTCCGGCTAATCGAGGCCTCACCGTCGGGCAACTTCCGACCGCAGCGGCGGTTCGGGGCCGGTGCTGATCGACCGGCTTCCCGGGCGGCTCGCAGATCACGATCGCGGCGCTATCAGACGAGGAGCGGGATCAGGATGGCGAGCAGAACATTCCCGCCCACGAGCAGGACCAGAGGCAGCGTCTCCATGCCGGTCAGCCCAGGCAGGCCAGGGCGCGGATCCCGGCCGTCGCGGGCTTCGCCGGGCAGGCAGGCGCGGGGGCGGTGGCGACCCGGGTGCCGGCCGGCTGCCCGCTGACGGCCCGCGAGAGCGCGGGCAGGTAGGTCGTACCGACCATGATCCCGGCCGAGAGCAGGAGGCGGGCGATGACGTCGAGCATGGTGTTTCCCCTCGTTCGGTCTTCGAGGACCGTTGTGCGAGGCGGTATCTACGGAAGCCGTGCTGCGGGAATATTGCGTCCCGTGTTGCTTCAGCGCTCTCGGGAAGTCATCGCGCCGATGGCAGAATAACGGAATGTGTCGTCGCGGAATCGGCGACCGATCGGGAGGCCGCACGGGTGACGGGGCGCGGGACACGGTGCGAGGCGCGATGACCCGCGGGTTCGGGCGGTCCGGGATCGCGCGCCGCGTCCTCGTGGTCGGCGCGATCCCGATCCTCGTCGCGGCCGCCATCGCGCTGGGCGCCTGGATCCTGCTCTACGAGGCCGAGCGCGCCCGGACCGGCGCCGTGGTGGCGACGGAGACGGCGCAGACGCTCACGTCGATGAACCGGGCGCGGGCGGACGCCGTCAGCGGCGGCACCGCGCGGCGGGACGAGGCCGAGCGCCGCTTCGACGAGCGGGCCGCCACCGCGGCCGGGCAGCTCGAACGTCTCGAGGGTCTCGCGCGCACGCGCGGCCAGTCCGCGCTCGTGGCGACCGTCACGGGCGATCTGAACTCGCAGGTGACGCGGATGCGCTCGCTCCTGCTCTCCGAGCGCACGGCGACCGCCACGATCGCCGACATGGCCCGGCGGGCGGACGCCCTGGTCGCGCTGACCGACGTCGCGCGCCGGCGCCAGCAGCAGGACAATGCCCAGTTGATCGCCGTCCTGGCCGTCAAGGATGCCGAGCTGGAGCGGAATCAGGGCGTCGTCACCGCCCTCCGGGAGCTGCGCGAGGCGATCAGCACCGCGGAGCTGAACCGGGCGCGCATCGGCCGCCCGGTCTTCCCGATCGAGTTCGACGAACTCGCCGCCGACCTGCGCCAGCTCGACGCCGTGGGCGACCGGCTACGCCGCGTCCTGCGGGTCGACGGCGAGGCGGGGGCGGCGGACCGGGCGACGGAGCTCCTGAAGGCGTATCGCGACCGGAGCCGGACCGAGGACGACCTCAACCGGGTCCTGTCCGAGGGCTTCGAATTGACCCGCGCCACCCAGGCCGGCCGCGTCCTGGTCGAGTGGTGCGACCAGCTCGTCCAAGTGAGCGTCGCCCGCCAGAACCGGCTGTACGAGGAGGTCGCGCTCCTGATCCGTCACTCGGTCCTCTCGAACGAGGCCGAACTCTCCGCCCAGGACATCGCCCTCACGGCCCTGCGCCTCGCCCGGCGGACCGATGCGGCGCTCGCGCGCCGGGACACCGCGGAGGCGTCGCGGGTGCTGGAGGCGGGCGCGGAGCTGTCGGGCACGTCCCGGACGCTGCTCATCCCGGTGAGCATCCGGGACGAGATGGCGGAGGCGATCGACGGCTGGCGCGCGCAGCTCGCCGCGACGATCGAGAAGATCGGCGAGCAGAACGACACCATCGCCGACATGGACAGCCGCGCCGCCACGATGAGCGCCAACGCGCAGACCCTGAGCCGGGCCTTCATCGACGATGCCGACCAGTTCGGCAGCGTGATCCGGCAGCTCCTGGTCGTCGGGGCAGTGGGCGCCCTGTGCCTCGGGATCGGCGCCGCCGCCGCGGTGGCGCGCTCGATCACCCGGCCGCTGCACGCCCTGCAGCACAGCATCGTCACGGCCGCCGCCGCGCCCGCCCCAGAGGATATCGGCCGCGACGGCCACCTGCTCACGCGGCGCGACGAACTCGGCGACATCGCCAGGGCGACGAACGCGTTCCTGGAGCAGATCCGCCGTCGCGAGGCGGACCGGCGCAACGCCTCGCAGCGGGCCGACGACGCGCTCACCACTCTGCGGCAGGCCCAGGAGGACCTGATCCGCGCGGAGCGGCTCGCGTCGCTCGGCCAGCTCGTGGCGGGCGTCTCGCACGAGATCAGCACCCCGCTCGGCATCGCCCTGACCACGGCGACGCAGGTCCAGTCCGACTCGGCCGCGTTCGAGCGGCTGGTGGGCGAGAACCAGCTCTCCCGCTCGCGGCTGACCCAGTATGCCGGGCGGATGCGGGAGGGCGCTCAGCTCCTGACCAGCAACCTGATGCGCGCGGCCGACCTCCTCTACAGTTTCAAGCAGGTGGCGGCCGATCAGGCCATCGAGGACCGCCGCGCGCTGAACCTCGCGGACTGGATCGACGAGTTGCTGAAGAGCCTGCGCGCCCTGGCGCGACCGGGCCGGCACGTCTTCGTGGTCGAATGCCCGCCCGATCTCGTCGTCGACACGCTGCCGGGCATCCTGGCGCAGGTCGTGTCGAACGCTGTCAAGAACGCGATCGAGCACGGCTTTCAGGAGCGGGAGGGTGGCCGCATCACCATCACGGGGATCCGGTCCGGGGACGGCATCGGCCTCTCGATCGCCGATGACGGGCGCGGCATCGACGGCGCCGACCTCGGCCGCGTGTTCGACCCGTTCTTCACCACGGCGCGCGCCCGCGGCGGGACGGGCCTCGGCCTGCACATCGTCCACAACCTCGTGGTCAACCGCCTCCAGGGGCGGGTCGAGCTGCAGAGCAGCGCGGGCGCCGGCACGGTGCTGCGGCTGTGGCTTCCGGAGCGGCTGGCATGAGCGGAGCGCGGCAACCGGCGCGGCGCGGGGACGGCCGCCTGAGGCCGCTGATAGCCGGCGCGCTCGCCGGCCTGCTCCTCGCGCTGCGCCCGCTGCCCGCCGAAGCCCTCACCGAACTCCAGTTCTGGCACGCCCTCGACGGGCCGAACGGCGAGCTGGTGACCCGCATCGCCGAGACGTTCAACGCCTCGCAGCCCGATTACCGGGTCGTGCCGGTCTACAAGGGCTCCTACGCCGAGACGATCAGCAGCGGCATCACGGCCTACCGTACCGGCGCGGCGCCGCACCTGCTGCAGGTTTTCGAGGTCGGGAACGGCACCATGGCGGCCGCGATCGGCGCCGTCAGGCCCGTCGCCACCGTGATGCGGGAGGCGGGGCTCTCGGTGGCGCCGGAGGATTTCCTGCCGGTCGTCGCCACCAACTACCTGGATGCCGAGGGCGGGATGCTGTCCCTGCCCTTCAACGTCTCGTCGACGGTCATGTGGATCAACCGCGACCGGTTCCGTCTGGCGGGCCTCGACGCCAAGAAACCCCCGGCCACCTGGCCGGAGGTCTTCGAGGCCGCGCGGCGACTCAAAGCCGCGGACGGCAAGCGGTGCGCCCTGTCGTCGGCTTGGCCGACCTGGGTGCATATCGAGCAGCTGTCCGTCTGGCACGACCGGCCGCTCGCGACCCGCTCCAACGGCCTGGACGGCTACGACGCCGAGCTCGTCTTCAACGGCCCGCTCCAGGTCCGCCACTTGCAGAACCTCGTCGACCTGAAGCGCGCGGGCGTGTTCGAGTACAACGACCGCGTCAATCGCGGCGAGAGTCGGTTCGTCTCGGGCGACTGCGCGATCTTCCTCACCTCGTCGAGCCTGTACGGCAAGGTCTCCACCGCGGCCCGGTTCGACTGGACGGTCGTGCCGATGCCCTTCTATCCCGACGTCGTCGCGGAGCCGCAGAACGCGATCCTCGGCGGCGGCTCGCTCTACGCGATGCAGGGCAAGACGCCGGACGAGTACCGCGGCGTCGCCCGGTTCCTGGCGTTCCTGATGGAGGGACGGCAGCAGGCCGCGCTGTACCGGAACACCGGCTACATCCCCACGACGCGCGCCGCCTACGCCGACGCGGTGGCGGAGGGCTTCTTCGAGCGGCACCCGCAGCTCCACGTCGCCGTGCAGGAGCTGACCCGGCGCCCGCCGACGCGCAACACCGCCGGCCTGCGCCTGGGCAACATGCTGCAGATCCGCGACCTCTGGGCCGAGGAGCTGGAGGCGGCGCTCAACGGTGCGAAGTCGCCGCAGCAGGCCCTCGACGACGCCGTGGCGCGGGGCAACCAAGTGCTGCGGGTCTTCCAGCAGCGGACCAAGAAGTGAGCGTGGCGGATAGGTCGGCCCGCGCCGCCGTCGTCACCGGGCGGCGCGGAACCGCACCGTCTCGAAGAGGTGGCGGCCGAGGGGATCCATCGTCAGGCCGCGCACGTCGTTGCGGAGCGCCAGATGCACCTTGGTGTGGGCCAGGGGCACCCAGGGCATCGCGTGCCGGACGATGGCCTGGGCCTGACGGTACAGCGCCTGTCGCGCCGCCCGGTCGCCGGTGCGGCGGGCGGCCTCGACCAGCCGGTCGTAGGCCGGGTCGCACCAGCGGGCGAGGTTGGCGCCGCCGGCCAGGGCGGCCTTGCAGCCGAGCAGGACGCTCAGGAAGTTGTCCGGGTCGCCGTTGTCGCTCGTCCAGCCGTAGAGCATCAGCGCGGGCTCTCCGCCGTACAGGGCGGCGCGGTACGCGTTCCAGGAACGCGTGACCGGTCGCGCGCGGATGCCGACCTGCGCGAGGTCGGCCTGGATCATGTCGGCGACGCGCCGGCCGTTCGGATTGTAGGGCCGGCTGACCGGCGGATACCACAGCTCGACGTCGAAGCCCTCGGCGAGCCCGGCCTCGGCCAGCAGGCGCAGCGCCTCGCCGCGGTCGAAGGGGGTGTCCGGCAGGTCGGCGTCGTAGGCCCAGATCCCCGGCGGCAGCGGCCCCTGAGCCAGGATCCCGGCATCGCCGTAGACCCCCGCCACGATCGCCCGCCGGTCGATGGCGAGGTTGACCGCGCGCCGCACCCGGACGTCTCCGAAGGGTGAGCGGGTCGTGTTGAGGGCGAGGTAGGCGACGTTCAGCTCGGCGAGCGCGAGCAGCGTCAGGCCCGGCTCCGCCCGGATCGCGTCGAGATCGCCGGTCGCCGGAAACGCCATCGCGTGGCACTCGCCGGCCCGCAGCTTGGTCAGCCGGACCGCCGCGTTCGGCGTGATCGCGAAGACGAGGCCGTCGGGACGCTCGCCCGGTTCGCCGTCGTCCGCGGCGCGGCGCCAGTATTCCGGGAAGGCGCGGTAGCGCAGGACCTGATCCGGCCGATACCCCTCGAACACGAACGGGCCGGTCCCGATCGGCGCCCGCGCGATGTCGTCCGACGCGTTGCCGGCCGCGAGGGTCGCCGCGTACTCGGCCGAGAGGATCGCGCCGAAGGCCTGGGCGATGTTGGCGAGGAAGGTGGTGTCGGCCTCGCGCAGCCGGAACCGGACGTGGCGCGGATCCGGGGCGTCGACGGCCTCGATCAGGTCGGCGAGGCCGAGGTCGTGGAAGTAGGGGAAGCCCGGCGCGGCGCCGTCGGGTCCGGAGCGCCGCTGCCGGGCGAAGGAGAACACCACGTCGTCGGCGTTCAGGGGCCGCGTGGGGGTGAAGCGCGCGTTGGCGTGGAAGCGGACGCCGTCCCGCAGGGCGAAGACGTAGGTCCGGCCGTCCTCCGAGATCGTCCAGGATTCGGCGAGGGCCGGGCGGATCGTCGTCGTGCCGGGCGCGAACTCCACCAGCGTGTTGTAGACCTGCCACGCGGCGTTCATCGTGGTGGTGGTCGTGGCGCGGGCGGGATCGAAGGATTCGGGGCTGCCCTCCGAGCAGAACACGAAGGTGCGCGCCGCCGCCGGGCCGGGGTCGAAAAGCGGGCCGGAAGCCAGGCCGGCCGCCAGGGCGAGGAGCCCGGCCCGGCATGCCGCGGCCGGCCTCACGGCGTGCCGATCGCGCTGGTCCGCGGCCGCGCGGCCGCTCCCGCGCCCTCTGCGGGAAAATCGACCTGCACGACGGTCCCCTGACCGCGCTCGCTGCTGACCGCGATGCGGCCGCCGAGCTTGGCGGTCACGAGATTGTGGACGATGTGCATGCCGAGTCCCGTGCTGCCGGCGCTCCGGGCCGTCGTGAAGAACGGGTCGAAGATGCGCTCGAGGTGCTCCGGCGGGATGCCCTGACCGGTATCGCGAACCTCCATCCGCACGAGGCCCCCCTCCCGTTCCGACACGTCCACGGTGATCCGTCCCGGCTCGCCCGCCCGGAACCCGTGCACGACCGCGTTGGCGACGAGGTTGGTCACGATCTGCGCCAGCACCCCGGGATTGGTGACGATGACGAGGTCCGCCGGGCAGGCGCGCTCCACGACGTGGCCGCCCTTGCGCAGCATCGGCCGCAGGCTCGTCAGCAGGTCGTCGAGCCAGGTCGCCAGCGCGACGCTGCGGCTCTCGTCGCTGACCCGGTCGACCGCGACCTGCTTGAAGCCCTGGACGAGGTCGGCGGCCCGGGTGAGGTTGGCGCAGAGCAGGGTGGCGCCCTCCTCGACCCGGTCGACGAAGTGAGTCAGCCGGGAGCGCGATAGCGTGCCGGCGGACAGTCCCGTCCGGAAGGTCCGCGCCTCGTCGCTCATGAGCGTCCCGGTGGTCAGCGCGATGCCGAGCGGCGTGTTGATCTCGTGGGCGACTCCGGCCACGAGCTGCCCGAGGGAGGCGAGCTTCTCGGCCCGGACGAGGTCGTCCTGAGTCCGGCGCAGCTCGACCAGGGCGACGTCCGCCTGATCCTTCGCCCGGCGCAGCGCGCCTTCCCGGCGGGTGATCTCGGACACGAAGACCGCGGTGGCGCGGGCGATGTCGCCGAGCTCGTCCCGGCGTGCCGTGCCCCGCACGGCCGCCCCCGCCGGGTTCCCGGTCAGCATGACCATATCGCCCTGGAGCGCGCGCAGCGGCACCAGGATCGAGCGGGCGACGAAGATCACCACCAGGGCGCCGAACAGCAGGAGGCCGGCCGCGCCGGCGAGCAGGATCCGCTGGATGAAGATGCCGAACCGGTCGGCATCCTCCACGAAGGCGTCGTTGAGCGCCTTGGCGCTGTCGATCATCGTCGCGGCGAGCCCGTCCATCGCGACGATCATGGCGTTCTGCTGCCGCAGGCCCCCAATGGTGGTGGTGAGGCGCGCGCGCCAGCCGTCGAGGGCCTGGACCATCTCGGCCTGGATCAGCGGCGAGATCGGCAGCGAGGCGGCGCTCCGGGCGAGGCGCTCGCCCTCGTCGCGCATCCGCTCGGCGAGGGCGGCATCCCGGTGCAGGAGGGCGCCGGCGGTGCGCGGCCCCAGCTTGAGGGTGCCGATCGCGACGTTCTGGGTGGCCTGCTCGATCTCGTTGGCCTCCACGGAATAGGCGAGCAGCTGCGCCACCTCGTCGTGCAGGCTCTCCTGGCCGGAGGTCTCGATCTTCAGAACGCGCTCGATCCAGCCGTCGAGCTTCGCGCGGAGATCCGGTTTCTGCGCCGCCGCCTCGGCGGCGAGCGCGTCGAGGGACTCGGCGTCGGCATCCCGGCCGTCGGCCCGCAGAGCGATCGCGAGATCGCGGCTGGCGGCGCGGAAAAGACTCTGCGCGCGCGGGCCCTCGCTCTCCGCGCCCGCCGCTCCCGCGGGGGCGTCGCTCCGGGCCACAACCTGCGCTCCCGCCTGGGCGGCGGTCCGGGCGGCGACCACGGCGCCCTCCGCGCTCCGGGCTCTCAGGGCGTTGAGGCGGGCGACGAGTCCCCGGGCGACCCGCAGCGCCTCGACCTTCTCGGCCATCGAGCGCGCGAGGTCCGCGTTCGAGGCCTGCTGCCGCAGGCGTGCCCGGTCGGTGAGGTCGATCAGGGTGTCGGCCCGCTGCGTCATCTCGCGGATCAGGCCGTCATTCTCCCGCGTCCGCCGGACGAAGGCGTCCATCTCGCCCCGATAGCGGGCCAGGGCCCGCTCCACAGAGGCGATCCGCGCGCGCTGTTCGTCGATGCGGGCGAAGCCGGCGAGCCGGCCGAGACCGGCCTCGGCCCGCGCCGTCAGGCCGGCGAAGCGCTCGGCATAGGCGGACCGGTCCCGCGCGTCCGCGGCGGCGTACTGATCGCGGACCAAGCGGGCGGTGGCGATGTCGTGGTAGACGTCGGCCACCAGGACCGCACCGCGCCGGGCGCGCTCCTCCTGCGCCAGGAGCAGCCAGCCGGCCATGGCGATCGCGCCGGCGGCGAGGATCGGCACGCCTCCGACCAGGGCGATCTTGGGTCCAACCCGCATCCGCGTCCCGACATAGGGGTCCGGCAGCAACTTAAGGCCGGGCCGGAGTGCGGTGCAATCGGGCGGCGCTCCGACGGGTCCTGGCGCCCGGGCGACCAAGTCTTCCGGTCGCCGCTCGCAGCCTTCGGTCGATGCCGCCCGCTCCGCCGTCACGAGCGCAGCGGAGTGATCCAGGGCTGCGCGCGCCCGGTCGGTCTGGCGCCGCCGGATCGCTTCGCTGTGCTCGCAAAGGCCGCCTCGCAGCCACCCACCACGCGCGGTCTCAGCGCGGTCGGGATCCGACCCGTCGCGGGGCGGGGCCGGCCAGCACCGGATCCTGCGCGTCACGCGCGCCATCGCGCGGCGTGGGTGCGCCGTGCGGCGTGGGCACGCCGAACCGCTCCGCGCAGGTCGGCAGTCGCCGTGGCCGGGGATCGCCGCCGCGCAGCATGCGGCGCAGCCGGAGAAGCAGGTCGGGATCTTCGTCGAAGCCGGGATCATCGATGAAGTGCGGCATGGCCGGGTCCGCCCCTCACCGCGGGCCGGGCGCGGCATCGACCGCAATGAGGCGGACGCGCCGGGCGGCCGGGCCGGCACCCGCGCAGGCGCCCGGTGGGTAGGGCCAGGTCGCTCCAGCACAGGGAACGCCGTCACGGGCCGCCGCAGCGGCCCGGCCGCCGCCGCGGGCCTCCACGGTCACGGTGCCGGGCACCGGGGTCCAGCCGACGAAGGCCAGGATGCAGAGCGTGCCGACCGCCGCGGCCGACGAGGTTCCGATCACGTGTCGCATGGCCCGTCCTCCGGGCACCCGCGGCCCTCGGTCCTGCCACGCTGATAGGGAAGCTCCGTACCGCCGATATTGCTTCCAGCCCAAGCCGGAGCACGAATTGTTGCGTTGTCACGTCACGACGCAACATTTAGCCGGGAACATCAGTCCCCCTCGGGGCGGAATATGTATCCGAGACCCCGCACGGTCCGGATGTAGCGCGGATTGCCGGGATCCGGCTCGACCTTCTTGCGGATGCGGTTGATCCGCACGTCGATGGCGCGGTCGAACGCGTCCGGGTCGCGGGCGTCGGCGAGGTCGAGCAGGCGCTCGCGCGAGAGCGCGCGCCGCGGGTTGTCGGCGAAGGCCTTCAGCAGATCGAATTCCGAGCGGGTGAGCGCCTGCTCCAGACCGGCATCGTCGCTCAGGCGCAGCGCGTCGAGTTCCAGCCACTTGGTGCCGAACCGGATCCGGCGTCCGCCCACGGGAGCCGGGGCCGGCGCGGCGCCCGGCATCTGCACGCGGCGCAGGACCGATCGCACGCGGGCGACCAGCTCCCGCAACTCGCACGGTTTGGGCAGGTAATCGTCGGCCCCGAGCTCCAGCCCGACCACGCGGTCGATCGCGCTCGCCGTGGCGGTGAGCATGATGATCGGGATCGCCGTGCGGGCCTTGAGGTCGCGCACGATGGAGAGCCCGTCCTCCTCGGGCATGTTCAGGTCGAGCACGATCAGGTCGGGACTGTGGTGGGCGAGGTGCTCGCGCAGGGCGCGCCCGCCGTCGCACAGGACCACCGCGAACCCGTGGAGCTTGAGGTAATCCCCGACCATCTCGCGGGTCGCCGCCTCGTCGTCGACCACGGCGATCGACGGGATCGCCGCGACGCCGCGGGCGGTGCCGGGGGCGGGGCTGTCTGGAATGGTCATCGCAGCGGTGCGCACTTTCCGGGTTCGCTCTGGAACGAATGCAGGAATCGTATCGGCTCACGTTACCGTGACAAGTTTTCAACACGATTTCTAGCGTAGTCGTCCGGTTGCGAGCAGCATTTCGGGTCATAGCCATGGACGATGATACCCTCACGTTGATCCCCGACGATCCCGATGAGGCGCAACCGACCGCGGGAGCCTGGGTGATCGCCGTGATCGACGACGATCCGGCGGTCCATGACGGCACGCGTTACGCGCTGGCGAGCTACACCCTCGACGGGCGGGGCCTGGAGATCCTCACCGCCCGGTCGGCCGCGGAGGCGCGGGTGCTGCTCGCCGAGCGCCGCGACGTGGCGGTGGTGCTGCTCGACGTGGTGATGGAGACCGACAATGCCGGGCTGGAGCTGGTGGACTACATCCGGCGCGAACTCCGGCAGGAGACCGTGCGCATCATCCTGCGGACCGGCCAGCCCGGCCAGGCACCGGAGCGGCGGATCATCGTCGATTACGACATCAACGACTACAAGGCGAAGACCGAACTGACCGCCGACAAGCTGTTCACCAGCCTCACCGCGGCCCTGCGCGCCCACCAGCAGCTGAAGCGCCTCGACGAGACCCGGCGCGGGCTCGAGATCATCATCGACGCGGCGCCGATGCTCCTCGACCACAAATCGATGCAGCGCCTGGCCGAGGGTGTCCTCACCCAGGTCGCCTCGCTCCTGAACGTCGCCTGCGCGGGGATCCTGGTCCTGCGCGAGACCGCCGCCCCGCAGGAGCGCTTCTGCGTCCTGGCCGGGTCCGGCTGCTACGGCCACTATGCCGGGCGCGAGCCGGCCTGGCCGCTGGAGGAGCGGGTGCAACCCCTCGTTGAGCGGGCCTTCGCCGAGCGCCGCCACAGCTTCGGCGAGCACTGGTCGACCCTGTACCTGCACACCGCGAGCGGCAGCGAGATCGTCGCGCTGATCGAGGCCGACCGCCAGCTCTCCGAGACGGACCGGTCGCTCATCGCCCTGTTCACGAGCCGGCTGTCGATCGCGTTCGACAACGTCATCCTCTACGAGCGGCTGCAGCAAACCAACGCCGACCTGGAGCGGCGGGTCGTCGAGCGGACCGCGGAGCTGATCCGGGCGAACCGCCGGCTGGACCTGCAGCGCTCGGACCTGCGGCGCGCCAACAGCCTCAAGACCGAGATCCTCGGCACGATCGCGCACGATCTGAAGAATCCGCTGGCGGTGATCCTCGGCCGCGCCGAGATGCTGTCCGACCTGATCGACATGCAAGGGGACCGGGAGCAGATGCGGGCGCAGGTGCAGCACGTGCGCACCAGCGCGAAGGGGCTGACGACCATGATCGACAGCCTCATGGCGGACGCGATGAACGACGCCCTCGACATCAGCCTGCGCCGGGAACCGGTGGACCTCGCGGGCCTCGCCCGGGAGGTCTGCGAGGCCGACCGGCCGCTGGCCGACGCCAAGGGCCAGACCCTGGTCTGCGAGGGCCCGGACGAGCTGTTCCTCTGCGGCGACGCCGAGCGCCTCCGCGAGGCGCTCGACAACCTCGTCTCCAACGCCATCAAGTACAGCCCGACCGGCGGCGCGATCACGGTGCGGGTCAGCCGCGAGCCGGGCCCGCGGGGCGCGGAGCTGGTCTGCGCCGTCGCCGACCACGGGCCCGGCCTGTCGCCGGAGGATTCGTCCCGCGTGTTCGGCCGGTTCCAGCGCCTGTCGGCCAAGCCCACCGGCGGCGAGAACTCGACCGGTCTCGGGCTCTCGATCGTCCGTCGGATCGCCGAGCTGCACGGCGGCCGCGCCACGGCCGAGAGCGCCGGGCCGGGCTTAGGCGCGGTCTTCGCGATCCGCTTCCCGGAAGAATCCGTCGGCCTGTTCTGAGGGGAGGCTCCCGGAGCTCTCCCGGACCGACGTCGGCTTGCCGCCGTCGCGAAGGACGGCCGCAGACTGCCGGTTCCGGCGATCCCGCGCGAGCCGGGATCGTCAAGTCAGCCCATGCCGCCGCACGGGACGAAATACTTCGCGCAATCCTGCGGCAAAGGAGCTTGACCATAACACCGCCTCACGGCGGCCGATCTCGGGCCGCGACGAGGAGGAGACGGCAGATGGTCACGCGCATGATGACGAACACCGCGTCTGGATCCGACCGCATCGTCGCTTGGTCGATGATCGCGGGTCTCGCACTGGCTGTGATCCAGTACGCGCAGGACGTGGCCCTGCCGGCGCATTTCGTCTGACCGGCAGCACTGCCCCGCTTCCGACCTGTGCGGGCGGACGAGCGACGCCGACAGGACCGGCTCAGGGCCGCGCCGGCCGCGGCTCTGCGTCACCGTCCCCGGGCGAATGCGACCGAAGGTAGGCGATGATATCCGCCCGATCGAGGGCATCGGGGAGGCCGCGGAAGCTCATGCTGGTGCCGGGCGCGAGCTTCGCCGGGGCGGAGAGCCAGAGGTCCATAAGCTCCGGGGTCCAGACGCCGCCCAGCGACCGCAGCGCCCCGGTATAGCCGTAGCGCCTGCTGTTGCTGGCAACGGGCTTGCCGAGCACGTCGTAGAGTCCGGGACCGTTCCGATCGCCCGCGCCGGGGCTGATCGTGTGACAGGCGGCGCACTGACCGAACAGCCGCCCGCCGCGCTCCGCGTCGGCCACCCGCATGACGTCGTCGAACGTCGACGTCTCGCCCAGGGCACGGCGGCGTTCCCGCCCATCGTCCGAGCAGGCGGACGCGAGCAGGGCCAGCGCGAGCGCCACGGCGCGCGCGGGACGGCGCAGGATCCGCGATCGCGTCTGCCCAAGACAGCACAGCATCGCGTTCCCTTCGCGGTGAGCGGATTCGGATCGGCACGCGCCGGGCGTCCCACGGGGAGCGCGCCTCCCCCAGCAGGAGTCGGCCGACGATCGAGGGACAGCGCTCGTCCGGGCGGCGCGGACTGCCCGAACGCGCGAGGCACGGGCCGCCTCGGCCGGCTCAGACAACGGTCGAGATCGCGCCGGGCGGATGCGCCAGCAACGTCGCGAGCAGGCTGAGGCCGTATCGGAGCGTCTCGGCGTCCGGCGCCGCGCCCAGGGAGACGCGGATGGCTTCCGGAGCAGGCCCGACCGCGAAGGCGTCGCTCGGGATGACCGACACGCCGAGCTGCCGCGCGTGGGCGCCGAACTCGCCGCGACGCCAGAAAGCGGGAAGCCGGAGCCACAGATGGTGCCCGCTTGGATGCCCCCGGACGTCGAGACCCTGGAGCGTCTCGCGCGCGACGGCCTGCCTGAGCGCGTTCTCCTGCCGGATCGCCGCGACGACGGCGTCGAGCTCGCCCTCGGCGATCCAGTGTGAGGCGAGCGCGGCCGTGAGAGGCGAGGCCATCAAGTTGATGGCGCGCAGTTCGGCCGCCAGCCGCACCGCCTCGTTCGTTCCCGGGACCGCGACGTAGGCGACGCGCAGGCCGGGACTCGCGCATTTGGACAGCGTCGCGATGTGCCACGTGATGTCGCTCGCCTGGGACGCGATGGGAGCCGGAGCGTCCAGGGGCAGTGCGCCGTACGCGTCGTCCTCGATGATGGCGACGCCGTGCGTTCTGGCAATCTCGGCAATCTGCCGCCGCCGGACCGCCGGCAGGGTCGCGGTGGTCGGGTTGTCGAGCGTCGGAACGAGGTACAGAGCCCGCGGACGCTCGGTTTCGCAGCGTTCGCGGAAGGCGTCCGGCTCGAGCCCTTCCGCGTCGCCGGCCACCGGCACGAGGCGGACTCCGCGGCGCTCCGCGGCCGTGCGCAGCCCGGGATAGGTGAGCGCCGGGACGCAGAGGACGTCGCCCGGCTTCAGGATGGCGGCGAGCACGGCGGCGAGCACGACCTGGGCACCGCCCGCCACGAGGACGCGCTGCACCGGAAGTGTCCCGAGCCGTTGACCGAGCCAGTGGGCCGCCGCCGCCCGGTCGGCCAGGTTCCCGGCACTGTCCTGGTACTGCATTCGGGCGAGGAAGCCGGACGATCCGGCGAGCCGCGACAGACCTGCCTCCAGGCGCTCCGCCAGTCGCGCCGCCGCGGGCTGGGGCGGCATGTTCACGCTGAAGTCGATGCTGCCGGACGGATCAGGCCGTGGCACCTCCGCGGCCGGCGACCGGGGCCCCCGGACGAAACTGCCTCGGCCAGCCGTCGCGTCGATCAATCCCACTCGGCGCGCCTCGTTGAAGGCACGCGTTACCGTCGTGAGATCGACGTTCAGCTGCTTCGCCAGCGCGCGCTGCGGCGGCAGGCGCGCTCCCGGCGCGAGCCGGCCGGCACGGATGTCCGCGGTCAGCGCCCGGACGATGGCGAGGTACTTGGGCCCGGTCTCGCCGGCGATTGTCGGGCTCCAGGATTCCAACATTGACCCCTGTTCTCGCGCTGGCGTATTCATACATTCAGAGTACGACCGGCGTGCACGGCCGTGCGTCCGTTCCGCGCTCGGCGGACGATTCGCCGGAACGCTCGGTTTCCGCCGCCATTGTATGGTTTAATATGCCATACAATCGACAGGCACAAGCCCGTCCGTACAGGGAACGGCCCGCTGTTCAGGAACGTGGATGATGCAGAGGACTACCGATCAATCGCTCATGTCGGTCGGGCTGCGCTGCCGCTGCCCGCGCTGCGGGGAAGGCCGTCTGTTCGACGGCTTCATCACCCTGCGGCCGCGCTGCGAGGCGTGCGGCCTCGACTACAGCTTTGCCGACCCGGCGGACGGGCCCGCCTTCTTCATCATGATGACGATGGCGTTCCCCGTCACCGCCTTCGGGATCTGGCTGGAACTGGCCTACGATCCGCCGCTCTGGGTCCACGCGGCAGTGACGCTCCCGCTGCTCATCCTGGCCTGCGTGCCGATCATCCGGCCGCTGAAGGGACTCTTCATCGCCAGCCAGTACATCAACAAGGCCGCGGAGGGACGTCTCGCAGTGCCGAAGGCGCCCGTCGCCGGCCCGGCACCGCGGGACTGACCGCGTCGCCGCCCGCTCCGGCCGATCCTGGCCGAGGCGTGGCCCCCGCAGCTCGCCGGGATCCGAGTTCTCGATCGCGCCCTCCGTCTCGGGCGGCTCCCGACTCCGCCCAGCGCAACATCCGCCTCTTCGAAGACTGGCAGCGCCCCGCCTGCCGCCCGGCCTGTCGCGACGCCGTCACCGGCCGGACGGTACCGTCGATCTCCGGCGCGCGACGACGATCCACGTCGCGTCCGCGACCGAGGATTGCCCGGCTTGGCGCCAGGCGGCAGGGACGGCGGAACTGCCGTCGGCCGACACCCTGCACGTCGACACCTTCGCGATGGCGCTCCAGGCCGCGGCCGCGGGCCTGGGCGTTGCCCTCGGCCGGGGCGCGCCCATGGAGCGGGACCTGCGCGACGGCACCCTCGTCCGCGTCGGCCCAGCCGTCGCGGCGGCGACGTCCCGCTGGCTCATCAGCGCCGAGGGCGTTGACGATCGGCACAAAGCCGACCGGTTCCGGACCCGGGTGCTGACGGAGGCGAGCCGGTTCGCGGCCGAGCAGAAGGTGCGATACCCGCTCGGACGCGCCTGACAGCCCGAAGGGAGGGGGTCAGCGCGTCTCGCCCGAGAGCGCCGCTCAGGGCTCGAGGATATCTTCTCGTTTGTCGTCGCGACCGCCGGCCGCGACCGCCTCCGCGAAGGAGACCGCGATCGCGACGCTCGGGCGTGCGCGCGCAGCGCGGCGGGGCCGGCCTCCGGTGGCGCCGGTGGCAGTCGCGGCCGGCTCGGCGACGCCCGCCGCGATGTCGGACGCATCCCGGCGGACCGATCCTCGCGCGGTCGCGCAGGCCTATCCGGACTTATGGCGCAGCTGCAGCAATCGCGCGATCTCCGAGCGCTTGGCGGCGTAACCCGGAGCGACCATCGGATAGTCGCGCGGCAACCCGTACTTGGCGCGGTAATCCTGCGGTGTCAGGCCGTGCGCCGTCAGATGACGCTTGAGCGTCTTGTAGGACCTGCCATCGATGAAGCTGATCAGGCCCTCGGCCTGGATGGACGTGCGGATCTCCCGCGCGGTCGCGGCTTCGGGCGTCGCGACCGCGGGCGCCGGCCCCACGCTGATCTGGCAAAGCATCTCGTACGTACTAACCAAAATCTCACAGAGCTGGGTGTGCGAGACCGAATTTCGGGAGACGTAGGCACAAACGATCTTTATTGAATTTTTCAAAGCCGCGTCAAAAACATTTCTCCCGCCAGTACCAACCTCAGGTAGCATACCTGCCAATCCCCCTCAAGACACGCAGCGTAAGAGTTGTATATCAATTTTCGCATGTCAATCCGTTGCCTTGATTGAGCTTGAAAAAAGAACCCTGTGATCGATATTCTACTTATGGAAACATCGATAGAGAAATAGCTCAACCAGAAAGGGGCGTTATGCATATCGCGCACCCTTCACACCTCGTCCGTATATCGTCCGCCTATCGTCCCACCGGACACTGAGCGCGTCCCCGCGCCGCGGACAAATGCGGACGCGCCGCGGGGATGCAGACCTTCGGCTCCGAGCGTGCCGGGCGCGTCACGGTCCGAGGTCGGAAGGGGCTCCTCGGACGGCCCTGATGACGGGACCCGCGCCGCAGATCCTCTCCAATCCCGGCGGCGGACAACGTCCACGTCCCTGTGTCGGCCACGGACCAGAACTGATCTCTCAAGTTGCATCACGCGGATATTGACAATCTACGCGACGACGATAAGTCGGTCAAAACCTGTCTTCACTATTTTTTAAGTATGATAACTGACACCTAGCACATCAGACACTGACGGGGGCCGTGATGTTGCGCAATACTAAAGTCCTGGTGAAATCGTTCCTGCCACTTCTGCTGATGGCGGCGCTCTCCGCTGGTTTGATCTTCTACGCGAACGCTAACCTGAACGATCTGTCGCGTCAGACCCGGGACATCGTCGATCTGCAGGTCGTTCGCTTGGAGAAGATCCTCGCCGTCCGGATCAACGTCAACGAGGCCGCCGTCAACGCGCGCAATCTCATTCTCGAGACCCGCGAGCAGGAGATGGGCAGCTACCGGGCCCGCTACGATGCCGCGGCGAAGGGGGCGTTCGACGCGACGAAGGCGCTGATCGCGCTCGCCGACACCCCTGAGCGGAAGAACACCAATCAGGCTCTCCAGGGTATCCTGGAGGAGTTCTTCGCCGCCATGGACAGGTCCAACAGCCTCGGCCTCAAGAACGACAATGAAGCCGCTGCAAAGATCCTGCTGACCGAAGGTTCCGTCGCCCGCGCCAAGGTGCGAGACTTCGTCCAGGGCCGGGTGGACCGGCTGACATCGGAGCTGCGGCAGGCGCGCGACGGCGCCGAACAGGCCGTGAGCACCGCCAAGATGGTCCTGACCTCGGCCACCGTCGCGGGGCTGATCGGCGCGATGGCGCTCTCGGCGCTGATCGTGATCTTCGGGATCACCCGCCCGCTCGGCAGCCTCGTCGGCGTGCTGCAGCGGATGGCCCGGGGCGAGGTCGACGCGGAGATCCGCGAGGCCG